>NZ_JAFCMA010000019.1:0-166840 GCF_018130125.1 Bradyrhizobium sp. AUGA SZCCT0177 | reverse complement strand
AACGACCTCCCATAAACCCCGCAACGCCCGCCTCGATCGCCCCATCTTAATCGAGGCACCGAGACTTACGACCCATACGCCGCGGCCCATCGGTAAGATCGCCGGCATCAGATACTTCCCGCAACAACGACCGCTGCGGAGTATGGGTCCCGGCGTTCGCCGGGACGACGAGATAGTTTTTTCGAGATCAACTAATCGTCGCCCCACCGTCGATCACAATCGTCTGGCCAGTCATGAAGTCGCCGGCCGCCGATCCCATGAACACGGCGGCGCCCGCGATCTCGTCGGGAGTGCCGATGCGGAGCAGCGGCGAGCGCGCGGTCGAGGCTTTCAGGGTATCGGGATTGTCCCACAGCGCCTTGGCAAAATCGGTCTTGATCAGGCCGGGGGCGATGCAGTTCACGCGGATGTTGTGCTTGCCGTATTCGCAGGCGAGGTTGCGCGCGAGCTGCATGTCGGCGGCCTTCGAGATCGCATAGGCGCCGAGCACGGTCGAGCCCTTCAGACCGCCGATCGAAGACACGATGATGATCGAGCCGTCCTTGCGCTCGATCATCTGCGGCACGACCATGTTGATCAGCCAGTTGTTGGCGACGATGTTGTTGTCCAGGATCTTACGGAACTGATCGTCGGAGATGCCGCCGAGCGGACCATAGTAAGGATTGGACGCCGCGTTGCAGACCAGCACGTCGATCTTGCCGAAGGCGCGGTTGGATTCATCGACGAGGTTCTGCAGGTTTTCCTTGCTGGAAATGTTCGCCGCGATCGAGACCGCCGTGCCCTTGCCGAATTTCTCGTTGATCGATTTGGTGACGGAATCGCAGACGTCCTGCTTGCGCGAGGAGATCACGACCTTGGCGCCGTGCTCGGCCATGCGTTCGGCGATGGCAAGGCCGATGCCGCGCGTGGAGCCGGTGATGACGGCGACTTTGCCCTTCATGTCGAACAAGCTCATGTCTCTCTCCCAGATGTTGGTCCGGCGGTCCGCCGGTTCTCGTTAAAACTTAACGTCGTTCCGGGGCGATGCGAAGCATCGAACCCGGAATCTCGATTCCCCGATGCGCAATTGCGCATCTGAGGTTCACGCTTCGCGTGCCCCGGAATGACGGCTCAGGCAAGCTTCGTCGCAGGCGGCACGATCTCCGGTCCGGCCGGCTGATGCATCGCATTGTGCGAGACGTCCGCAATCCACGGCTGCTGGTTGACCATCGGCAGCCGCCAGATCGAATGGTTCTCGCTAGCGACGTGATCGAGCCGCGTGACCGAACAGTTATCGATGTCGAAGGCGAGGCCCTTCTCCGGCAAGCCGCCGAGCGCAAGACCGACCGCCGCCTTGATCGTTCCGCCATGGGTCACGGCAATCACGTCCTTGCCGGCATGCTCCCTGGTGATACGCTCGATCGCGCCGCAGACACGGTTGTAGAGATCCATGAAACTTTCGCCGCCGGGAGCCGGTTCGTCGATCGCCGCGAACCAATGGCTGCCGGCGGGACGGCTGGCCAGAAACGCCGCGCGATTCATGCCCTGCCATTCGCCGAGATGCTGTTCGGCAAAGTCCTTGATGTGCGGCATGTCGGCGGGCCTCGGAAATCCGGCGGCCCAGATCGCGTCCGCGGTCTGATGCGTGCGCTTCAGGTTGCTTGAATACCAGACCGCGCCCCGCGGCAGGATTTTTCCGACCGCGTCGAACACCACGCGATCGCTGGTGTCGCAGCCCAGATCCTTTTGCCCGTAGATGCAGCCGCCATCCTCGCGGACCGGCGCATGCCGTACCCACCACCAGCGCGTGGTAACCACTCCGGTCTTCGGAGCAGCTACTGATTTGTCGGTATTGGACATCGCTGGCACCCTTCAATAGTGTTCACTGTCGCTGTACGTCAGAGCACGCAACGTCTCAAGTGACTTCAGCGTTTGAAATCTTGTTTGAAATTCCGCAAGGCGGCAAGCGTATCTATGTCTGACGCGTTTTCTGCACGCGAACCGGTAGCCACTTCGCTTGAAAACGCTATAACCACATCCACACCAGGGAGAAACTCATGGGCCGCCTCGAAGGCAAATCCGTCATCATCACCGGCGCAGGCAGCGGGATCGGACGCGCGGCCTCCTTGCTGTTCACCAGGGAAGGCGCAAAACTGATTGCGGTCGATCGCAGCGAAGCGGTGAAGGAAACCGCAAAACTCGTCAGTGACGCCGGCGGCATTGTCGAAGCCGTGATGGCGGATGCGGGATCGGAAGCCGACGTGAAGGCCTTCATCGACAAGGCGGTCTCGAAATACGGCAAGCTCGATGCGATCTGGGCCAATGCCGGCGTCAGCGGCGGGCTGGTTCCGATTCCTGAACAGACGGTGGAGCACTGGCAGGAAGTGCTGCGCATCAACCTGATCGGACCGTTCCTCGCGATCAAGCATTCGATGCCGCACATGATCAGGCAGAAGTCGGGCTCGATCGTCTGCACCGCTTCCGTCGCAGGTCTCAAGGCCGGCGCCAGCGGACATCCCTATGGCGCGAGCAAGGCCGGCGTGATCAGTTTGGTGCAAACGACCGCCTATTCGCTGTCCGGCACCGGCGTGCGCATCAATGCAGTGTGCCCTGGCCTGATCGAAACCGGCATGACCAAGCCGATCTTCGACAACGCCAAACAGCGCGGCACCGAGGGCAAGATCGGCCAGCTCAATCCGCTGAAGCGCGCCGGCCAGCCGCATGAACTCGCAGCGATGGGACTGTTCCTTGCCAGCGACGACGCGTCCTACGTCAACGGCCAGGCGATCCCGGTCGACGGCGGTTTGACGGCGTCGATGCCGTACACGGGCAAGCCGGTTTGATTGCTGCGTCCCCAACTCCATCACCGTCCCGGCCTAGTGCGCAATTGCGCACGGGGGGCCGGGACCCATACCGCGTGATCTCTCGATAGAGGCTCGGTAACAGAGACCGTTCGCAAAACTTCTTCTCGCAAAACTTCTTCCTGTGGTTATGGGTCCCGGCGTTCGCCGGGACGACGTGGAAATAGTTTCGCGATCTCGCGGCGCATTGCGCCCGAGCTTTGCCAGAAACTTCCTGCCCTCTTCAAATAGAGGGCGCAGGGAAGACCGGGTGCGCGCTGCACCCGCGGTCCCGTGTGCGGTTAGCACTAAGTAGGCTGCACACGAGCATACAGGGCAGCGGAGAACACCCGGCCTTCCCTGCGCAATGGCTTTACGGCTTATGCCGTGATCTCCCCGGAGACGAGTTCTTGGTTGACTCCGTCACCGTCGGTTCAGCTCACGCTTAGCCGACGGCTTGACACCAGCAACGGGCGCCAGGACCACACGGTTTTGCCGTACGCTTATCCACGCCGTCGTCGAGGCGTAAACCAGCGTCCACCGCAACCCGCCCAACGTCCGTGACGACGGCCGACGCCCTTCTGAGTAGGACGGGATGGCCAAACACATACCTCTGATTTTACTTCTGGTAAACAGAAATATTTTTTATTTCAGGACTTGACACGAATTCCGATAATCGGAACTGATTTGCCCGTCGGGCCAATTTGTCGCATCGCGACCTTCCTCCCCGTCGGTCTTCCGGGGCTGCGCAGTCACGCCCGGAAGCCATAGACGGATCGCATTGGAGCATGTCACGCTTACTGCCCCCACCACCGGGAAGGTGATCGTTAAACGGAAGTTGCGCAGTACTTTGCCGCCAGCAGATACAGTCGAAAAGCGACCGGACACCCCGCAAATAGTTCGTTCGTGCGAACCGTGCCATTACCGGGCCGGAACCAAGCGCGCCCTGATCGATTGACGTGCAGCCTGCATCTCAGTGCATTCCTCACACTCTGGAGATTTCATGTTGCTTCCCAAGGGAACAATCGTGGCCGTCGCCGACGGAGAAAAGTTCAACCTCTTTAGCAATACCGGCGATGAGGCCAGCCCAGCGCTGACGGCGATGCCTGAATCGGAGATCGAAAACGTAAACAAGGGGTCCGGCGCGGGCCATCAGAGCAGTTCCGCCAATCCTGACGAAAGCCAAGCCGCGGAAGACGGCTTCGCCGGCGGAATAGCGGGTTTACTCAACAAACGGGTTCTGGATGGCGAAATTTCGGATCTCATAATCATCGCCGCCCCGCGCACCCTCGGCGAACTTCGCAAGAGCTATCATAAAAAGCTGTCGGAGGTTCTTCGCGGCGAGATCTCGAAGGACCTTACCGGTCATGCGGTGCACGATATCGAAAAGACGATCGCTGCGGCCTAGAGTCTTATCGGTTCTGATTGAATGAGAACCGAAGCTCCAGACTGTTGTCTTGGACGCGTTTTCTACCGCAGATAAGTTTAAGCAATCTGCGTAAACTTGATTGCTCTGCGAAGCGGTATCCACCCCGGATCAAGTCCGAGGACATGCTTCGCTCGAAAACGCGACAGCGGTGGGCATCCACGGTGCCGCTCACGGGTCTCTGACACGAATCCGCGGTGACGGCGCAACTTTCCCCCTGGCCAGCAGCGGCGACATCCCGGCACTTGTTCGTATTGAAACTTCATGTTGGAGACCAAAATGCGCGTTGGAAAAATTGCAATCTCTCTCGCGACATTGTTTATCGGCATTTCCGTCGAAATCGGCATTTCCGTCGAAAATGTATCAGCTCAAGTTGCGAACCCCGAACTGGAGGCGTGCCGGTCGACGGGTTTAATTGCACTGAGAGAGCGCAATCCCGGCATCAAGGACGTGACTCTCGACGTTGACGGAATGACGGTTGCAAAGGCCAATACGAAGGTCGAGGACACGCCCATCAAAACCATTGTTATTGGCGATGCCTATCTCGAAAAAGGCAAGCAGGACACGCGCCGAACCTTTCTCTGCCTGATCGGCGAAAAGGGCAAAGTCTTACTGACGTTTTTTACGGACAAATAGGCGGACGAGCTTGAGGAGCCGCCCACGCGTTCAAGCGTTCGCGGCGTCTAGTTGCCGAACATCACCAGGCGCGAAGTGGCGTCACTACCAAAAGCCATGACCGGGGCTTCTTCGTGCTCTCGTGGTTCCAGTCGCTGTTTCGCCCGGGCAGCCTCGCGCCTGGATTTGCGTTCGGCGTAGCGTTTGCGGCGTTCACGCACTTCGGCTTCAGCCTTCTTCGCGTCTGGCTTCTCAATGCGTTTTTCCGGCTGCGT
Organism: Bradyrhizobium sp. AUGA SZCCT0177; assembly: GCF_018130125.1. Taxonomy (NCBI): domain Bacteria; kingdom Pseudomonadati; phylum Pseudomonadota; class Alphaproteobacteria; order Hyphomicrobiales; family Nitrobacteraceae; genus Bradyrhizobium; species Bradyrhizobium sp. AUGA SZCCT0177. Next base: position 161,705 of record NZ_JAFCMA010000019.1, on the reverse strand, counting down.
TGCCTGCACCGGCTCGGGTGCCGAGTCCACCACCGCAGCCTGTTGCGATGTCTGTTGGGGCGGCTGCGGCGGCTGGGCCGCCTCGGCCGTGGTAGGCAGGATGACCCTGACGGCGGACGGCAGTTCCGCGGTCGTACGTGCCTGGTAGCCGGAGCGTTCCTTGAGCGCCGAGTTAGCCATCAGGAGTCCGCTGCCAAAGCCAACTCCCAGGATGACAAAAGTAGTTCCCACCCCTGCGAAAAAAATGCGCGCGCTAGATGCCATGACCGTGTCTCCAAGAATGCACGTCAACACCGTGATCTCGAGATAGGTTCCGAGCCGGGAAAAATAGGTAACCGGCGTTTCCTTTGCCTCCTGTGCACGACTCGCGGCGCAATTCAGAACGTGGCTTCCCATGTTGAGATCAATGACTCTCGCTGTATACCAATCCTCTACTTCAATAGCGGAGAAGGCGTGCTTGAGGTTTGCGCCTCGTTCGAGCATGCTGATGCAGTGTCCGAAAAAGCTTGTCGTCGCGATGATGAGCAGCGCTGCCGAGCATTATAAAAAGCCCTGCCGAGCGGGTGCTCGGCAGGGATCACGCAGAGAAGTCGACGGACGGCAAGAGGGGACTTGGTGGCCCATCGAGGGTCTGCGAGCGTATTAGCGTCGGCACTAACGTCCCGGATTGCCACTTGTTCCCGGCAGGATACTCTCTGGAAAGTATGTCGCTTAATCGCCGTCCGCTTTGAACCTGATAGCGATCATCGACGGTTCGCGAACGTCGGTTATGCCGACAGACGTCGGTCCACCGGCCCGCAGTGGGTGCGCTCAATCTTGCCTGACGGGCTGAAACGAAAATGCGCCCGCACCAGACTGGCTTTGTTGTTCCGATAATCGACCCAAATGCCGTCTTCCGTCACCGTGAGATCGTCGAGGGTAAAGGCAGTCGGGAGCAGATTTTGAAGTTTGCCGGTCCAGTAAGCCGACAACGGCTCTCGCCCGGTCAGGCGCGCACCCTCACAATCGCATTCAAGAGTGGCGCGCTCGTCGTAGAGATCGAGCAACGCGTCGAGGTCGCCTGATCGACATGCGTCGAGCCAGTCAATAACAACGGCCAGCGGATCGAAGTCATCAGGGGCAAGCGACATAACGGTCCCATCACAAGCAGTCTGCCGCCCCAGGCGCTGAATAGGCAGTCGATGATGAATGCACCTTGAACGGCCCAAGCCTCGCACCCCGTAAAAACACGGTGCCTCTCCTCATGCGAAGTCTTCACTGTGCCGCGAAGGTGAGTCGTGTTTGTGCGTGCGCGCACGCAGGAGAAGCGATGACTGGCTGATGCCGCTCTTGCCAAAAGCAGACTGCGCCCAACGCAAGGCTTGTTCCCCAGGGAACAGCGCGGCGCGGCAGACGGGGGCATTGTGCGGCTCACCGATGAAACGGAGCGATGATCGCCCCGGTCGGACACGAAGGAGCAAACCGATGACCAGCCATACCGGACTTCTGAACGACACCGAGCTTGCGATCGCTTCAGGTGGCGTCACTTCCCTGATCGGCACCAGCACCATTGCGCATCCGCACATTCCCCGGAATCACGACCTGCTGACGCCGCAGCAGATCGCAAAGCTGCTTTCGTTCAACGGCGGCTTCAGCCCCCCGATCCCCCGCAGCTGATTTCAGCAAGCCGAGAGCTGAATTGCCTGATCTCGCCTCCCCTGGCCAAGGAGGCGAGATCTTTCCTTGCCCACAGATGACGGGGGGTTGCGGGGCGCCTACAAGCCCATCGAGAAGTTGGCTGCCGCGACCGCACCCGCTCCTCACTTCGCGGCAGCCTGGTTCTTGTCGCGCGGCAGGAATGGCTTGAGCGGTCGCTTGATCGCGCCCGCGCAGGCACGGGTTACGGTCTTGCCGCCGTCGCTCCAGGTCTGCGTGCCCTTCAGCCCGGCGCTGCGCCGCACGAAGCTGCCGCTGTATTTCGCCTGGTACTCGCGGCTGCCGCTCTTCCAGGTGCCCTGAAGATCGATCTTCTGGCCGTCTATTTTTCCGGTGCCCTGCTCGGCGGTGGCCTCGACGGCGGCGTTGCGCAGCCGCACCACATGCGTGTAGCGCGCGGTGCTGCCGCTGATCGTAACCTCGATGGCCTCGCGCATCTTGTCGCTGGTAAACGGCAGCTTGTCGCATACCATGGTGCCGCGATAGGTGGCGTCGAGCACTTCCGCCGCGACGGGCGTGCCCATCGCCGCCATCATTGCCGCCGCCAGCACCGCATGTTCCAGCCGCACCATTGCCGCCCCCTTTGTCTCGTTGCCGCCACCGAGCAGTCTTCCGCCGCTTCATTCAATCCGCATCGTACTGCTCAACCGGGGACGTCGATAGGGGTTGAACTCAGCTTCGCAGCAGCAGCGTGGCGGCTGACCGAGACCTGGGATGGGTGAAAAAACCTGACCTCCCAGGGAGGTCCGTACCTGGCGCAAGGCGGACATTCCATACACTGAACATGTTCGCCAAGAGCCAGATGCAGACGAACGCATCGCAGCAAAAAACTGATCAGTTTGCAATTGCAGTGACGGTATCGGACTTCCATGACCCCACGACCAGCTTCAAGCCGAGCGCACTCAAGCATTTGCACGGGATGACCCCCGGGCTCATTCAGCTTGCTTCATCCAGCGCACAATCCCGGGCCAATACTCCTCAAGCGTGCGCCTCCCCATGAACAGACTTAGATGGCCGCACGGGGCGACCGCGTGGCGCAGAGATTCCGCCGGCGTTCCCACGAGCCGTTCCACTGCAAGCAATTGTTCCGGGGCGACCACTTCGTCGGCGCTCCCGGCCAGAAGATACATCGGAAGCAGCAGCCGCGAGAGGTCGATCTCTTTTCCCAGGGCGACGAAATTTCCGCTGGCGAGCGCGTTGCATTTGTACAGTTTCTCGACAACTTCGAGATAGTATTTTCCGGGAACGTCGATCGTCCAGGAATTCCAGTTCTTGAAGATGGCTTCGAGTCGGGTGAATTCCGGCGAGCCGATCGGCTGCACGGTCTGCAGAGAGTTGCGGATATCGTTCGGATCAGTCTCGTTCCCCCAGAACGGCGCGACGTTGCGGCCGATAACGAGACCATCACCTGACTTGACCAGGTTCTCAAACACGAACCGTGGGGTCGCCTCGGCGATAACAGACAAACCGGATTGCCGCGCGGCAATATCAACCGGCGCGCCGGCCATCACAAGCTTGCGTACCTTGGCCGGGAAGCGTCCCGCATAGACCAGGGATAACCAGCCGCCCTGGCAAAGCCCCACGAGATCGACCAGGCCGCCGAGATGATCGACAAGGACATTGAGATCGGCAAGATATTCGTCGATTCCGAGAAATCGCATGTCAGCGCTGGCAGAGCGCCAATCGGCCATGAACAGCCGTTCAATTCCAGCGCCATGGAGGGCAGCAACGAGACTGTGGCCGGCTGCAAGGTCGGCGATAGCGGCTCCATGCAGCGCGAGCGGTGGGCACAGCAGGGTGGGAACGCCGCTTCCGCCGACAGTAAAGTCACGAAGCCGGACGGCATGCAGCTTCAGCGCGATCGTGCTTGGCGTGGCTCCTTCCGGCTCCTGCGCAGGACTGGCGCCACCAGCGTCGGCTGAGAATCCAAGAAGCTGCGCGGCGACGGACGAGGCGGTTTCAGCGGCCGATGCAGCGACCATCGCAGGCCAGAAGAACGCCGCATAAGGGAATTGATCGCCTGGATACCGATCCATTTGATTGATGTCCGGTGCGCCCCCACGCGATAGCCTAGCACTTTTCGCTGGGCATCGAGCCGGGAAATGGCGCAACCGGGCTCAGCTATTGGCCATGGCTGCTCCTGGCGCAGAGCGGGACAGCAGGACATTCACCGAAAAGGCTGACGAAGCAACCGCCACCTGCGAGCGGCTACACGGCCGATCGCGCAACGGTCCAACAAAGTAAACCGGGCAGCCGGTCAGATTTGAATTGAGCGGACAGATCCGTCAGGCAATCGACTGCTCGGCGGTGCGTCAACGTTAACCATGCGGGAGCGTGATTTCGCACGGGATGCACGCTTAATGAGCGCTTAACGCTTTTGCGCAACAGATAACTCCTCAGCAGTAAAATCAAGAAGTTGCGGCAAGAGTGCAATGGGAATTCCGCCCTCGAGGAGGGGAATTGCATGGGACTGCTTTTCATTGGCGTGCTGGCTGGACTCCTGATCGGCTATGGGCTTGGCCCGTCGCAGGCAAGCCTCCAGGAGTGCGCGCCACAAGGCTGCCTCGACCGAGCCCCGACCGGCCCGCCGATGGCGCAGAAGTCAAAGGCACTCAGGCCATATCCTGCAACAGCTGGAGCGAAGTCCGCTGCGGTCAAGCCCAGGAAACCATCATCGGCCGGGTCCCGCGGACGGGCTCAAATCGTCAAAACCGCGCACGCGCCGTCGAGGACCCCCGCCTCGCCAACCTATCGATCCGCCGAAAGCCCGGATCCCGTCCTGAACAAGGCAAAGATCTCAGTCGCAGCAAAGATGGACGATCCGGCGTCCGCCGAGTTCGGCGACATGAAGCGGGCCATCAGACTGAATATGTGGGGGCGTCCGGTGGACACCATCTGCGGTCACGTCAGAGGGAAGAATGCGTCCGGTTCAGATACCGGAGACAGGCCGTTTCTATATCTCGTGAAGGAGGATGATGCATACGTCGTCTCTGGCAAGGCAGATTCAGCGGCGGCGATCGCGTATCGTAACATCTGCAACTAAGGCATGATCCGGGATTGCGGATACCGGTTCTATCATGCTCAATCAGAAGCCAGAATGAGCGCGGTGCGATGAAATCGCATCGTGCCCGGCAGTGAAATTGTGTGGAAAGAATTTCCTCCTGCAACTGCAGCGTCATGGATATCCCTGAGACCCTTGAGCAACGATTGCTGAATCGGGCACCTCTCATGGACTGGCGCCAGGCAATTATGATCGGTGGAAATTTGGAATCAGTGGGGTGGCCCAACAGCTTTTTGAATTCGGGGTTATTATGGACCAAGTCGTCAACCACGCAGAACGGCTCAATGGATCGCCGCAAATGCCGGCCCTGGTGATCATCGAGCCTCTCACTTTAACGCGTACCTGCATTCTAAGCATTCTCCGGCGGGAATTACCGGGGTTCGAAATCGTCGAAATGGCGACCACGGACGGTCTGGATTTCGTGTCGGGACGAGATGTTTGCCTGGTGGCGCTGAGTACCGGGGACAAGTCCATCACCGATCCATCTGTCGAGGACGATCTCGCTCTCCTCGTGGACTACTGCCCCAATGCCTCCATCGCGCTCTTGTCGAACCGTGATGACGAGGCCACGGCATTGGCCGCAATGCACAGGGGAGTACGAGGCTTCTTCCCGACCTCGATCCCGGTCGAGGTCGCGGTTGCCGGCCTGCGTCTTGTTCTCGCCGGCGGCGTCTACAGACCACTTCCGATCATCGCGCAAAATGGGACGACAGCGCCGGAATTGCTCTCTGCTGCCGAGTTGCCGTCGGGATACTTGGCCGCTGACGCTGCGAAAGACGCGCCAGAAAAACACCTGATCGATTTCACGCCTCGCGAGCAACACGTGCTTGCGGAACTGGAACTCGGTCTTCCGAACAAGCTGATTGCGGCTAAACTGAATCTTTCGGAAAACACCGTTAAAATGCATATTCATCATATCATGCGGAAGTGTGCCGCTCGCAACCGCACTGAGGCGGTGCTCCGCTGGAGCGGCCGGCTGTCGGGCCATGAACGCGATACCAGCCCAGGCGCATCTTGAGGCAGCTCGAGCCTTTTCCGTTCCGATGGAATCGGAACGGGGCTCTGGATTCTTTGATTTGACGCGTTTTCTTGACGCGAACCGGTGTCCACTTCGCTGGAAAACGCTCTAATCGCTCAATCCTCCTTGAACGCGCCGTTGAAGCTGTCGAGCAGGGGCCTCAGGGCGTAGAGTGCCACGGTGCTGCGCCCGGTTGTGATGAACACCTGTGCCGGCATTCCGGGGATGATCCGGATGTCTTGCTCGGCGATCCGCGCATCCTGCACGCGAATTTTGGTTGCGTAGTAGGGCTGCTCGGTACGCTTGTCGACGAGGCGGTCGGCGGATACGTGCGTCACTGTCCCACTGAGACGCGGTGCGCGGCGCTGATTGTAGGGCAGCAGATGCACGTCGGCATTCAGTCCTGGATGAACCACATCGATGTCCTCGGGCCTGATGCGCGCGGTCACGATGAGGCGATCCTGCCGGGGCACCATATCCATAAGCGGGGCACCAGCCCCGATCACGCCGCCGGGGGTATGAATCCGCAGGTCGGTTACCACGCCGTCCTCGGGAGCCTTGACCTCGGTTCGCGACAGCTGGTCCTCGGCCGCCCGCAATCGCTCGCGTAGCTGAAACATCTGATTTTGTGCCTCGCGCAGCGACTGCGCGATTTCGTTTTGCCGGTCGCTCTCGAGCTTGAGCAGCGTCGCCTGCGATTCGCTAATGACCTGCTCGGCGCGCGAAATATGCGCGGCGATCTCGCCCCGCCGCCCCTGTATTTCAGCCACTTCCCGTTCGAGGTTCAGAAGGCGCGGCCGCCGTTCGAGCCCCTTGCTGACGAGGGTGGCCACCATGTCCAGTTCCTCGCGGGCGATTGCGGCCCGCTGCGCGACGGCGGTTTCCTGCGCCTTGAGGCCCAGGATTTCCTTGTCGACCTGGAGGCTTTTCTCCCGGACGACGGCGAGCTGAGACCGGAAGACCTGCCGGCGCGTTTCAAAGATGTTTCGCTGCGCGGTGAGGACATCTGCGGCCGATGAATTCTCTTTCCCCGCAGTCGCCATCCTGGCCGGAAACGACACATGCTCTTGCCCTTGCATCTCGGCCTGGAGCCTTGCTTCACGTGCCGTTGCGTCCCACAATTGGCCCTGAAGGCTCTGCACCTCGGCGCGGGCCCTGGTGTCGTCCAGCCAGATCAGCACCTGCCCGGCGCGCACTGCGTCGCCGTCGGCAACCAGAATTTCCCTGACGATGCCGCCCTCAAGGTGCTGAATCGTCTTCCGGCTCGATTCCGTTTCCACGACGCCGGAAGCGATCGCGGCACTCTCGAGTGGCGCAAAGCCCGACCAGATTCCCAGGCCCAGCACAAAGCAGACGACCAGCAGATTGCCTGCCCAGGTGAAGCCGCGGAGTGCGGCGCGAGGTGAAGCTGGCGTCGGGGCCGTCCACCATGCAAACTCCAGAGGCTCGATATCGTCGATCGCGGTAATCACGACCTTGGTTCGCCGCTCCGGGACGAGGGAAGACGAGTGCGGCGGCTTGTCTGGAACGTCGGTCACGGGACAACTCGCTGAGGTGACACGTTGGCGGCTGCGGGCGTACTCTCGGGCAACGTGACCTGTGATGTGACTTGCGGTCGGCTCAAATACCTCTCGAAAATCTCCTCGCTTTCGCCACATGCCGTGACCGCGCCGCCCTGCATGATGGCAATTCTGTTCGTGGCCGCGAGAATACCCATTCGATGGGTGATGATGATCACCGTGATGTTGGCTTTCTTCAGCTGCTCGATGGCATCGAACAGCACGCGCTCGCCCACGTAATCGAGGCTGGCGTTCGGCTCGTCGAGCACGACAAGGCGCGGGTCATCGAAGAATGCCCGCGCAAGGCCGAGACGCTGGCGATACCCGCGCGAAAAAGCACAGCCGCCGCCGGGAATGACGGTGTCATACCCCTGTGGCAGCCCAACGATGGTGTCATGGATTCCGGCGAGCTTCGCGGCTGCGATGACCTTCTGCGGATCGCTATCATCCAGCCCTGCGATGGCATCCGTTATCGTCTCCCCAAACAGGTTGATGTCCTGCGGCAGATATCCGAGGTGACGATCGCCCCCTCCCTCACGCAAGACCGATACGTCGACGTTGTCGAGCAGGACGCGCCCCTGAGTTGGCGTCGAGATTCCGGCAATGACCTGGCCGAGCATTGATTTGCCGGAGCCGGACGGACCGATAATGCCAAGGCATTCACCAGGCGCGAGGCTGAACGAGACTTCTCTCAGCAGGAATACGCCGGAGCCTGGCAGTGCCACGCCGACATTGTCGACGACGAGACGGCACCGGTTCGACGCAATGCCCGCGCTCTCCGGGACAGCGGGGATGACGACAAGGACGTCCGTGAGCCGCCGATAGGCGCTCAAGGCCGTCGCGAAAGCTTTCCAGCCAGCAATGGCACCCTCGACGGGTGCGAGCGCGCGGCTGAACAGCAGTGTCGAGGCAAAGATAATGGCGGGGCTTCTGTTGTAGTCGAGCACCAGCCACGCGGCGGCTCCCATGATCAGGACCTGCGACAATGCGCGTGCCGGCTTTGCGACAAGCATGATGATCTCGTATCGCCGCTGGGCCTCGTCGTGCTCGCTTCGCGCGTCCTGCGCGGCCTGGCAGATCAGGCGCGCGGCGCGGTCGCGCATCCCCATGGCCTGGATCAATTGAACATTATCGACAGCCGTCGCGAACCGGCTATGGCTTCTGGCCCAGGCAGTTCCGGACCTGGCCTGCGCATCCTCGGTGAGGACATCGCCGACCAGAGCGAGGCCGAACAGGAAGAGCACGCTGCAGGCTCCTATCACTCCCAGCAAAGGATGTACGAGAAAAAGCACACTTAGAAACAAAGGTACCCAGAGCGCGTCGAACAGTATCGGGCATGCATTGGATTCGACGAACTGACGCAGAACAGTGAGATCCCGATACGCCTGCGATGCCTGCGCCGGGTTGCCGCGGTTGGCGCATTCGAGGCTGGCCGAGAGCACGGGGGGACGAAGGCGATCTTCGAGCCATGCCCCGAGCCGCCCCAACACGGCGCGGCGCAGCGCGTCAAGTACGCCACCAACCACAACGGTGAGCGCAACGATCAGGGTGAGCATCAGAAGCGTGTGGCCGCTCCGGCTCGACAAAACCCGATCATAGATCTGAAGCAGGTAGATGGACGGAGCGAAGAGCAGCAGATTGTAGCTGCAACTGTATGCGAACACGATGCCAAGCGTGCCGGCGCAGGCCCAGAGCGCCGCCTGCAGCCTTGTCTGTGGCTGTGCTGCGAGGTGTAATCGGAGGGGCGGCATCAGCATTGTCGTCACCGCCAGAGCCCTGAGGATTCGACCTTCTCGTTCCACCGTCAGTCCGGCGTGGCGCCGCATTGATCGGCGGCGAGTCGTGGACCGGCGGCCGCTGCCGCCGGTCTTGCCAGTCGGACAAGCTGCCGATCAGAAGGTATCGAATTCAAAGTGGACGTCTCCACCCAGCGCGATGTTGCCGTTTCCACCGTCGCCGCCGATACCAGCCACCACTTCCTGATGCATGTCCGCCTTCAGCGAGTTTGACTGCTGCGCCGTCGTGTTGGCGTATACCTTGGAGGTATTATGTCCGCTGTCGGAGTCCTGGTTTCCGTTCGACGTGGCCTTTCCTCCCTCGGCCTTCGCAAACCACGAAGCCTTTCCGTTTGCGCCGCCGGCATCCCATTCCGCCTTCTGATTGACGTGATCGCCGGTTTTCACGTCCACGCTGGCACCGCTCGCCTTGTTGTATGGATCGAAGCTGATGCTCGGTTGGTTGACGATTTTTCCCGAGAAGCTGCCGTCGCCGCCATTTCCGGCGTTGTTGCCCCCGGTGTTGATCGATTTGAACTCGATGGAGTCGGAAACGTTGATCAGTCCCTTTGCCTTGGCCATCATGTCAGCCTCCGTCCTGTGTTTAATTTCACGCACCATCCGTCCGGATCAGGATAGCGGATGTGTCAACAAGTCTGATCCCCACTTGCATGAGCCGGATAGATGGCAAATGGAGTGCCATCCTGTTCGGTAGGCGTTACACACGAAAGGATTACATGCCTTTTACATGCCTTGGCGCCTCTCGATGGCGACGCAGCATGGCGAAGCGCGAGCGCTCCTGGTCGATCAGCGGGACGCGAGCGGCTTCGGCCTCACCATCGGAGCGGCAGCGAATTCTCGCCCTATCCTATCAAATGAAGTTCAGACAGAAGATGCGTGGCGACATCACCACCCAGCGCAAGATTGCCGTGGCCGCCGTACCCGCCGATTCCTGCGATCTGGACCGCGCTCTGGTCGAGCATCACATTGTTGATCTGGTCGGCTTGGGCCGTCGAATTGGGGCCAGCGATCGCAATGTTGATCGGCGCATAAATCGCGATGCTGACATCGATCATGCTGCCCGTGAAATGGCCGCTGCCACCGTTGCCGGCAGTGTTGTCCCCGGTTGCGATGGCATTGGAGCCACCTCCGAAGCCGGAGAAGACGTTTCCGCCCGCTGCGGCATTGCCGTTGCCCCCATTTCCTCCGAGGCCGGCCATCTGAAAGGAGAATTGATCCAGCTGCACGTTGTTCGCCTGGAAGGCATGCGCGCTGGAATTATACCCGGCCACCGCAATGTTGACCGGGTTATATATCGCGAAGGATGCGTGGACGAGGCCTCCATAGAAGTAACCGTCGCCGCCATTGCCCGCATGGTTGTCGCCAGTATGTATCAGCCAGTCAGTCCCGCCGCTGCCCGATCCGGAAGTGTGTCCGAGCATCGATACGTTGCCGCCGCCTGCCGCATTTCCGTTACCGCCATTGCCACCGACACCTGCGATCTGGACGGCGGATTGATCGATCACAACCGTATTGGACTGAGTAGCCTCGGCCGTGCCTCCAGCACCGGCGATGGCAATATTTACGGGATGGTAGATAACGACAGGAGCGTTCACCAGGCTCCCGAAGAAGTAGCCGTCGCCGCCATTGCCGGCGCCATTGCCGCCGGTCGCGATCAGGTCGGTGCCAGAGGAAGAACTGCCGACGTCTCCTCCCGATGCGGCGTTGCCATTGCCGCCGTTTCCCCCGACGCCGGCGATTTGAACGGCTGATTGATCGATACTCACATTGTTGGTTTGTTCAGCGTGGGCGCTGGAGCCATATCCAATCGCGACCGCGATGTTGATCGGCTGATAAATGAGCAAGGAGGCGTGGATGGTGCCTCCATAAAAATATCCATCTCCGCCGTTGCCCGCCTGATTGGCCCCGCTCTGGATCGTGGTGGAATCAAGCCAGCCATAGCCTGGGCCAGAACCAGAATTGAGGGCTGATACCTCTGCGCCAGTCGTCGCGCTGCCGCCTCCATCGTTGCGGCCCGTCTGGCCGGCGTGTTGATCGGCGTGCACCGCATTGGACTGGGCATCGGCCTTGCTTTGAATACCTCCGTGTTCTGCATCAAGCCAATCAGAACGCGCGACAGGCGGGTGCATCTCCGCACCGAAGAAGGAGCCATAGCCGCCGTCGCCAGCGCCATTGTAACGGGTGCCGATCGCGAAATTCAGTGAAGGATCCAGCCATGCCACGTCTCGAACGTCGTGGCCGTCGTACCCGTCATGATGAGGGGGCTGCTGATGATGCAGCCGGATTCCGTCGGACATCTGCCAAAAATTCATGGTCGCCTCCCTCGTCGCAATCGCACTGCACAACTCGACGGGACTCTCCCGACCCAAGGAAGGAATGTCGCCCTGCGCCAGTCAAAAGCCGAGTCGCCAATTCGGATTGCAGCGCTTCGGGTGATAGACGTCATAACGGCTACACTCTTTCGGGCGGAGGGCCCGCTCCAATCGCGGCGCGCGTCGTTGCTGATCGAAGCGCCATATCGACCCGCAATTGCGGTGCAGCAGGCCATCCATTAGACGCCAGGTACAAAAACGCTTACGATCTTGACCGGCGACCGGTGCAGCCGTTCGCTGGAAAACAACATGCGGGAGGGACCGATGGCTTCGATGATTATCCATCACAGAGTCCGCGACTACGCAGCATGGCGTCCGGGCTATGACGCCCACGAATCGAGCCGGACCGCGGCTGGAGTCACGAACTGCCGCGTCTACCGCAACGCGGAAGACCCTAATGACCTTGTGATCGTAGCCAACGTGTCAGACCTGGCCAAGGCGCGCGCCTGGACGGCGAGTGATGATTTGAAGGCTGCGATGCAAAAGGCCGGTGTGATGGGCGCGCCCACCATTCATCTGATCGGCTGATACTTGATAGGCTGATAGTCTCGGTAAGGCGACATCGGCGGGCGGTTAACCCTGTCGGCAAACATCCTGCACGTGGGTGAGGTTCCTGCGCGGACCGCCGCCAAGTAGCCTCATTAGATCGGAGAATTTGCACCGGCACTATCATGGCCGGAGAAGCATCATGTTGAGAATGGTGTTGTTGGGCCTCCTCATCCCACTGGGCATAGGAGCGCTTGCGGCGATGGAACTCAGAACTCCACCGCGTACTGCAATAGCGGTCGTTCAGCCCCCCGCCGAAACAACCGTCGGCATTTCCGATTCACAGGGTGCGTTGGCGAAGGCTGATAAGCTTGAAGTTAACTATGCGAAAACCGAGACGCCAGCGCAGCCTGCTCTCGTCAACGAACGCATTCCTCCCTCGCCGCCTCCGGAAGCCACCTTCATATGGCCTTCGGAGGCCCCGAGGATCAACCGCCACCGGCACGATCCCAAATCAAAGAAGGTCACTACCGCTGCCCTTCCCAAGCCGAAGCCAAAGGCCACCAATATCAGGCGAACTGCCGATATCAGGCGAGCTACCAGTGCCGAGCGTTCAAAAGCCGCCGCCAGCGAGCCCCTGCACTGCCGGCTGAGCGCGTTTGGTGGTTTGCGCAAAGCCTTGAATACAGCCGGCTGCGAAATCTAGTTCAGCGAGCCGCGATCCCCGGCCCCGTGGTCGCCTGCTTCTTGTCGCGCGGCGGGAATGGCTTGAGTGGCCGCTTGATCGCCCACGCAGGTGTACGGGTGACGCGGTCTTGCCACCGCCAACCACCGCTGCATGCAAGTCTATTCGATCACCTGGTCGGCGCGAGCAACCAGTGTCGGCGGCACGGTGAGACCGAGCGCATGCGCGGTCTTCAGGTTAATGACCAGCTCGAGTTTGGTTGGCTGCTCAACGGGCAGGTCGGCAGGCTTGGTCCCCTTGAGTATCTTATCCACGTAGCTGGCGGCGCGCCGAAACAAACCATCCAGGCTCGGTCCGTAGGACATAAGGCCGCCGGCATCCACCAGCTCTCTGAATGTGTAGATGACCGGCAGACGGTTCCTGCCAGCGAGGTCCACGAGGCGTCTTCGCTCACCAAGCAGCATGCCGCTCACCAGTACAGTTAGCGCATCCGCCCGCGCGCCGGTGATTTCCGAAAAGGCTTTGTCGATATCGGCGGGATCTCGCGCCTCCACGAATTGAAGCTGGATCCCGAGCGCCCGCGCGGCGGCTGCCGCTGCCTGCAGCATCTCCTTTTCCGTGCGTTCGCCGAAGGCGCCTGGCTGCCAGAGCACCGCGACGCGACTGACCCGCGGGACGGCCTGCGTGAGATATTCCAGACACTTGCCGACGAGGTCCGCATTGAGGTTAGACAACCCCGTGACATTGCCGCCCGGTCGCGCAAGGCTGGTGACCAACCCGGTCGCAACCGGATCGGGAACCGTCGCGAAGACGATGGGAATAACCGCGGTCGCTTGCTTGGCGGCCTGAGCGGCCGCCGTGCTTGAGGCCACAATGACATCCACCTTGAGCGCGACCAGTTCGGCCGCAAGGGCCGGGAGCGGCTCGAGCTTTCCCTGGGCATCCCGGTATTCGATCACGACGTTACGGCCTTCGACGTAACCCAGGTCACGCAGTCCCTGACGGAAAGCTTCGAGCAGACCCTGATTGATTAGATTGGTCGCAAGGTAACCTATTCGCGCAATCCTGGCCGGCTGCTGGGCGTCCGCAGCAAACGGCCAAGCCACACCCGAAGCTCCGACCAGCAGTGTCATGAAATCACGGCGCCGCATGTCGCTCCCCAGATGCTGGAGACGGCATGTTAGCGGTTGAGACGAGTGCTTTGATAGGATGAAATCCGACTCATTGCTGCAATATGAGATTCCGGCGGGCTTCCGAGTTGGATCAAGAATCAAACCGTGCCCGGAAAAACCGGCAACAATGTATCATTCAGCCGGCGATCCCCACGGCGCCGGCGATCAGTTCGAAGGAGCGCAGCCGCTTGGCGTGATCGTAGACATCGGACACGATCATGAGTTCGTCGGCGCCGGTTTCCGCAACGAGCGCATCGATGCCGGCGCGAACCGTATCGGGCGAGCCGATGATGGAGCGCGCGAGCATGCCCATCGCCTGCCTCTTTTCCGCCGGCGACCAATAGCTCTCGATGTCGTCGATCGGAGGCTGGCTGAGGCCGCGCGCGCCGCGGAAGATGTTGGTAAAGGACATCTGCTGCGTCGTCGCCAGCCGGCGCGCTTCGGCATCGCTGCCGGCAGCGATGATGTTGACGCCGACCATCGCGTAGGGACGATCGAGCTGCTCGGACGGCTTGAAGCGGCTGCGGTAGATCTGCAGCGCCGGTATGAGAAGCTCGGGTGCAAAGTGCGAGGCGAAGGCATAGGGAAGCCCGAGTTCGCCCGCCAGCATCGCGCCAAAATTGCTCGATCCCAGAATCCATAGCGGCACTTCCGTTCCAGCCGCCGGCACCGCCTGGATGCGCTGGTTGGGACCGGCCGGCGCCAGGAAGGCCTGCACCTCCAGAACGTCCTGCGGAAAATTTTCGGCGGCTTCAGGCGTGCGGCGCAAGGCGCGCAGCGTGAGCTGGTCGGTGCCGGGGGCGCGGCCGAGCCCAAGGTCGATGCGGCCGGGAAACAGCCGCGCCAGCGTGCCGAACTGCTCGGCGATGACGTAGGGCGCATGGTTCGGGAGCATGATCCCGCCCGCGCCGACCCGGATGGTCTTTGTTCCCGCGGCGATATGACCGATCACGACCGACGTCGCGGCACTCGCGATGCCGGCCATGTTGTGATGCTCCGCCACCCAGATGCGGCGATATCCCCAGGCCTCGGCATGAACCGCGACATCGCGGGCGTTATAGAGCGCGCCGCGCGCATCGGTTTCTTCGGTGACGCGGACGAGATCGAGGATAGACAGTGCAGTCATGAAAACTCCCGAACGAAACCACTTGAAATGACGCCGCCCAAGCTACAAGGCCGCATGCTTGCTAGTCCGAAACGGCAGGCTTCATCCGATTCTTCTGCCCCCATATGGATATTGTCACCGCGGGGGTCAATCTGCTGAAATCGAATGGCGACCAACCGACAGCGCCGGGCGCGTCGCTGCGCCGACCGCTATCGGCCGCGCGAAGCGGTCATTTGGCAAACCGGCGATGTTCGCTAAGTGCGAACCTTTCCGTAAGACGGCAGTGACAACGCTTTGCGTGCTCAGGCAATTTCTGCATTCGTAGACATCGTGCATCACGCCTGTCGTATATGGGCCACAGGAATGCGGAGCCCGGGCTTCCAGCTATCACGGCCGGATTGCACTAATCGAATGCAACGCCAATCCGGTATTCTTTGCGCCAAACAACGCGGCACCGCAGCTTCAGCCTGTCTTCAGGAATTATTAATGTGAATTCTCTGGGCACTCGAACCAGATCAGATATCTCGATCGCTGCCCCAGTTGCCGAGATGTCGCGAATTACGCAACCGATCTTATCGCCACCGTGTTCTATCTTCGCGGCCTTCGTAACACGATAGCGGGGCGCAATACGAGTTTCGACCATAACCGGTCTCCCCGGTTGAAAGAACACAAGTCGGAAAATGAGTTAGTTTAGAAACTGATCTTTGAATTCGGATATTCCTGGCTCGTCGGGATCTCGCGCGCCGCATCGCGCAGTTCTCTAATCATGTTGACCGCTTCGGCAGATGCGGTGCCGGCGGCAGTCGTGTTTTGCGCTTCAGTACTTTCTGCGGAAACCTTCAACAGGCCCGAAATTCTCACTAATGGAAGCATTGATCGCGTCCCGCGACGAGATCAGCGAGAGCCGCCCCAGAAGGCGAACTAGACGAAGATCCGCCCACTACGGCATTCCGTCCAAGGATTCTAAACATAACCTTGAAGTATTGCGGGTTCCTTAAGCGACGCCCGTGAAAGAACTCGCCGGCGGCGGCGGCATCGTTCGTCGCGAACGCTCATCCACAGGTTCGCAGTGCCGCTTGGCATCAAAACGGGCGTCATCTGTACGACCGCTTCTGGCGCAAAGCGGCCGCTCAGCAAATGCGGTGCTATTGATTCCGGCGGGCCGCGACGACATCGCGATACAGGGCGGCGTAGCGGTTCGCCCGACTGCGCCATGATACATCCGTCGACAAGCCATTGTACTGCAACCTTCGCCAGCCTTGCTGGTCGTGCCACAGGATATTGGCTCTTTGCAGGGCGCCAGCGAGGGCGTCGGCCGTGACGGGCCCAAACTTCAAGCCGGTTGCTGCGCCACCTGCCTCACCTACGTCAATGACGGTATCCGAAAGGCCGCCGACCTGCGATACGATCGGAACAGCGCCATATCGCAAGGCGCAAAGCTGGGTCAGGCCGCATGGTTCGAAGCGCGACGGCACGACGAGGGCGTCGGCGCCGGCTTGAATGAGATGGGCGAGCGCTTCGTCGTAGCCGATCAGAACCGCTATCCGGCCCGGGTGCGCTTTTGCGGCGGCCTGATAAGCATGCTGGAGATCCGCCTCTCCGCTCCCGAGCAAGACGAGTTGCATCCCCTCCCCGAGGATGGTCGGCAGGTTCTCGAGGAGGATATCCAGTCCCTTTTGCCAGGACAGCCGGCTCACCACGCCGAGCAGCAGTGCGTTTGGGGATGGATCAAGACCAAACCGGCGCTGCAGGGCCAGTTTATTTGCCGCACGGGGATCCAGCTCGTTCGCGCTGAAACGCGCGGCGATGTCGGGGTCGGTCTCCGGGTTCCAGACCGACATATCGATGCCGTTGAGGATGCCGCTCAGGACCTGCGACCGTTCGCGCAGCAACCCACCCAGCCCCATACCTCCCTCATCTGTCTGAATCTCGCGCGCATAGGTCGGCGAAACCGTCGTGATGCGATCGGAGAATTGCAGGCCCGCTTTCAGGAAGCTGATCTCACCATAATATTCGACGCCGTGAATCGAGAAAGACTCGGGCGGCAAGCCGAACACACTGAGCATGTGATGCGGAAACTTGCCCTGGTAGGCCAGATTGTGGACCGTCATCACGGTGGCGGGCCGGCGCTGATGGGTAAGGTGCAAATAGGCAGGCGCGAGGCCAGCCTGCCAGTCATGGGCATGCACCACATCAGGCACGAACGACGGAATGGCGCCCTGGCCGATTTCGGACGCCATCTTCGAAAGCGCGGCAAAGCGCACGCCGTTATCAGGCCAGTCCTTGCCATCAGGGGTGACGTAGGGGTTGCCGGGCCGCGCAAAGAGATGCGGCGCGTCGAGCACGAGCAAGTTGAGGTTGCCATGCACGCGACCGAGCAGTCGGGCCGGTCCGCCAAAAAACTCCGGCACATGAAGGAACTCCTCCGCGACCGCAAGCCCCTTGATGACATCGGGATATCCCGGCACCAGGGTCCGCGTTTCGATGCCATACGCCTGTAGCGCGGTCGGGAGCGCGCCGACGACGTCGGCAAGACCTCCTGTCTTGACGATCGGATAGATTTCAGAGGCGACCGCAAGGACGCGAAGCTCGCTCATGCATCAAGCCTGTCGATCATCGGCTGCGTGATCAGCGTGATACCCTGCGCCGTGGTTCGAAACCGTTTCGCATCGAATTCGGGATCTTCGCCGACCACGAGACCTTCCGGGATTCGAACGCCGCGATCGATCACGACATTCTTCAACCGCGCATGCCGGCCCACATTCACATAAGGCATGACGACGGCATTTTCCATGTTTGCATAGGAATTGACGTGCACCCCGGTGAACAGCAGGGAGCGGCGCAATGCGGCGCCGGATATGATGCATCCTCCGGAGACCAGCGAAGTCACCGCCTGTCCGCGCCGGTCCTCC
Organism: Bradyrhizobium sp. AUGA SZCCT0177; assembly: GCF_018130125.1. Lineage (NCBI taxonomy): Bacteria > Pseudomonadati > Pseudomonadota > Alphaproteobacteria > Hyphomicrobiales > Nitrobacteraceae > Bradyrhizobium > Bradyrhizobium sp. AUGA SZCCT0177. The sequence goes on along the minus strand of NZ_JAFCMA010000019.1, from coordinate 143,844 downwards.
TCATCGTGAACAAACTTGGCGGGCGGCGTGATCTCGGCATGGGTCCAGATCGGCCATGCACGGTCGTAAATATCGAGTTCGGGTAAAACGTCGGTGAGGTCGATGTTGGCGGCCCAGTAGGCATCGACTGTTCCGACGTCCCGCCAATAGCTCCGTGGATCGCCGTCGGACCTGACGCAGGAGGTCGAGAATTGGTGCGCCACCGCCCGGCCGTTCTTGACGAGGTAGGGAATCAGGTCCTTGCCGAAATCATGGCTCGAATTCGGGTCGTTCGCGTCGCGCCGCAACTCGTCGAACAGGAATTTCGAATCGAATACATAGATCCCCATGCTGGCCAATGATTTGTCGGGCTTGCCGGGCATCGGCGGCGGATCGGCCGGCTTCTCGAGAAAGGATTTCACGATGCCATTGTCGTCCACGTCCATGATCCCGAAGCCGCTGGATTCCGCACGCGGCATTTCCAGGCAGCCGATGGTGACGTCCGCGCGTTGCTCGACATGCTGCTTCAGCATGCGCTCGTAGTCCATCTTGTAGATGTGATCTCCGGCGAGCAGCACGATGAATTTGGCGTCGTGCGACTCGATGATGTCGATGTTCTGATAAACCGCGTCCGCCGTTCCGAGGTACCAGTTCGTCTCCGAGACGCGCTGGCTCGCCGGCAGGATATCGAAGCTCTCGTTGCGCTCCGGTCGAAAGAAGTTCCAGCCCATTTGCAGGTGCCTGATCAGGCTGTGGGCCTTGTATTGGGTTGCAACCGCGATCCGGCGAATTCCGGAGTTCACCGCGTTGGAGAGGGCAAAATCGATGATGCGCGATTTTCCGCCGAAATAGACCGCCGGCTTGGCGCGCCTGTCGGTCAGCTCCAGGAGCCGGCTTCCACGACCGCCCGCAAGAACGAAGGCGAGCGCATGGCGTGAAAGCGGTTCATTGACGATGGCCATTTTTGTCCTCCCTGGGAACCACAACGCATGCCCCGACACCTTCTCTTGTCCGGAAGGCAGGGTCGAGGGCCACGGAACCGATAGTAGCGGGACGATTGGTTGATCGGAAAGTGGTATGTAAAACGGCCGAGTTCTGAAGTTTGTTCCTTCCACGGCAGTCGGAGGTTCGGCGTTCCACCGGGCCGAATGGCTGCGGCTGGCTGCCATGAACGGACATGCGCACACTGAAATGAAGGCATCAGCGACCGGAGCGTATTACGGTCTGGGCCCATTTCTCATGGATGCCAGTCAGCCACCGAACGCACCATATGCCATCCCAACATATCAAGAGCGGCGGTCATGTCCCGGAATTTGGGCCGCGTGTTGGTAAACGCGGACCAGCAAAAATCGCTATTTGTTCGTACAGAAAGGGTTTCTGTTCCAGGCAACGAACCGCCATGCCACCAATTATTGGCCGAATTAACGAACAGGCCTTTGGCATAACGGGGATTTGCGGCGGTAGGGGTGCTCATTGTGCGGAGCGTGTCGTCGGTCAGCAGTTGTTTCGTAGTCTTGAACCCATCGATATGAACGAAGAACGTTGTCATCTCGCTCGGTGTCGCAATCCAACCACCGTCAGAATCCATTCGGGCGACGTTCATCCCGTAAGGATCGCCCCCAGCCGGACTATAGTATTTTACCTCGTTGATCGCTCGGTCCGTCAACGTATTTCCGGCAATCTGCATATCGTTTATTCCACAGCGCTTTAGAATGTTTTCCTTGATGAATTGTTCGTAGGTCTGACCAGTAAGTTTTTCAATCACGCGCCCAAGTATGCAGTAGCCGAAATTGGAATAGGCAAAGGATGTCCCTGGAGGGACGGCAAGAGGCATTTGCTTCAATGTCCAGGTAATTAGTTCCCGATGGTTCAGTTGCTTGTTCAAGAACATTGGATCGCGAGCATCGTTTTTCCAACCACCGGTGGTGTGAGTTAACAGATGCTCAATTGTAATTCGTGTTTCAGATCCATCGGCCGACCACGGGTAATCATCACCAAAAATGGAATTTGGTCCAAAAATGCGCTGATCCAGCTGCAATTTTCCTGCTTCGATGAGTGTGAAAATTCCGGTGGACGTAATCGGCTTCGATATGCTCGCTACGCGAAATCGATGTTGCGGCGTTAATGCTTCGCCAGTGTCACGATCTGCAACGCCGAACGCCTCAACGTAGGCAGGCTTTCCCTTGATTGCGATCGCAATCGAGAGACCCGGAACCTCATAGGTTTCCATGAAAGCGGCGGCCAACCGAGCCAATCTCTTGCGCTCATCCGGCGTCGGTGCCGAGGCGGGCTCCTGAGGAAGAGCCGGGGACGATCCGTGGACCATTCCTGCAGCACAAAGTAACGAAGTCTGAAGCAACTGTCTGCGTGAAATGGACATCGCGGCCTTTCTCAACTGAGAGCGATATCCCTAGCGTAGATTGTTTTTTTGTATTTTGCACCTGGTCCCAGAACGGCGTGAAGTGTTTAGGGTCAAGAAGGACCAGAGGGAACGTCTGCTGCTGGCGCGCCCAGCGGGCATTCGTTGCAAGCCATCAAGAACGCATCATGAATCGCAATGGCGAGAAGTTCGGCGCGCGGCGCGATAAAAAGAAAAAGGCCGGCGGGCATTACGCCGCCGACCTTGTCTTGCAACTGCCGGCTCGGGGGTCCGGTTCCGTTGCTTTGCATTTCGTCGTGCTGGATTGGTAGCGCGACGCGTCGGCGGACACCATTGCACGCGGGTATGGTTCGGCCGTCCCGAGGTAGCCTCCCCCTACGCAATTGGGATGGAGCGGGCTATCCCTTGGTTTAGGGCGCATATCGTGCGACCGGCTGACATCGTCATTTCCGGTGGGGGTCACCTCGCCGCTGGTTCTGGAATAACCGCTCCGGGCGCCAAGCAGGCGATGACCCGTTACGGGCCGTTGGCCTTCAACACTTCGAACACCGCGGCCGTATCCTGATCGCCCAATCCCATCGCCATGGCCTGTGTGTAAACCGGTTGCGTCATTGCAAAGAGCGGCGTTTCACAGCCGACCTCGCTGGCGAACTCCGCGATAATGGCCATGTCCTTTTTCCAGGTCGATATCCGCATCGTTGCAGGTTCATAGAGGCGGCTTGCCATCATCGGGGCCCGCATCTGAAACATCCGCGAACCGCCCGCGCCGGGAACGATCATCTATGAAGCCTACGCGCTCCGGCTCCTTGCCGAGCTTGGACTGAGTGACCCCTCCCCCCTCGACGAGAGCGAAACCAATTTTCACGAAGCCCTCCGAAAGGCCGAGGCGTTCGATCTGCGCCCCCTGGCGGCTCAATGTCACCTCGGGCTCGGAAAACGCTACAGATCGGCCGGCCAGAGCGGAAGCGCCGAGCAGCATCTCAATGCGGCCGCAGCCCTGTTCCAGCAACTTGGCATGCAATTCTGGCTGGAGCAGACGCAGTCGCAGCTTGCTTCATTGTCCTAGTCCAAGGTCGAAGAGAAGTGCCGGAAAAGGAAGACGCCATATCCAGCGCAAACCCCCTTGCGAGGGATTTGTTGATGGTTCGGTAATCTTCTGCATTCAAGATTCGGGCAGTTAGTTGCGTTGGAGTACCGCTTTGGAAAATTTTGACGAGCTGCGCGATCTCGCAGCGGACGTTCGCACATTCATTGAAAGTTCAAAAAACCCGGCCGCCGCATTGAGGGATGTGGTCGCGGCCTATGATGTTGTTTTGGGTATCTTCCCCTCGGAAGAGGGAATGGGCCTGCACGTCGTCAAGGGCAGCAGTTTGCTTGACCGCCTCGCTACCCTTCAGTCGAATGCCCTCTATAGTCACACCGCTATTGCCGTGCATAACCGGGAACAGGCGGTAGAGCTTCAAGCACTGGTGGCTTAAAGGCGCCCCTGGCGGGGGCGTTTTCGTGTCAGTTATCCTTTTCCTCTTTCAATTCCTTGAGATCATTCAAACTGCTTTTGACGTGCGCCGCATCGTAAGGATCCGTCGCTCCGACCTAAACGCATCATGTCCTAGCGGCGCTTCGCAGCCTTGGCTTCCGGGGCTGCTTCGCAGCCTTGGCTTCCGGGGCTGCAACTTCCAGGGCGGTGACCTCCAGTCCGCAAGCGCTGGCGAGCGCTCGCAGTTCGAGTTGAAGGGCCTCGAGCTCATGGCTATCGAGGCCTCCATCGATTGCGAGTGCGGTGACGACCGGATCCCGGATCTCGAGAGACTTACTTCTTGGCGGCTTTCTTTTTCTTGGCAGCTCTCTTCTTGGCTCTTGCTTCCCTTGCAAGGCGGTCCTTTTTTGCGGCCGCGGTCGCTTTCCACTTTTTCTCAAAATCCTTCACTCACGCCACGAACTGACGAAGCATCGCCTTCCCTTCGGCGCTCTTCGGCGTGACCGCCACCCGAATATAGGTACGGCCTGTGGTGCTTATCTTCTTGTTGACTTGAATGTACGCCATCCGCTTTCGCCCCTTCCCGTTGTTTTCAGCCGGCCCCGACCCGAGGCTGCCCCTTGCCAAGTACTTCGAATGTTATCAGCGAATTGGGAGGCGTGGAAGATGCGCGGCGCGCCGTCGAGGTCTCGCATCATGTACCAGTCCGGCGTGGCCTCGTAACTGTCTTCGATCTTGACCTTCAGGCCTCGCGCCAGCTGAACGAAGGTCCTGGCCATGTTATGCTTTCCGACCATATCGAAAATGTTGGTCGAAGACGTAAACCGGCCGACGCCGATTTCCGTGATGCAGGGAATGCCGCGCACATCCTCCTTGAGATCCACGCTGAAAACTCCGGACGCCCTTGCATCAAGCAGCTTGATAGCCCGCACGCAGGTGTCCACGACTTTCGGTTCGAAGACCGTCTTTGCCAGCCCCGCCACCGAGGAGACCCGCGATGGTTGGCTGCCCATGCCAAGATAGGAGAGCCGTTCGTAGGTCTTGATGAGCACCAGCTCGCCGTCCCTCCAGACGCTTTGGCAGCCGAAATCCCGGCCCGGCAAAAACTCCGACAGCAAAAAAGCCGTAACCGGCACGCCGCGCATCTCCTTCCAGTACCTGATCCAGCTCCGTGCCTGCTCGGCGGTCTGGACCGGCAGCGCGCCGAGCGCGCCGGCCCCGCTCCGGACGCGGCACCATAATGGTCTGCCGCCTTTGAGCTGCTGGAAGATTTTGGTGACGTTCTTCAGGTCCTCCACCGGATAGGTTTCGGGAGCGTCGATGCCGTTGCGGCGCAACAGTGAAACGAGACGGTACTTGTCGCGGGAAACACTCAGCACGGCTTCGCCTGGCAGGAACAGATATTCGCCGAGAGTCTTCCGTGCGCGCGACAGGCTCTCAACATCGGAATCAACGGTCGGAATAATGAGCAGGCGTTCGGTCTTCATGATCCAGCGCAGCACCTCGCTCCATTCCGGATGATCGGCTGATGGGACGAGGTAGTTTCTGTCGGCGTCGGATTTCTTCAGGGCGAACTGGTCGTCGTTGCAGCCAACGATGAAGGAAGAGCCGGCGCCGGCCCGGATGCTGCGGACCAAATTGTTACTCGAACCGTTACCCGCGCTCGTAAACAGCAATCGCGCAGCCACCAACTTCTCCCGTATCGCTTAATCTATGATCTCGCCTGAAAGGAAGTAACGATGAACCTCGCGAGGGTAGGCAACAAATCCTGTTGAAGCAACCGGGCATGGGCCGTACCCCACAGCGACAAGCATTCGCGAAGCTAGCAACGGGACGAAGCTCTGGCGCAGCGGCGGACGTTCGGCAAGCGGGCGACGTGGGCCCCGGAGAAGGTTTAGCGCTGGTATCGCACAGCCGGTGCCACGTCGATCACGCCCAGATCGACCAGGGTACGGTGAAACCGGCGTTTTCGTTCCGACGATGATGCGAAGTAGGCGCCGCCGCATTGTTCAAGCAGGCTCGCGCGCGTCGCGAAGATCTCGTCCAGCGGCAGACCGGCATGCTGCAAGGCCACGGTGCCGAGAAAGGCGATATCCAGGTCCGGGCCGCGTCCACGCGGAATTCGATCGGGGAAATCATTCAAGGTTTCGATGGCGTAGAACGTGCGAAACTGCCGCCTCGCGTCCGAGCCGAGCTTGAGTTTTTTCTCGATCCGCCGCGTCATGACGGGTTGATGATCGCCATAGTGCACAATGAGTGTCGGACGCTTGGGAAAACGGGAGGAAAGCTCGGACTTGAGTTTATTCCAGGTCACGGCGGTCTCGACCAGCCGCGCGTAATACTCGGCATAATGTGCATCGGGAAGGCTCGCGGCAGCAAACGCCCGCTCGCCTTCAAAGCGCCCGGGGGCAACCAGGCTTCGGTTGTGCGGGCCGTGATTGAAGTTGGTCAGCGCATAGAGAAAGCGAGGTGCAGCATCGTCGGCCATCCCTTTCATATGCGCATTGAGCGCGGCGTCCAGAAACAACGCATCGGAATGTGTGGTTTCGAAACGAGCGACGTCGAAGGGCGGCTCAAAATCGTCCGTGAAGAGGCGCTCGTTGATGCCTATCGAACGGTAAAACCTGTCATAGCTGAGAAAGCTGCGACGGCAGCTCGAAGTCAGCATTGTCCTGTATCCGAGCGCCGAGAGCGTCCCTGGAAGACTGCTGTGGAAGCGGCCGGCCCCGCGCTTGAAGAGAAAATAGGCGTTCGAACCGAAGCTCGCGCTTGAAAGGCCCGTCAGCAGGCTGAATTCCGATTGCCACGATCCTCCGCCGAAAATATCCACGTTGAGGCTGCCATGGAGTCCGTCCTTCGGCGACAGAAACGATTCGACAATCGGCTCAACCGGGAGACCAAACAGGCGCGGATCGAAGATCGACTCGTGCTGGATCACGATGATGTCGGGATAGTCGAGGCTGCGCGCCGGCACCGCCGCCATCAGCGGCAGCGGATCTTTGGCGATGTCGCTCAGGGCGAGCCCGCCGGACGGCCGCCAGGAAAGCGGGTTGAGCAGCGAAGCGATGAAGCTGGAAAGAAAACAGCGGCGGAGCGCCGCATTGCGCTGGAAAGGCAGCGGCCCGCCACTCGCTTTGTAGGCTGCCACCAGGCCAATACAAGACACGCCGAAAAACAGGATCTGGAGTTCAAACGGTACTGGCGGTCCACGCACATAAATCAGGGTCGCGACCGCGGCCAGCATGAGCGTGATGCTTCCCGCCAGAGCAGCCGTCAGTGCGAGCGGATACTGCACCAATAAAAATGGAACTGTTCCGGCAAAAGCCAGCGGCAAATCGGTTGCAATGAGTTTGATCCCGCTGTGATTATACTTGACCCTCGACGCTCCGAAAACTGCGGCCGCCACGATGGATGACAACAGGATCGCGCGTTCCAGATCGCTAACGACAAACAGCAGCATTGCGGTGCACAAACACAGCGCGGCCGCAGCCAAAGTAAGATGCTCAAGGCTGCGTTCCGCCAACCAAAGCACGGCGAGAGCGATCAGGATGATCAGGGCCAACGACATCTCGATAGGATGCCAGAGGAATGATTTGGCGTCCACGATGGCGAAAGCGTGCATTCGCGAAGCACATTGAAATCTGCTAGGGGTCAAGACGGAGCAGACATGATCGACCCCTTCGACATCAATCGCCGGAACTGGGACGAGCGCACCGCCATTCATGCGCGCGATAGCAACGGCGATTACATGCTCGACCGGTTTCGGGCGGGCGAAGATGCGCTGAGTGCGATTGAAGTGGCGGAACTCGGCGATATCAGGGGAAAGCGCGTCCTGCATCTGCAGTGCCATATCGGCCGCGACACGTTGTGCCTGGTGCGGCGCGGCGCGACGGTTACCGGGCTGGATTTTTCTCCGGCCGCGCTCGATGTGGCGCGCCGCCTCTCCAATGAGACCGGGCTGAAGGCCGACTTCGTCGAGGGGACCGTCGATCAGGCCCCTGCCCTGACGCCGGGCCCGTTCGATCTCGTCTTCACCACCTGGGGCACCATTTGCTGGCTGCCTGATATGAAGAAATGGGCAGAGACCATTGCGTCCGTGCTGGCGCCGGGTGGCGAACTCTATTTCGCGGATGCGCATCCCGCCTTCACGGTGATGGAAGAATTCGACGGCAGGCTTGTTCCCACCTACGATTTTCAAACGCCTGCCGACCGGCCGCTGCAGTTCGCAAACGAGACCACCTATACCGGCGATCCCACGATCATGTCGCATCGATCGACCCGCGAGTGGATCCACTCGCTCTCGGCCGTGCTCGGCGGCCTGATCGATGCCGGACTGACGATTACGATGTTCAGGGAGCACGAAGTGTTGCCCTGGCGCGGCCTGCCAAGCCTGGTGCCGGCATCGGAAAGGCTGTGGCGGCTTGCCGATGGCGTGCCGCGCATGCCGTTGTCGTATTCGGTCAGGGCCAAAAAGGGTTCGTGAAAATCGGCGCCGCGCGGCATCCAGCTTCAGACGCTCCTGGCTTCAGGCGCTGTTGTAATCAAGCGCTTCTGGCGTCAGGCCAGGCGACGACTTGTCCTGACATGACCAGCCGATCGCGTCCTTCATTCTTGGCCGAATAGAGCGCCCGGTCCGCTGCGGCAATCAGAGCCGCGTGGTCGGTCATGCTCTGGGCCGGGACATTCGTTGCACCGCCGAGACTGACGGTAATGAGTTTGGAAGGCGGGTTGAGCGCGTGCAGCATGCCGAGTTCAAGAAGCGCTTCACGCACCTTCTCGCCGACCTGCATGCAGCCTTCCGAATCGGTGTTGGGCAGGAGCAGCACGAACTCTTCGCCGCCGTAGCGGGCTGCCAGATCTGCCGGCCTGCGAATTTGCGCGTCCAGGATCCGCGCCAGCGCACGCAGGCAGGCATCTCCGGCCTGGTGACCATAATGATCATTGAACTTCTTGAAATAGTCGACGTCGATCAACAACAGCGATAGCGGCGTGCCATCGCGCCTGGCGCGCGCCCATTCCTCCGACACGCGCTCGTCGAAATGCCGGCGGTTGGCCAATCCCGTCAATCCGTCGGACGTGGCAAGCGCGGCCAGCTTGTTCTGCAAATCCTGTTGCTCTGTCATGTCGCGAGATTGCGACCACGCCGTCGATCTTGTTGGTCTCCGCCGAGCGCGTCACGCGCAGAGCGGTCTCGACCCAGATTTCATTCTTTTCGCGGTGACGGACGCGGTAGATGAGCCGCGCCTCTTCGGCCTCGCCGTTTTTCAATGCCGCGATGGCTTGCTCAACCCGCGGCCGGTCCTCGGCGTTGATCGCCGCAAGGGCCGGCGCTCCCAGCAACTTGGCGGGGTCGTGGCCGAAAACGCGGGCGCATGACGGCGAAACGTAGAGAATCCGCTCGTCCAGCCCGATACGCATCACCACGTCGCTGCACTGTTCGGCCAGCAGGCGAAAGTCCGCCTCCTTGGCCACAAGGGCTGCCGCCATGCGCTGGCGCTGCAGCAGGTAACGCACGAAGGCAAAGCCGGTCAGCGCGATCACCAGCAAGAGGCCTGCGACGACAGCCAGCCGTGTGAACGATTGCTGGCGCCATGGCTCCAGCACATCGTCCTGCGCCTTGGTCGCCAGAACCAGGATGGGATATCGGCTGCTCAACTGGTAGAAGCTCAACCGCTCAAGTCCGTCCAGCGGCGATTTGAAGTAATAGACGCTGGCGCTGGGGCGGTCTTTCAGGGTCCGGAACAATGGCGACTTGGACATATCGCGTCCGACATTGCTGCCGTCTTCGTCGCGGCTGCGCGCCAGCAGGATGCCATCGGCATTCAATAGCGCCACCGAGCCGTTCGGCCCGATGTCAAATCGCCGGTAGAATTCCTTGAAATAGGCCACGTCGATGCTGGTCAACACCACGCCGGCAAAGCTGCCATCGGGATGATTGAAGCGACGGGACAGGGTGATGATCCACTGACCTCCCGAGCGACTCTTGACCGGCCGGCCGATCAGCGTCCCGCGATCGGTGGAATCGCGATGGCGCTGGAAGTAGTCGCGATCGCCGTTGTTGAGACCGGTGAGATTGATGTCTTCAGTCGTTGCGAGCCAGCGACCGGTTTCATCATAGACGAAGATGCCGCGGATACGCAGCCGGTTGAACTTGCGCGATTGAAGAAACGTCTGGATCTTTTCGACCGCTACGGGGCTGATTCCGCCGGTCTCCATGCGGTCAACCATTCCGGTTAGAATAGTGTCCGCCAGGTCAAACGTATCGTCGGCATGCTGCGTCAGCGAACGGGCAAGATTGGCCATGTCCACTTCCGCGTTCTTCAGGTCGACCTGCCGGGACTCCCATTCGCGCCAGCCGCTCAGCGCAAGAATTGCAACGCAAGCCAACGCCACGAATCCCGCCGCCCACAACGGGATATGCGCTTTGCCAATTTCCCGGCGGCTGGTGATCATCTTGAGGCTGCTCCGATCCGAGCAAACTTCCATGGAGGGCTTAACGCCGCGTTGCCCCTACAACAGCTATGGCGGAGTGGGTGAGCGCTTTACCCTCGCGCCGGATCGGATGTTACGTAATGCGATCGTACTTCATTAACCATGGAGGTTGCGTGGGCACGGCCCGCGGCAAAGCTGCCCCGGAGGGAACCTCGTCCCCCCGGTATGAGCGGGCATCAGGCGAGGCACACAGCTACGCCGCGTTCAAGGCCTGCGCGATATCGGCGATCAGATCGGACGGGTGCTCGATGCCGATCGACAGCCGGATCGTGGAGTCGAGCACGCCGATTTTCTGGCGGATGTCGGCTGCAACGCCGGAATGCGTCATGCTCGCCGGCAGGCTGGCCAGCGACTCGGTGCCGCCGAGACTGACCGCCAGCTTGAATATCTGCAGCGCGTTGAGGAACTTGAAGGCGGCGGCCTGGCCGCCGACAATGTCGAACGAAAACGTCGAGCCGGCGCCGCTGCATTGGTGTGCGAACAGGCGTCCGGCCGGCGAGTTGGCTTCGTGGTGCGCCAGGTAATGCACCTTGGCCACCTTGGCGTGGTCACGCAGGAAATCCGCCACCAGCCGTGCGTTGGCGTCGGCCTTCTCCATGCGGATGCTCAGGGTCTCGAGCGACCTGGAAAGCATCCAGCAGGAATGCGGGTCGAGCTGGGTGCCGATCGCGCCGCGTAGCGCCTTGATATCCTTCATCAGGGTTTTTGAACCAAGCGCTGCGCCCGCGATCAGGTCGGAATGGCCGCCGATATACTTGGTCAGTGAATACAGCGACAGATCGGCGCCGTGCTCGATCGGCCGCTGAAACACCGGCCCGAGCAGCGTATTGTCGCACGCGACGATCGGCACGTGGTCCTGCGCCTCGCCGATATTGTCGGCGACACGGCGGATCATCTCGATGTCGACCAGGCCGTTGGTGGGATTGGCCGGGGTCTCGATGAAGATCATCGAGACCCGGCCTTTGCGCATGGCGTCTTCCGCCGCCAGCTGCACCGCGGCTTCGTCGATGCCGTCGGCAAAACCCACCGAGCCGATCGAGAGGCCCGCAAGCGTTTTCGTGAACAGGGTCTCCGTGCCGCCATAGAGCGGTTGTGAGTGCAAAATGACATCACCGGGGCGGACGAAGGCGAGGATCGCCGTCGATATCGCCGACATGCCGGACGAGAACAGCGCGCATTTCTCGGTGCGCTCATAGATCGCAAGCCTGTCCTCGACGATCTCGCTGTTGGGATGATTGAACCGCGAATAGACCAGGCCTGCACCCATCCCCTCGGGCGGCTCGCGCCGGCCCGAGACGAAATCGAAGAAATCCTGACCGTCTTCGGCGGTCCGAAACACAAAGGTCGAAGTCAGGAACACCGGCGGCTTGACGGCGCCTTCCGACAATTGCGGATCGTAGCCGTAGTTCAGCATCAAGGTTTCCGGATGCAGCATGTGGTTGCCGATGTGGGTCTTGGACGGAAACGGTTTCACCATGGCCTGCCTCGCTGGCTACATTCAGAAACGTTCCCCTTTGTGGGGGTCGACAAAGACGATGCGCCGATCGCGTTGGGACATGACGGCGTCCAACGACTCGGGTCACCGATCTCTGGAGCAGCCTAGCAACATCCGGGGGTGAATTCACTGCGTTCGCAGGCAAGGCGACCACGTCGCCCGTGCGAGATGCTGTCGCAGCCGGGCCGGCAATACCGGCACGAGGTTAGGAAATATCGTCGATTTGTCGCAGCCCGGTCAGCGCTCGGACCGCATATACGGGCTGCGCTCGGTCACATGCTTGAGTTCGGGCGCAACGTCCATCGTCTGGGTCACGTGCTGCGCTATATTGGTTCGCTTCGTGCCGGCCGGATTGCCCACAAACGCCCACATGACCACGCCAATTGCGAGCGTCGCGCCGCTGATCACCCCGATGTCTCGCTTCATTGCGATCTCCCGTTTTGTTTTCGGGTGTGCGCAAATCAAGCCAGCGGCTCGTGGTCGAAGTATGGCTAATGCAAGATAGGCTGGCCTATCGCGGCAATGTGATGGCTGAACCGCGGCAGCGCTCAGCTCTTGTTTGGCGTGGCGGCGTCCGCAGACAATTTGCCGAGCATGGCGGTGAGTTCCTCATCGGCGCTGATGATCGTCTCGTTGCGGTCTTCCTCGCCCGCTGCAGTTGGCGGCGCGGCGTGTGCGCCAACAGCTTCCTGTTTGGCCGGTTCGACCGGCGAGGACGCGGAATCGAGCGATTTTTCGGAAAGCTTTAATGTCGACTCCGGCAAAGGCCTCCGACGGGCCGCCGTCGCGCCGCCAACCGGATTGGGCGGCCTGGCGTCGTCAACCAGCCTGCCATTGCCACGCGGCGCAACACTCTCGCTTGCTCTTCCGATGATACCCTCAACGATGGCGGGAAGGCGCTGCTTGTCGACGTCGGCCATGTATTCGCAGGCTAACTCGTCGACATATTGCTGGCCGTAGTCGGCCAACACGGAGGTTATCCGCGCGAGATCGACATCGCTTTCAACAAGCTGACGCCATGCCTGCCTGTCATAGGAAACCGCCGGTGGACTTATCGGCTTCGGGGGTTCGTGAGAGACGACCGGTTCGGGAACCGGGGGCTGCGCCATGCGCTCATCGGCCGGCGCGCGGCCGAGCGTTGTGACACTCACGCGCCGTCGCCTGTTCTCTGCCACCAGGAGTGACAGCAGGCCGACGCCCATCAGCAGGAACCCAACCGTCGCCCATACCAGCGTGACGCAAAGCAGAGCCCCGGCAATCAGCAATATCCACCCGGCAACGCGCACCAACAGGCCTTCTCTGCGACTAGGGCCAAATTCAATTGCTAGACATGAGCGCTAATTCTCAACGCTTCCGGCAAGCTGCGCAACACAAGATTACCGCCTCATCCGGTGACGGCCGGCCGGCGCATTCGTTCGCCGATCCAGCCGTCGCGGGCACGCTCAGTTCTGCTACGCGCCGGTGACGCGCCAGATGACGTCGCCGACATCGTCCGCCATCAGGAGCGACCGGCCGTCGGGACCGACCACCACCCCGACCGGTCGTCCATAGGATTCCTTCTCGTCGGGTGCGAGGAAGCCGGAAAGAATATCCCGCGCCGGCCCTGACGGACGCCCGTTCTCGAACGGCACAAAAACGAGCTTGTAACCGCTCAGCGTGCTGCGGTTCCAGGAGCCGTGCTGGCCGATCGCCATGCCGTCGGGAAAACCCGGCAGCGTGCCTGCGGGCACCCAGCAAAGACCGAGCGACGCAGTGTGCCCGCCGAGCGCATAGTCCGGCGTGATCGCCTTGGCGACCATGGCCGGATCCTGCGGCACCCGATCGTCCACCGTCCGGCCCCAATAGCAATAGGGCCAGCCGTAAAAGCCGCCCTCGCGCACCGAGGTCAGATAATCCGGAGGGGTCTCGTCGCCGAGGCCGTCGCGCTCGTTGACCACGGTCCAGAGCACGCCGGTCTGTGGCTCCCAGGCCATGCCGACCGCATTGCGCAGGCCGCCGGCAAAGATGCGGCTGGCGCCGCCGGCAAGATCGAGCTCATGGATCGCGGCACGGCCCTCTTCCACTTCCATGCCGTTGTCGGCAATGTTGGTGAGCGAGCCGACACCGGCGTAGAGCTTCTTGCCATCCGGGCTCGGCAGCAGGCTCCGCGTCCAATGTCCGCCCGGCTTGAAGGTGACGAGTTTGCGACCTGTTGCCGTGATGCGATCGGCGTTCGCCACATAGGGGAACGCCACGACGCCGTCGGTGTTGCCGACATAGAAATTGTCGCCCACCAGCGCCATGCCGAACGGCTGGTTCAGCCCCTCCATGAAAACCCCGCGCTTCTCGGCGACGCCGTCGCCATCCGCATCGCGGAGCAGCGTGATGCGGTTCGCGCTTTCGCCAAGCGCCGCGGCCCGCCGCATCGTCGCCTGCATCGCATAGCCGAACACGTTTCTGACCGGACCTGCGACCTGGTTCGACTCCGCAATCAGGACGTCGCCATTGGGCAGCACGTTGATCCAGCGCGGATGTTTCAGGCCGGTCGCAAATGCATTGACCTTGAGCCCCGGTGCGGCGGTCGGCTTCTGCCCCTTGTCCCAGCCCCTCGCCGACGGCATCTTCAGCGTCGGAATGGCGCCCTGTGGCTTCGCCTCCGGCACCACGGGCGCGCTGCCCCAGGCAGGCGCCGGCGCGTCGCCCTGCAATTTGCGCCAAAACAAGGCAGCCCCGCCGATCAGCGCGACGATGCGCGCAAAAATTGCAGAAAAGTTCATGACATTCCCCATTGGATCGCGCGCACACTAGAGCAAGATCGGTCCTGATCAAATCAGAACCGATCTTGCCCTAGATCCCTGTTCTTGACGCGTTTTCTTGACGCGAACCGGTATCCACTTCGCTCGAAAACGCTATAGCCGACGTCTCTGTGCGTTGAAACCTAGCGCGCCGAACTGCAGGTCTGGATTGCGTCGAAAAAGCAGATCGTGAAACGTCCCCCAATGCTGTAAAAGCCGATCCGCTGTCAAAGCTCAATCTGCGGAGGGTCACGCTCGGCGAGGAACCCGCGAATCATGAACGGGATTTATCGATGAGCGTCGGATTGATCGCCCTTCTCGACGATATCGCGGCGATCGCAAAGGTGGCAGCGGCTTCCCTTGACGATGTGGTCAGCCAGGCCGCCAAGGCGGGAGTAAAGGCGGCGGGCGTCGTCATCGACGATACCGCGGTGACGCCAGGTTACGTGATCGGATTCGCGGCCAAGCGCGAACTGCCGATCGTGGGCAAGATCGCGGCGGGGTCGCTTCGCAACAAGCTCCTGATCCTGCTTCCCGCTGCGCTGGCGCTCAGCTACTTCCTGCCCTCGGCGATCACGCCGCTGCTGATGTTCGGCGGGGCCTATCTCTGCTACGAAGGCGTTGAAAAACTGTACGAAGCCGTCATGCCCCATCATGCGCACCAGCATGAGGCCGAGCTCGGCACGGTGGCGTTGCAGGCACAGACGCTCGAGGACCAGAAGGTCGCGAGCGCGATCAAGACCGACTTCATCCTGTCGGCGGAGATCATGGCGATCACACTGGCGGCCCTGCCCGCCGGCAGCATCCTGAAGCAGGCCATCGTGCTGGCGGTGGTCGCAATCGGAATCACCGTCGCGGTGTATGGCCTGGTGGCCCTGATCGTGAAGGCCGACGACGCCGGCGTGGCGCTGGCGCGAAACGACAATGTTTCGGTCATCGCCAGTATCGGCCGCGGATTGGGACACGCCCTTGTCCGGGGCATGCCCGTCTTCCTGGTCTTTCTCAGCGCGGTCGGCACCGCCGCCATGATCTGGGTTGGCGGCGGCATCATCCTGCACGGCATCGAGGCGTACGGCCCGCCTTCGATCGGTCATGCCGTCCACGCCGCGACCGACGCTGCGGCCCACGCCCTGCCGGCGGTCGGCGGTTTGCTCAAATGGATCGTCGAGGCGGCCATCTCAGGCGTGATCGGACTGGTGGTCGGCGCGGCGTCAATCCCGGTCATCGGATATGCCGTTGCGCCCGCCTGGAAACGCGTGAAGCGGCTTCTGCCGGGCTGACCACAAAAAGATCGGCCCAGCAGACCAGCCCACGGCGTCACGCATACTGCGATTATGGGATGCAGGTCCCGCCACGGTGCCCCGGCGTAAACAGGGCGCCGCAGAGCGAACCACCGGTAACCCAGACCCCAAACCCGTAGCCTCCAACCGTAATTTCGATTCCGACGTAGCCCTTGTCGACGACGACGGTGACCGCGCCACCGTTCACGGCATCGAGTTCGTCCATGGTCAGTTCGTTGATTTCCTTGCTCATGTCGCGCTCCCATAGCGGCGGGGGAATTCCCGACCTCCAACGACTGCAACGTTAGGGTGCTGCAAGGATTGCTGCCGTGACGAATATCACGAATGCCCGGCGCGCCGTTCCTGCCGGACGGGCCAGGGCAGCGCGCGTTGATCCGCGTTATTCCGACTTGCTGGTCTCTTGCGTTGCAGGATTCGCCGCAACCGCAGGTCCGCCGCCGAGCAGCCTTGCGAGGCTGCGGGCGCGCCTTGTGTCGATGCTGACATAGGCGGTCATGCCGGCGCGCAGCGGCGGCTCGCCTGATCGTTCAACCAGCTGCAGCCGCACCGGCAGGCGCTGCACGACCTTGACCCAATTGCCTGAGGCGTTTTGCGCCGGCAGGATCGCAAACTCCGCGCCGGTCGCCGGGCTGATGCTCTCCACCACGGCGTCCCAGGTAACGTCGGGATGCATATCCAGCACGACCTTGGCCTTCTGCCCTACCGTCACATAGGTCAGGTCGGTCTCCTTGAAGTTGGCCTCCAGCCAGGGCCTGCGGTCGGTGACCAGCGCGAACAGCGGCGTCTGCGCCTTGACCTGCTCGCCGAGCTGCAGCTTGAAATTGACCACCACGCCCGCCTTCGGCGCCTTGATCTCGGTATAGGCAAGGTCGAGCGCGGCACGATCGCGCACCGCCAGTTTTTCGCGCACCGCCGCGAACTGATCCGTCGGCCGGTCGGGCTTGCCGCCGAGGGCTGCTTCGACGCGGGCGATGCGCTGGTGCAGCACGGCGACGCGATCTTCGCCTTCCTGCTCCTCGCTGTTGGTCTGCTCGACCTTCGCGGTCGAGGCGACGCCGCGTCCGGACAGCTCACGCTGGCGCCTGGCCAGGGACTGGAGATACGCCAGCTTGTTCTCCGCCTCCTTTGTCTCGGCCCGGATCTCGCGCAGGCTGGCCTTGAGCTGCTCGACGGCGGCGCGCGCGGAATCAATTTCCGCTTCGGCCTTGGCGAGCGCCAATTGGTATTGCGTCGGATCGAGGCGAAGCAGCACGTCGCCGGCGGCGACGGCCGAATGATCGCGGATCCGCAACTCGGTGATACGGCCCTGAACCTCGCTGGCGATCTGGGCGATGTCCGCCTTGACGAACGCGTTCTCGGTCGAGATGTGGCGGCCGCCCTGCAGCCAGAAGGCCAGCGCGCCCACCAGGACCAACAGAGGCACGCCGACCAGGGCCAATCGCTTCATCCGCTTGGTCATGGCGCGGCCCTGCCGTTGAGCCGGCCTGTCGCCAATGGAACTCGCTTTCGCGGAGCCGTCGCCAACTCGCCCCGCGCGGCCTCGCCGTCATCCGCCGACACCAGGGTTTTCTTGATGCGCTGCAACAGGGCCATCAGCTGTTTGCGCTCGGATCCTGCGAGATCGGCAAGCCCGGCATCGACCGTGTCCTCGGCGACGCGCCAGATGCGCTTGTGGACCCGCTCGGCCTCCTTGGTCAGATAGACGCGCTTGACGCGGCGGTCGTCCGCTTGCGTGCGGCGTTCGACCCAGCCATTGGCCACCAGGCGGTCGATCATGCGGCCGGCGGTGGCCTTCTCGACCTCCATCATCTCGGCCAGTTCGGAATGCGAGGCGCCGGGACGGCGGTGCAGGCGGGTCAACACCAGCCATTGTGCCCGCGTGATGCCGAGGCGGCGCACGCGGCGATCGAACTCGGTCCGCAACAGGCGGGCAACGTCCGAAATCACAACCCCAATATATTCGTCGGTATTCGGCATGGCGCTGTTGTGGCAGCCCTGAAATTAGTAAGCTAGGTTAGTATCTGACATCAGCTGCCGCAAGGGACATCACCCTGAGTTCCACCAGCATGGAGGCCGAGGACCCTGCCGGGACCATGTCCACGGCGCAGCGATATTTGACGCTGATGACGGTCGTGCTCGGCTCTTCGCTGTACGGCACGGCGCTGCTGACGACGTCGACCATCCTGCCGCAGATGCAGGGCGCGCTGTCGGCGACCCAGGACGAGGTCGCCTGGGTGATGACCTTCAACATCCTGGCGACCGCGGTCGTGACGCCGATGACCGGCTGGCTGGTGTCCCGCTTCGGCAGCAGGCGCGTGATGGTGTGGTCGGTCGGATGGTTCACGCTGGCGACGCTGCTGTGCGGCATGGCGCAATCGCTCGAGGGGCTGGTGCTGTGGCGCATCCTGCAGGGCGGCGCCGGGGCGCCGCTGGTACCGCTGTCGCAGTCGATCCTGTTCGCGACCTTCCCGCGCCGCCAGCACTCGATGGTGATGTCGATCTTCGGCATGGCGGTCGCGGTCGCGCCGGTGTTCGGCCCGGTGTATGGCGGCTATCTCGCCGAGGCGCATAGCTGGCGCTGGTCGTTCTACATGCTGGTGCCGATCGGGATTGCGGCCACGATCGGCATGGCCTGGACGCTGCCCTCCGACAACCAGTTGACCAAGGTCCGCTTCGACTGGACCGGCTTCCTCGCGCTGGCGACCGCGCTGGCGGCCATTCAGCTGGTGCTCGCCCGCGGCGCACGGCTGGACTGGTTCGACTCGACCGAGATCGTGGTCGAATGCCTGATTGCGGGCATCGCGTTCTATGTTTTTCTCATCCACAGTCTCGACGCCCGCAATCCGTTCGTGAACCTGAAACTCCTGACCGACCGCAATTATGCGATCGGGCTGGCGCTGGTGACGATCTACGGCATGCTGAACTTCACGCCGATGGTGTTGCTGCCGCCGCTGCTGCAGCAGCAGGCCGGTTATCCCGACGCGTTGGTCGGACAGGTGATCGGATCGCGCGGTCTCGGAATGCTGGTCGGCTTCATGATCGCCGGCTTGATGAACCGGCTCGATCCGCGCCTCACCATGGCCTTCGGCTTTGGCCTGCAGACCGTGGCGGGGCTGTGGATGCTGACCTTCGACCTCAACGTCACGATGGAGATCCTGGTCATCAACAGCATGATCCAGGGATTTGCCGTCGGCGTCGTCTGGGTGCCGATCACGGCGGTGGCGTTCGGAACGCTGGACGCCAAGCATTATGCGGAAGCATCCGCGATCTTCCATTTGCTGCGCAATATCGGTTCGAGCTTCTTCATCTCGCTGTCGATCGCCGAAATCGTGCGTACCTCGGGCGCCAATTACAGCCGGATGACCGAGATGATCTCACCCTATAACCGCGCGCTGACGACGCCGGGCCTTACCGGCGGGTGGAATTTCGACACCGTGCCGGGCCTTGCCAAGGTGGCAAAAGAGATCGCCCGCCAGTCGATGATGATCGGCTATCTGAATGCGTTCACGATGTACACGGTGACGTCGGGCCTCGCCGTCATCTTCGTCCTGATGGTGCGGGGCCGCAGGACGGCGGCTTGATGCGAGCTAGATCACCGGGTTCTTACGGGCGTCGGCCGTCGCGTTTCCGTGATAAGTTTTTCGCGGAACGGCTTTGATGAAACAATTCTGTCCACCAACGAAGCCATTTTAGTGATCTGGCGAACACTTCCTGAAACCATTGTCAGGCATACTGAGGCGTTACTGAACAAGCAATTTCACCAGACCAGCGGTGGCATCCTCAACGAAGTGGAACACGCCGTGCTTTCAGAAAAATTCTTTCTGCTGTTGGAGACCCTCCGGAGTGAGGCCGAGCGAAGCCCGACCTATTCGGACGGCAGCACCCGGGTGATCAGCACCTCGCCGCACGTCCCGGTCCAGCTGCCTGCCGCCGACCGGAAGTAGAGCGCGCTTGCGCCAGTCGCGACGTCTCGCGACGTTCAAACGCACGACGCCGCACCTGCCCGGCGCGGCGTCGCTTCGCGGCAACCTTGGCTGACCGATCAACCGACGTTCTTGGGGCCGATCGGGAAATCGCCCTTCGGGCCCGGCTTCGGGTCGAGCGTTCCATCCACGATGCAGTAGCCGATTCCCAATGCAACGCCCAAGGCGATGAAGGGAAACCAGCCGCCGCTGACCTGGTCCAGCTTGGCATCCGACAACGGCGCAAGGCCGTCGGCGTTCAGAGTTGCTTGCGTGTTGGCCATCATTGTCTCCTTCAATAGGCCGTCCATCCCTCAACGCCCATCCAAGGGATCGAGATCGTCGAGGGTCGGCATCGAGGCTGACCAAAACCGGATGTTTGTGCTGTGACCGGAATCACGGTGTCATCGAGCGAGTGCGCTCGACTCGAGGGCAAAGCAAAAACGCGGCGCCGAGGGCACCGCGTTTCGTTTTCTCCCATTTCATTCGCCGTCATTCCGGGGCGTCCGAAGGACGAACCTCAGGCGCGCAATTGCGCACCGGGGAATCTCGAGATTCCGGGTTCGCTTCGCGCCCCGGAATGACGGCGCAACTAGCGCCGTCAGCTCGCCACCGCCGACGACGGCATGTCGCGCTCGCGCTTCATGACGATCTTGTTGAGCGCGCCGAGATAGGCTTTTGCCGAAGCGACCAGCGTATCCGGATCTGATGCCTTGGAGGTCATCGAGCGGCCTTCATGGGCGAGCCGCACCGAGACCTCGGCTTGCGCGTCGGTGCCTTCCGTGACCGCGTGGACCTGGTACAGCTCGAGCTTGGCCTCGTGCGGCACCAGCGCCTTGATGCAGTTGAACACCGCATCGACCGGGCCATTGCCTTCGGCCTCCTCGATCTTGGTCTGGCCGCCAATGTCGAGCTTCATGGTGGCGCGCTGCGGCCCATGGGTGCCCGCGATGACCGTCAGCGACGTCAGCTTGATGCGGTCATGCGAGTTGGCGATTTCCTGATCGACCAGCGCCTCGATGTCCTCGTCGTAGATGTCCTTCTTGCGGTCGGCCAGCGCCTTCATCCGCACGAAGGCGTCTTCCAGCTGGTTGGCGCCGAGCTTGTAGCCCATCTCCTCCAGCTTGTGCACGAAGGCATGACGTCCGGAATGCTTGCCGAGCACCAGCGACGACTTCTTCAGGCCGATCATCTCGGGGCGCATGATCTCGTAGGTCGAGGCGTCCTTCAGCACGCCGTCCTGATGGATGCCGCTTTCATGGGCAAACGCGTTACGGCCGACGATCGCCTTGTTGTACTGCACCGGGAACGAGGTCGCCGCCGACACCAGTTTCGAGGCCCGCGTCAGCATTGTGGTGTCGATCTTGTTCCACCACGGAAACACGTCGTTGCGGACGTTCATCGCCATCACGACTTCTTCCAGCGCGGCGTTGCCGGCCCGCTCGCCGATGCCGTTGACGGTGCATTCGATCTGGCGCGCGCCGCCGGCGATGCCGGCCAGCGAATTCGCCACGGCCATGCCGAGGTCGTTGTGGCAGTGCACGGAGAAGACCGCCTTGTCGGAATTCGGCACCCGCTCGATCAGCGTGCGCATGAAGCGGGTGTATTCCTCGGGCGTGGTGTAGCCGACGGTGTCCGGAATGTTGACCGTGGTGGCGCCGGCCTTGATCACGGCCTCGACGATGCGGCAGAGATAATCCATCTCGCTGCGGGTGGCATCCTCGGCCGACCATTCGACGTCGTCGATCTGGTTGCGGGCGCGGGTGACGTTGGCGATCGAGAGCTCCATCACCTGCTCGGGCGTCATGTTCAGCTTGACGCGCATGTGCAGCGGCGAGGTCGCGATCACGGTATGGACGCGGCCGCGCCTGGCGAATTTCACCGCCTCGGCGCAGCGGTCGATGTCCTTCGGATTGGCGCGCGACAGACCTGCGATGACAGAGTTCTTGGAGCGGCGGGCGATCTCGCTGACCGCCTGGAAGTCGCCTTCGGAGGTGATCGGGAAGCCGGCCTCGATGACGTCGACGCCCATGTCGTCGAGCATCTCGGCGATCTCGACCTTTTCCTCGAACGTCATGGTGGCGCCGGGGCACTGCTCGCCGTCGCGCAAGGTGGTGTCGAATACGATTACGCGGTCCTTCTCGGACTTATTGGCTGTGGTCATCTGCAACTTCCTTTGGGTGGTGCGCCGTTTTTTGGGCGCTGAAGGGTTCCTTGATCTCACGCAACCCCTGAGTGCCCAGGCGCAACCGCCCAGACGGCCCTCAGGGGCCGATAAGAAGCAGAAGCCCGCCAATAAGGAGGGTGGGCAAGGACGCAGCCGGAATCGCGCAGGTACGAACGGCCGAGGCCGATCCACCCTGAACTCCAACATTTTCGCTGCGAATCAGCATTGCCAGACCCTTGAGGAGACGAAATCCTTAGCCAAAACCATTGACAGTTCGTTGCCGGGACCACGTTCCATGGCCGTTCTAGACGAGAAATATGGCCGGCCGCAATGCCAAAAGATGGTCAGGATGGATGACCTAACGGGGCAAAAGCGCCGCAGGGTAAACGGCGTCCTGCCCTCAGCATCCCCCGGACACGCAGCCGTGAGGGGTCAGCCTCCCCTTCCCCGTCGTTGCGCCGGGTTGAAAGCCAGGCCGCGAGAACCATCTCTAGCCAGGGTGGAGATTTGTAAAATGGAGCGGCGCATGAGCCCTCGGTTTCTCCTGCTGACCTTGCTGGCGGCCTTTGGCCTTGCAGTTCTGTTTGCAACGCTCACAACGGTCCGGCAGTTGCACATCCAAACGTCCGCGATCACACAACCGCTGCACCGGGGTTGAGCGCCGCGGATACGCCTTACGCGGATGCCACATTTGTTCCACCATCCCTGAGCGCTTAAAGCCGCATGGTGATACGCGGATGCCGACTGTATGACCGATGATCGGTTCATGGACGGGGCACGCGTTTGGACAGGTTTCAGATCGGTAGTCACATCATTGCGCTGGCCGCCGCCTTCGCGCTCGCGGTGCCGATCGGCTGGGATCGCGAGAAGCGCGCACGAAGCGCCGGCTTAAGGACGTTTCCGCTCGTCGCCCTGGCCAGTTGCGGCTTCGTGCAAGCCAGCGAAAACCTGCTCGTGCACTCCCCCGACGGCATGGCGAAAGTCATCGAAGGGCTGATTACCGGCATCGGCTTCATCGGCGGCGGCGCCATTCTCAAACAGGGCACCTCTGTTCACGGCACCGCGACCGCGGCAAGCCTGTGGGCGACCGGCGCGATCGGCGTTTCCGTTGGGCTCGGAAGTTATGACGTCGCCGTCACGGTCGCCGTGTTTACCTTCCTGACGTTGCGCCTCCTGACGCTCGTCAAGGACGAGAGCGATGAAGGCGAAGGCGGCAAACCCGATCGGACCTGACGGGGCGCACAGCGTAAAGGCGCTTTGCTGCGCGAGGCCCCTGCCTCAACCTTTGCGTAAAGCCGGTTTATGGACGTAAGCTGCCGGGTACCGATCCGACAGGAGGCTGTCTCATGCCAAAGAAGGGGGTTACGGGCCATGACGAGTGGGTGGTGACCCAGGCACTCGCCACGGCCCTGGTCGCGCTCGAACAGCTTCCGGAGAAGATTCAGCCGCGACCCCATATGGAGGATCTCCGAAAACTCCTGATTGCCGGCTGCGCCCCCGGTAGCGAGGGTCTGCATCTGGCCCAGGCGAAGTGCCGGCTGTTTCCGCAAACCGATCCGGAGACGATCTACCGGGAGTATGGCCTGGAGGGCGGTCGGGACTGAGGGGTCAGTAGGATGGGTAGAGCGCAGCGAAACCCATCATCTCACCCGCGGAAGCCTCGATGGGTTTCGCTGCGCTCTACCCATCCTACTTCTTCGCAACCTCGCCCTTCTCCTCCGCCAGCAGCGCCTCACGCACCTGCTTGAACTCGCTGCGGTCGGCCTTGTCGACCTCGGGGAAACGCAAATCCAGCCGGTCGAGCGCGCTGACGATGGTCGAGCCGATCACGACGCGGGCGAACCATTTGTGGTCGGCCGGCACCACATGCCATGGCGCGTGGCGCGCCGACGTGTGACGGATCATGTCCTGGTAGGCGGCCTGGTATTTAGCCCACAGCTTGCGCTCGGCAATATCGGCCAGCGAGAACTTCCAGTTCTTGGCGGGCTCGTCCAGCCGGGCGAGAAAGCGCTCGCGCTGCTCTTCCTCGGAGATGTTGAGGAAGAATTTCAGGATCACGGTGCCGTTGCGCGCGAGGTAACGCTCCATGGCCGAGATATCCTCGAACCGTTCGCGCCAGATATTCCTAGTCACCAGCTTTTTCGGAATCTTCTGCTTTCCGAGAATCTCGGTGTGCACGCGCACGACAAGGCATTCCTCGTAATAGGAGCGGTTGAAGATACCGATTCGGCCACGCTCGGGCAGCGCGATCATGCTGCGCCAGAGAAAATCGTGGTCGAGCTCCCTGGTCGATGGCTGCTTGAACGACGTGACCTCGCAGCCCTGCGGGTTGATGCCGTCGAACACGCTCTTGATTGCCGAGTCCTTGCCGGCGGCGTCCATGCCCTGAAACACCAGAAGCATCGACCAATTGTCCTGCGCGTAAAGCTTCTCCTGATAATCGCTCAGCCGCTTGCGGTTGGCCTCGATGATCTTCTCGCCCTTGTCCTTGTCGAGACCACCCTTCTCGCTGGTCTTGTGCGATTTCAGGTGAAACTCTCCTGTTCCGTCAACGCGAAACGGGGCGACAAAGGGTTTTAGCGTATCGCCAAGCGGTTGCTGTGATTTCTTGCTCATGAGGCTACGGGCTTCTGCTCGCCAGACTTCTTGGGTTGCGTCTTGAACCGATCCATGACGCTACCAAGAATGCCCTTGGGAAGGAATATGATGAACAGCACCAGCAGCACGCCGTAGACCAGATTGTCCCAGCCCACCGCCTTGGTCCCGAACCAGATGCGCAGAAATTCGGCAAGCAGGATCGTGATGATGGCGCCGACCGTCGGCCCGAACGACACGTAGACGCCGCCGACGATGACGGCGAACACCATCTGCAGCGACACCGCAATGCCGCTGACCGTGTCGGGCGAGATGAACATCTGGTACTGGCAGTACAGCGCGCCTGCGAGCGCCGTCATCAGCGCACTGATGATGGTGATCTTGAGCTTTTCGAAGGTCACGTTGACGCCGGCGGCGGCCGCCGCGTCCTCGTCGTCCGAGATCGCCTCCATGGCGTAGCGGCTCATGCTGCGGTCGACCCATTGCCAGATCAGAAGTCCGACCACCCAGACGAACAGCGCGATCAGATACCACGTCGTCTTGTCGTCGAACTGCAGCGCCAGCAACTGGCTGCCCTTGGTGCGGTTCGGCGTGTAGCCGAGCGAGCCGCCGGTGTAGTCGCGCGTCGCGGTGATGACCTGCAGCACGATGCCGGACAGCGCCAGCGTCACCAGCACGAAATAGTGCCCGGTGATGCGGTAGCGGAAGCAGGGATAGGCGACGATGACCGCGAGCAACCCCGCGCACACCATGCTGAGCGGAATGCCGATCCACGGCGAGACGCCGAGATGGTTCCAGAGCAACGCCGTGACATAGGCGCCGACGCCCATGAAGCCGCCATGGCCGAGCGACACCAGGCCGAAGCGGCCCATGATCGACCACGACGTATAGGCGAACGACCAGATCAGGATCAGCACCAGGATGTGCAGATGATAGGGCTGACGATAGACGAAGGGCAGCGCGATCAGCGCCGCTATTCCGACGACCCAGGCAATGGTTCGCGCGTTCACGAGCGCCTCGCGAATAGGCCCGCGGGCCGGATGAACATCATGACGATGAAGAAGGCGAAGGCGAGCACGTAGCCCCATTCGAGGTCGGAGAACAGGCCGCCGAGCGAAATGATCTCGGCGAACACGAACGCCGCGATGAAGCCGCCCACAAAGTTGCCGAGCCCGCCGAGCACGCAGATCAGGAAGGTGATCGGCCCGAACGACAGGCCGACAAAAGGATGCACGTCGTATTGCAGCACGAGGAGACAGGCAGCCAGCCCCGCCAGCGCACCGCCCAGCGCCGAGGTGACGAGGTAGATGCGCTTGGTGTCGACGCCCATCAGCGACATGATCTGGCGGTCCTGCGAGATGGCGCGGATCGCGGTGCCGGTATAGGTGCGTGTCATGAAGAAATAGACGCTGACCATGCCGATCAGGGCTGCGGCAAAGGACAACAGCCGCGAATAGCTGAAGTGCATCTCGCCGAGCGCCAGTACCGGCAGGCGGATGCCGAGATTGCGGAAGTCGATGCCGAAGGCGACAGTGGCAAAGCTCTGCAGGATGAACAGCACGCCGCCGGTGGCGAGCAGCTGGTTGATCGGCGGCGCGGTGAGCAGCGGCGCGATCACGATGTAGTGCAATGCTGCCCCCAGCAGCGCCACCAGCAAAATGGTCAGCGGCGCCGCCGCCCAGTACGGCAGGCCGTAAAACTGGACCAGATAGTACATGCCGTACATGCCGATCATGACCAGCTCGGCATAGCAGATCCAGGTCACGTCGATGACGCCGAAGATCAAATTGAGCCCGAGCGCCAATAGCGCCAGCACCCCGCCGAGCAGGATGCCGTTGACCACGGCTTCCAGCAGATAGATGTCGAAGATATCAAGAAATCCCTGCATCGCTTTGCCCTAGACCGTGACGACATTTGGTTGAGTTGGCGCAGCCGTCATCCCCGGATGAGCGCATTCGCGCTCACTCGGGAGGAGCGAGCGCAGCGAGCCTCGAAGGATGGGCCACGGGTACTCATCCTTCGAGGCGCGCAAGAGCGCCCACCTACGGGTGAACGCAATTGCGTTCATCCCGGGGATGACGAGAGACTGTCTGAACGCGCCAAACGTCATCATGCTAAACCCCGAGATACGCCTGCTTGATCGTATCGTTGCTCATCATCTCCGCCGAGGTACCGGACGCGCGGATGCTGCCGGCCTCGAGCAGGTAGGCGCGATCGACCACGCGCAGCACCTGCTGCACGTTCTGCTCGACGATCAGCACCGTCAGCCCGCTGGCGCGGATCCGCTTCACCAGCTCGAACACCTGCTGAACCACGACCGGCGCCAGACCCGCCGACGGCTCGTCGAGCAGCAGCAGTTTCGGGTTCGACATCAGCGCGCGGCCGATCGCGCACATCTGCTGTTCGCCGCCCGACATGGTGCCCGCCATCTGGCTGCGGCGTTCCTTCATGCGCGGAAACAGGTCGAACACGAATTCCAGCCGCTCGGCATATTTGGCGCGGGCGCCTTCCATGTAGGCGCCCATCTTCAGATTGTCGTCAACCGTGAGCCGCGGAAACAGCCGGCGGTTTTCCGGCACATGCGCGATGCCGAGGCTGACGATGCGATGCGCCGGGGTCGCCAGCACGTCGGTGCCTTCCATCGAGATCGAGCCTCTGGTGGGCCGGATCAGGCCGGAGATCACCCGCATCAGCGTGGTCTTGCCGGCGCCGTTGGGGCCGATCACGCCGACCGCCTCGCCCGCCTTGACGTCGAGGCTAACGCCGAACAACGCCTGGAAAGTGCCGTAACCCGCATCGACCGATTTCAATTCGAGCATGCCTAGTCCCCTGCCCGCCGGCGCGCTTCCCCGGCCGCGGCTAGAGTCGAATCCGCATCGGTGCCGAGATAGACCTCGATCACGCGGGGATCGCTCGACACCGCACTCGGCAAGCCTTCGGAAATCTTTTCGCCGTGGTCGAGCACCATGACGCGATCGACCACGCGCATCAGCACGCCCATGATGTGCTCGACCCAGATGATGGTGATGCCGAGTTCGTCGCGGATCCTGCGCAGCATGTCCGCCGCAGCATCCATCTCTTTCTCGTCGAGGCCGCCGAGGCTTTCGTCGGCGAGCAGAAGTTTCGGCCCGGTCGCAAGCGCTTTTGCAAGTTCGAGCTTCTTCAGGCCGGCGGCCCCGAGGCCGTCGACGGTGGCATGGCGATCGGTGGTCAGGCCGACCATATGAAGCGCCTTTTCGGCGGCCTCATCGGCCTTGGCGCGGCTGTGGCTGCCCTGGCCGTAGTAACCGGCCAGCGCCACGTTTTCGAAGATGCTGAGCCGGTGAAACGGCCGCGGGATCTGGAAGGTGCGGCCGATGCCGCGGTTGATGATGCGATGCGGCGCGACGCCCGCGATCTCCGCGCCGTCGAACAGAATCGAGCCGGCGGTCGGGACCAGCGTGCCCGACAGCATGTTGAAGATCGTGCTCTTGCCGGAGCCGTTCGGCCCGATCAGGCCGAGAATCTCGCCCTGTTCGACCCGGAACGATACGTTGTTGACCGCGGTGAAGCCGCCGAAGCGCTTCACCAACCCGTTCACCGTCAGCACCCCAGATACTCCGCTAACCTACTGGCTGCTGAAGGTGGTGCCCTTCGGCAGGGGCAACACGGCCTCGCGTTGCGCCTGGCTCTTCGGCCACACCACATACGACTTGTCGTCGACATACTGGATCACCACCGGGAACGAGCGTTCGTTCTGGCCGGCCATCTGCTGGCCTTCGCCGTAGAACTTGACGCCGAAGCCGAGCATGGTGCCGCCTTCCGGCAAATCGACTTCGAGCGAGGCCTTGCGCAACGCCTCGGGATCGACGCCGCCATACTTCTTGATCGCGCGCGGCAGCACCTCGGTCATGAATACGTAGGTGTTGGACGCGGCCATGCCGACATGGGCGGAACGGATGGCGACGCCGGGTTTGGCCTTGTCGAACTCCTCACCCACCATCTTGATCATCGGCGGCAGCTTCGGATCCATCGACTTCTGGTTGGCAAGCCAGATCGAGATCGGGTCGGCGTTGAAGACGTAGTTGACGTCGGCGCCGAGGCCTTCCTTCAGCTTCTCGTAGACGCCGTAGCCCGCACCATGGCCGACCAGCGCGCCGAATTTCAAGCCCTGCTCGCGCGCCTGGCGCAGCAGCAGCGTGATGTCCGGGTTGTAGCCGGTGTGGAAGACCACGTCGGGCCGGCCGCGCTTCAGCTTGGTGACGAGCGCGGAAAGATCCGGCGCGGTGGCGGAATAGCCCTCCTTCAGGACGACGTTGAAGCCGGCCTTCTTGGCGCCCGCCTCGTTGCCCTTCGACACGTCGACGCCATAGGCGCCGTCTTCATGGATGATCGCAACCCGCAGGTCCTTCGGCTCCTTGCCGAACTTTTCCTTGGAGTTCTGGGCGATGAAATCCATCGTCATCAGGCCGAATTGATCGCCACTGGCCTGCGGGCGGAAGATATATTTGAAATTCTTGTCGGCGAGCACCGCCGAGGAAATGCAGGTGGTGATCCACATGAACTTCTTCAGCTGCTCGACGCGGGCGGCCACCGGCACGCATTGCGCCGACGAGAAGAAGCCGAGCAGCATGTCGACCTTTTCCTGCTCGACGAGGCGGATCGCCTCGTTGATGGCGACATCGGGCTTGCTCTGCGCGTCGGCGTAAACCGCCTCGATCTTGTAGCCTTCGACGCCGGTCTTGCTGAAATGGTCGAGCATGATCTTGGCGCCGGTGTATTGCAGCTCGGAACCGCCGCCGGCGAGCGGGCCGGTCAGGTCGTAGATCACGCCGATCTTGATTTTCTTTTCCTGAGCTTCGGCGGCAACCGCCATCCCCAGCACCGCCACCGCGGCGGACAGCCCGACAAACAGGCGCGCAACCTTGTGCCCCGGCATCAAATCCTCCCGTATATGGTGCGATGCACCTTTTTGTTTTTGTCGTATCTTTTTTCGACATCACACGGGTAGCGCCGTGCGATGTCAAGGCAATAACCAAGGTTACACTGTCGCGGCACCTCGGCATCCAAAAAAATATCAGTCGCAGCACAACCGATGCGCGCAGCCGCTCAATCATCGGATGTTAAACATCGGATGATTGCTAGCATACATCACCCATGCTAGCAAATCGCAAATCTCAGCCAAATCTCAACAACGTCAAGAGGAGAAGGAGGTGGCCAAGCCGAAGAGCGCCGACAAGCGTGTCAAGCCGGGGCGCATTCGCAACGTGTTGACGACACTCGGCCGCGAAATTGCGCAGGATCTCATTCCGGTCGGAGCGGCCCTGCCACCGGAGCCGGATCTCGAAACCCGCTTCGGCGTCGGACGCGGCGTGGTGCGGGAGGCCATCAAGACGCTCGCCGCAAAAGGACTGGTCAGCGTCCGCCCCCGGCATGGCACGCACGTGCTGCCGCGCAGTGAATGGAGCCTGCTCGACCGCGACGTTCTGAGCTGGCTGGTCGGCAAGGACGAGCCGGGCCGCGATCTTCTGCTGGCAATCCAGGAAGTCCGCTCGATCATCGAGCCGGCGGCCGCAGCGCTCGCCGCCGAGCGCGCCACCAAGAACGACCGCTGGCGGATCAATGCGGCTTTGGCCGCGATGGAAACCGCGCAGGACCAGGCGAGCACCATCGCCGCGGACAAGGCGTTTCATCTCGCGATCCTCGACGCCACGCACAACCCGGTGCTGCAAGGCTTCCGTGGCGCCATCGACACCATCCTGAGCACGGTCTTCATTGTCGCGGTGGGCAGCGCCGGCTGGTTCCGGGACAATTTGCCCAACCATGCCGCCGCCGCACGCGCGATCGAGAGCGGCGACGCCGAGAAGGCGCGGATCGCGATGGAGCGGGTGCTTGGCTACACCAAATTCAAACTGTCGAACCGCAAGACGGCGACCGCCGCCGAGCGACGGTCGGCCGGCACGGTCGCAAGCACGCCAACGAAAAGAGCAATCGTCAAGAAGGCGAGCGCCAACAAAAAGCGAAAGCGCCACGTGTCGTAGTATGAAACGCTCGACCCATGTCCTCGCTACGCCGCAAACTGCGCCTCAATGAACGCCGTCACGAAGCGTGGCATCGCTGAGGTGAGATCGCGCGTTCCGCGCACCAGATGAATGGCCGATAATTCGGGCGATTGCTGCAAAGCGAGATTGGCCTCGATCCGGCTGCGCAATGCCTCGCCCGATATATCGACGTGCAACAGCCGGATCATTGCCAGCGCCGGGCCGGTGTAGACGCAATGCCAATCCGGATCGCTCCGGTACTCCCCCGGCACGAGACCGGTTTCCTCCTCGAGTTCGCGCGCCACACTGCCGGATATGTCGAGCGCGCCATCCCTGACGTCGTCGAGATCGGGCGTGCCTGACGGAAAATAGATTCGTCCGGCGTTGGAGGTGTGCTGGCCCATCTCGCCGAGCACGAATGCGCCGTCAGCGCAGCGCAGCGCGCCCATCCCAAAACCGTTGAACACGTCCCGGTCCGGAAAGCCCCAGTCACGCCAGGCCAGGAAGCTCGCGAAATCAGTCTCGAAATAGCCGGCCGTGAGGTGACTGACGGCAAACACAGGATGGCGTCCGAGCAGCACGCGTCCGTTCCACAGTTGCGGATTGTCGCGCTGCGCCTGCGCGAAATGCGCATCGATCTCCGCCCGCCGCGCGGCGGCGAACGGCCAGGACCAGGATTCGACCGGCAGATCGAGCGAGGTAACGCGATGAATGACCGGTGGTGTCGTGCCATTCATCGCCGCATCACTTCCGACATTGCGTCACGCACGACTTCACGTGTTATTTGGCGCTCGAGCCGGTCGTCTTCTTGACCTGATCGACATATTTGTTGGTGTAGGTCTTGGTGACGTCGATGTTGGCTTTTGCCACCTCGGGTGAGCTTTCGCTGAACACCGCCAGCACCGCATCCGCGCCCTTCGGGTCCATCTTGCCGTTCAGCGAATACATCGGGATCGTGTTCTTCAGCGCCGCCAGATACAGCTCCTTGTTCTTGCCGACGATCTCTTCCGGCATTTTCGCCATGATCTCTTCCGGCGAATGGGAGTGAATCCAGGTCAGCGTGTTGACGATCGCCGTGGTCAAAGCCTGCACTTCCTTCTCGTGGGATTTGATCCATGCCGCCGTGGTGTAGAGCGAGCCGCCCGGATATTCGCCGCCGAACACTTCGAGCGTATCCTTTTGCGTGCGGGTGTCGCTGAGGATCTTGAGGTCGGGATAGCTGCCCTGCAGCACCGTGACCGATGGATCCAGCATCACGGCCGCGTCGATCTGACCCTGCTGCATCGCCGCGACAGCGGTGGCGCCAAGGCCGACGCCGATCACCGAGGCGCTGGTCGGATCAAGGCCGTTTTTCTTGAGCAGATACTTCAGGAAGAAGTCGGTCGAGGATCCCGGCGCGCTGACGCCGACCTTCTTGCCGGCGAGATCCTTGATCGAGTTGATTTCCTTGTTGTGCGAGGGCGACACGACAAGCACCAGCCCGGGATAGCGGTCATAGACCACGAACGACACCAGCTCCTGCTTCTTGGCCGCCAGATTGACGCAATGGTCGAAATAGCCGGAAACCACGTCGGCGCTGCCGCCCAGCACGGCCTTCAGTGCATCCGAGCCGCCCTTGAGATCGACCAGCTCGACGGCAAGGCCGGCTTTTTCGTATTCGCCGAGCTGCCTGGCCAGCACCGTCGGCAGATAGCACAGGCAGGACCCGCCCCCGATCGCGATGGTGACCTTGCTTTGCGCTGCGGCAAAGCCTGACGTCAGGACCAGCGCCAGCAGCGCCCCGGCCAGCCGGCCAACAATTTTCTTCATGGTTTCCTCCGATGGGTTGCCGACAGGATAATGCAGTGCACAGGCCTTGAGAAGGCGACTTTGCCGACAATGCGAGGGCCATTATTGCAACGCTGGTCCGCTCGCTGCGGTTTATTCCATCGCGGATGCGTGGTCTTTCGTCGCGCTGGCGAAGTGCGGCTTCGCGGCGTAGCATTCCGCCGCAAAAGTTTCCCTGGGAGGACTATCCATGAATCGTATCGCCATCACCTTGTCAATTGCCACCGCCTTTGCCGCCGGCTGCGGCGTCACGCATCTGCTGCGCCCGGCCCTTGCCGCCGAAAACATCACCGCGCAGGTCATCTCGACCGGCGATCTCGAAGGGGACAAGCTGTCTCCTCTCAACGCCGGCGGCATGCGCAACAAAATGCTGGTCTCCGCGGATGGCGTGACCATCGCGATCCAGGATGGCAGCCCGCCGAAGCATCTGCATGCCAACGCCAACGAGATTCAGTACATCCTCGAAGGCACCGGAACGATCTGGCTTGGCGACAAGGAAGTGACGGTGAAGCCGGGCGACCTCGTCGTCATCCCCAAAGGCACCCCGCATGGCGGTACCAAGCCTGTCGGCCGCACCATCAAGGCGATCGCGATCAAGACCCCGCCGCAGGCGCCGGATGACACGAAGATCTTGAACTGAGGGTATCACCGTCGTCCCGGCTCAAGGCCGGGACGACGAGAGACCCTACCCCCGCCCCTCCGCCGCGGCCGGCCGCCCGCGCTGGACCACGATTACCGCCGCGATCAGCTGTAGCGCGATGCAGAGCGCAATGGGCGTCTCGTACCCGCCGGTCCAGCTCTGAACGACACCGAGAAAGGCGGGCCCCAATGAGCCAATGGTTCCGCTGATCGCATTCGACAGCCCCATGACGACGACAAAGCTCGCGGCGCTGAACTCGCGATGCATGATGAGCGGCGGCAGTGTGATGAGATTGCCGACCGAAAAGCCGAATACCGCGCAGGCAGCCAGTACAATCGGAATCGCATCGAAATGCAGGATGCTCAGGAGTGCTGCCGCCTGACTGACGATCGAGATAGCGGTGACGCGCCGCGGATCGAATCGGTCGACGACCATGCCGAGGCCGAAGCGGCCGGCGATCGCCATCAATGTCATCAACGAAACCGCCAGACCCGCATTGGCGCGGCCGATCTTCGGCTCGAGCATGGCGATCTGGTGCACGATAAAACCGATCTGGGCCACGAGCGCCAATGCAAACGGGATTGAGATGGTCCAGAACGCGACGCAGCGGATGAGCTTTGCGCGCGAAGTATCGCTCGGGACAGAAGGCGTTTCGGCATGCAGCGGATCAGCCGGACCTCCGGCCGATGGCGGGCCGATCCAGGCGACCGTGACAGGTACGAGAACGGCGACCATGACCGCTGTTCCGGTCATCATCGCGGCGGCAAAGCCGAACCGTTCGACCAGATACACCAGCGAGGGCGTCACGATGACGCCGCTAAAACTGGCGCCGGTGAAGGCCAGGCTGATGGCGAGACCGCGGCGGCGGACGAACCAGAGGCTCACGATGGTCGCGCTCACGATCGTCCCCATCCCGATCCATCCGAGCGACATCAGGGCAAACGCGATGTAGAGCTGCCAGGGGGTGGCCGCGAACGCGAGCAGCGTCATCGACGCCGTCAGTGCCGCAATTCCGAACAAGACGAGCCGCCGCGGACCCAGCCGGGTCATGAGTTCGTTGGTAAACGTCGCGAAAATGTTGGCAAGCAGGAGCGACACCGTGCTCGCGCCCGAAATGAGCGCGGCCGGCCAGCCGTTCAGACGCTGCAGTTCGGCCAGGTAGACGCCATGACCGTAAAGGCCGAAGCCGAACAGAAACAGCGCCATGAGGAAACAGGCGAGCACGACGCGCCAGCCGGCGTAGCGCAGCAAGGTCTCATCGGATTGGCCTGCGTCCTGTGCGGGGATCATTTGCTTTCGGGCGGTCGCGCCGATCGAAGCCGCGCATGGGTCGGCCCGGCTTGATCATGCGTCAGTTCGCTCGCCGAAGGCGAGTAACAATTAAGCAGACGTCTGTAACAAGGCCGCGGCCTCCGACGGCGTCGATCAATCCCGCGCCACGGGCGCCGGCCGCCACACCAAGAGCCGCCGCTCGACCAGCGTCACGCCGAAATCGATCAGGATCACGAAGGCCGACAGCACGAACATGCCGGCGAAGACAGCGCCGACGTCGAACACGCCCTCGGCCTGCTGGATCAGGTAGCCGAGGCCGGCCGCCGATCCCAGATATTCGCCGACGACGGCGCCGACCACGGCGAAACCGACCGCGGTATGCAGCGAGGAAAACATCCACGACAGCGCCGAGGGCCAGTACACATGCCGCGTCAACTGCCGTTCGCTCATGCCGAGCATGCGGCCATTATCGAGCACGGTGGTGCTGACCTCCTTGACGCCCTGATAGACGTTGAAGAACACGATGAAGAACACCAGCGTCACGCCGAGCGCGACCTTGGACCAGATGCCGAGCCCGAGCCACAGCGCGAAGATCGGCGCCAACACCACGCGCGGCAACGCGTTCATCATCTTGACATAGGGATCGAACACTGCGGCGACGCGGGGCTGGCGCGCGAACCAGAAGCCGACCAGCACGCCGCCGACCGAACCGATCACGAAGGCCAAGACCGACTCCCACAGCGTGATCATCAGATGCTTCCAGATCACGCCGGTCGCGAACCATTTGTAGATCTGGCTGGCGACATCGACCGGGGTGGAGAAGAAGAACGGCGGCAGCAACATGCGACCGAACACCGGCACGGTGGCAAAGAACTGCCACAGCGAGAGCGCGACCACGGCGACCATCAATTGCCAGAACAGCAGCGTCAGGCGGGACATCAGGAGGCCTCCGCCGCTTGCGAAGACTGCGCGTAACCCTTCATCACTTCATCCTTCAGAACGCTCCAGATTTCCCGGTGCAGCTCGTGGAACTGCTTTTCCATCCGCACTTCCGAGATGTCGCGCGGGCGCGGCAAGGCCACCTTCCAGTCGCCGATGATGCGCGCGCCGGGTCCCGCCGACATGATCACCACGCGGTCGGCCAGCGCGATCGCCTCTTCGAGATCGTGGGTCACGAACAGCACCGCCTTGCGGTCGGCGGTCCATAGTTGCAGCAAGAGATTGCCCATGATCTGGCGGGTTTGGGCGTCGAGCGGCCCGAACGGCTCATCCATCAGCAGGATCTTGGGATCGCGGATCAGCACCTGCGCGAGCCCAACGCGCTTGCGCTGCCCGCCGGACAGCATATGCGGATAGCGATTGCCGAACGCGCCGAGCCCGACCGACGTCAACCAGCCCTGCGCGCGCTCCAGCGCCATCGCCCGCGGCGCGCCCTTGATCTCGAGGCCAATGGCGACATTGTCGATCGCGGTCTTCCAGGGAAACAGCGCATCGGCCTGAAACAGATAGCCGGCGTCCCGATTGAGCCCGGTGAGCGGCTGGTCGAAAATCCGCACCGCGCCCGCGGCCGGCTTCAACAAGCCGGCGGCGACGTTCAGCAGCGTCGATTTCCCGCATCCGGTGGGACCCACGATGGCGACGAACTCGCCATGCGCAACCGAAAGCCGGGCCTTTTCCACCGCCGTATAGACCCGTGCGTCGGCCAAGCGGAATGCCACCGTCGCCTCATCAAGCGCGACCGCCGTAGGCTGTACCGTATCCACTGCGTCCCCTCCCCAATTTGGGTCATGCCTTAGCGGTTACGAACGATAAGTTCAACGCGGCACCGCGACGTGGTAATTGATCTTATTGCCATTGCTGGAGGCCGGGCCGCCACCCCGGTCACCGCTTCTTTTTGCCAGCTCGACCGGTCTGCTTTGGTGATCGCCAATCGACAGACCCATCGCCATGCAACGAATTTGGGTATCTACTGATCTGTTCGGAATTCATGCCGGAGACGTTCAATGAAGCGGGGGTTTCACCTCGTCGGATCGGCGGTACTGCTGGTCATCACGTGGGCCGTGATCTTTGAGATTGGGTTTCGGCTGCAGCAGTATTTCGGTCCGCTGTACGATCTCGAAATGGCTGGTGTCAATTTGAACTGGCAATCCGACGTGGTGAACCATCAGCCGACACCGCAAGACCAGAATCTGTGCATCTACGGCGATTCGACCGGCTTCAGCTACAAGCGATCGTTTGACGCGAACGGCATCAGGATCACCGACGATACGGCACAGCAGGCCGAGTGCGAAAACCCGGTTTCGGTCCTGTTCCTCGGCGATTCCTTTATGGAAGGCTACGACGACAAGAACACGCTGCCGTATCACGTTGCAAAATACTTCAAGACAGAGCGCGGTTCCTGCCTGAAGACCTACAATGCGGGATATACCTCGTATTCCCCGGCCATCTTCGTGCCGCAGGCCAAGAAGCTGCTGCCGGTACTGCGTCCCGACTATATCGTGGTCGACGTGGACGAAACCGATCTGTACGACGACTTCGCCCGATACCGCGGGCTGATTGTCCGCAACGAACGCGGACAAAATGTCGGCGTCAAGGCTTCACCCATTGGACGCGAATGCAGCCTCGGCCTGATGGAAGCTCGCAAGCATCCCCTGTACCTGATGCGATTTGCGGCAAAGCTTTGGCACTCCTTTGTCCATATGCCAGCGGTGGTTGAGAAGAACCGAACGGACTTCACCCTCTTTTCCTATTCGCAGGACCAGGGCGCCGATCTCGAACGGAAATATGCAGAGCCGCTCCTGAGTTTCAGGAACAATCTGCAGGAGCTGGCAGAGGTGCTGAAGGATTACACCAGGGACGGCAGCCGCGTGCTGTTCATCTCTCATCCACATCTCCAGCACCTCAAACCCGACGCCAAGGGCCGCCTGTGGAACAATCTCGTCAGCTCTTCGGTGCAAAAGATTTGCGTCGCCAACAGCTTTCTTTTCTTCAATGCCACCGAGGCACTGAAGAAGCGGTCCGGATCGCGCCCCGAGCGCTTCTATTGGGGAGGTAACGATATGCATCTTAGTCATGAGGGACTGGCGGAATATTCCGCTGCCGTCGCAGCGTTTATGGCCTCGGCGATGATCCCGAAGGACTGACCGCGTCACCTCAATGGCCTGCCGGCCGACGAGGCCATCGAATGGCGTTACCGCGTGCCGGCGGCAGAAAAAGGTTGGCACCCGGCTCACGATTAGCCGATTGTTCGGCTATCGCTATTTCCCTTGCAGAGAATCCACGCCGAATGCCCGCCTCGTCTCTCATCTCCTACGCGCATGTCGGCAAGACCTTCGACGGTGGCCGAGGCGCGAACCGCGTGGTGGCGGTCGACGACGTCTCGCTCGATGTCGCCGAGGGTGAGTTCCTGGCCATTGTCGGCGGCTCGGGGTCAGGCAAGACCACGCTGCTGCGGCTGGCCAACCGGCTGATCGACGCCGACGAGGGCCACGTCACGGTGGAAGGCGAGGACGTCCGCAATGTCGACCCGATCGGTCTGCGCAGGCGGATCGGCTACGTGTTCCAGAGCGGCGGGCTGTTTCCGCATCTTTCCGTCGCCGGCAATATCGGCATCACGCCAAAGCTGCTCGGCTGGCCTGCGGACGAAATTGTGGCGCGGGTCGATGAATTGGTCGATCTGGTGCGGCTCGACCGCGCGCAGCATCGCGACCGGCTGCCGCATGAATTGTCCGGCGGCCAGCGCCAGCGCGTCGGCGTGGCGCGGGCGCTTGCCGCGAAACCGCGCATCGTGCTGATGGACGAGCCGTTCGGCGCGCTCGATCCCCTCACCCGCGACGCGCTTGGCGACGATTATCGCGAATTGCACCGCCGGCTCGGGCTGACCACGGTCATGATCACCCATGACATGACCGAGGCCATTCTGCTCGCCGACCGCATCGCTATCATGCGCGGCGGACGGCTTCTGGCCCAAGGCACGCCCGCTGAACTCTCTGATAGCAGCGACGCTTACGTCGGCGAGTTGCTGCGCACGCCGCGGCGGCAGGCAGAACGGCTCGGCGCGCTGCTGCCGCGGGATGGCGCGGCATGAACCTGTTCGCCGATCCACGCTGGAGCGAAGCGCTCGGGCATCTGCCTGACTATCTCGGCAACCATGTCCGCGTCAGCGTCACCGCACTGGCGCTGGGGCTCGCGGTCAGCCTGCCCCTCGCGATTGCGGCACGCAATCGTCGAGCACTGCGCGGCGCGCTGCTCGGGCTTGCCAGCATCGTGCAGACCGTTCCGGGCCTGGCGCTGCTGGCGCTGTTCTATCCGCTGCTGCTGGCGCTCGCGGCGGTGTCGCTGTCGTGGTTCGGATTTGGATTTTCCGCCTTCGGTTTCCTCCCCGCCGTGCTGGCGCTGGCGCTCTATTCGATGCTGCCGGTGCTGCGCAACACCATCACCGGCCTGCAGGGCGTCGATGCCGCGATCCTGGAAGCCGCACAGGGTGTCGGCATGACGCCGCGGCAGTCGCTGTTCACGGTGGAACTGCCGCTGGCATTGCCGGTCATGATGGCGGGCATCCGCACCGCGGCGGTCTGGGTGATCGGCACCGCGACGCTGTCGACGCCGATCGGCCAGACCAGCCTCGGCAACTACATCTTTGCTGGATTGCAGACCCAGAACTGGGTGTTCGTGCTGTTCGGCTGCCTGTCGGCCGCGGTGCTGGCGCTAACCGTCGATCAATTGCTGGCGCTGATCGAGAACGGCTTGCGCAACCGCAGCCGCGTGCGCGCCGTGCTTGGCGGCGCCGGCATCGCGATGCTGGTCGCCGCGACGCTGGTGCCCGCCATGACGCGCTCGCAAACCAGCTATGTCATCGGCGCCAAGACCTTTGCCGAGCAATATGTGCTGTCGGCGCTGATGGCGCAGCGGCTGAGAGCCGCCGGCCTCTCTGCCAGTTCGCGCGAAGGCCTCGGCTCGAACGTGATCTTCGGGGCGCTGGCCGCCAACGATATCGATTTCTACGTCGATTATTCCGGCACGCTGTGGGCCAATCAGTTCCAGCGCAGCGACATCAGGCCTCGCCAGGAGGTGCTCGACGAGTTGAAGACCACGCTCGCCAAACAGAACATCACGCTGCTCGGCGAACTCGGCTTCGAAAACGCCTATGCCCTGGTGATGCCGCGCAAACGGGCGGAGCAGCTCGGCATCCGCAGCATCACCGATCTGGCGCCGCACGCGGCAGGAATGTCGATGGCCGCGGACTACGAGTTCTTTTCACGGCCGGAATGGGCCGGGCTGAAAAAGGCCTACGGGCTGTCGTTCCGCGCGCAACGGCAGATGCAGCCGGACTTCATGTATGCCGCGGCAGCTTCCGGCGAAGTCGACGTGATCGCGGGCTACACCAGCGACGGACTGATCGCGAAATACGATCTGGTGGTGCTCACCGATCCCAGGCACGCGATCCCGCCCTACGATGCGGTGGTGCTGCTCGCCCCCAGGCGCGCCGGCGATGCGGCGTTGCGGGCGGCGCTGCAGCCGCTGCTTGGCAAGATCGATATCGCCGTGATGCGCGAGGCGAACTTGCGCGCGGCCGGCAACGACGCTACTTCCTCGCCCGATGCGGTGGCGAGGTGGCTGTGGGAGCAGATCGGGACGAAGTAGGTGACCTGCGCTAAGCTGTCCCGGCTCACATGGAACCGCGCCGTGAATTTTTCGCACTCTTTCTTACCGCCTGCCGCTTGTATCGCTGCGATGTCGTTACTGATGTTCGGAATGGCCGATGCCACAGCCGCATCCCTGCCCGCGCGCGTCACCTTTGCGAGTGCCGATGGGCGGACGACACTGGTCGGCTATGTTTTTTTGCCGGAGGTGCCGCATGCATCGCGCACGCCTGCGGTGGTGATGATGCATGGCCGCGCCGGCGTTTATGCCTCGGCCGCCAATGGCAAATATGACGCCTCGACGCTTTCGAAACGCAATCAGCAATGGGGACACATCTGGGCCCGGCAAGGTTATCTCGCCATCCTGGTCGATGGTTTTGGTCCTCGCGGCTATCCAACTGGTTTTCCCCGTTTCAGCTACGATTCCCGTCCCGATGAATTGAATGAAATCACCATTCGCCCGCTCGACGCCTATGGCGCGCTGGCTTACCTGCGGACACGCAACGACGTGATCGCCGATCGGGTCGCGTTGCAGGGCTGGTCCAACGGCGGCAGCGCCACGCTCGCCACGATGTCGGTGACTGCGCCCGGCTTGTCAGCGCCGACGCCCGCAACCGGCTTCCGGGCCGGATTGGCGTTCTACCCTGGCTGCGGCCTGAAAGGCCAATTCGCCGATGGGATCAAGCCTTACGCGCCGGTGCGCGTGTTGCATGGATCGGCCGACGAGGAAGTCTCGCCGCGGCGCTGCGCCGACTTCGTCGCCAAGAGCCGCGCGATCGGTGGCGACATCCAGTTCCAGCTCTACCCCGATGCGGCGCATGGTTTCGACGATCCCAGTCCCTCGCGCCAGAGCGACGTCGCCAATGCGTCCGCGACCCGCGACGCAATCGCACGCGCGATTGCGTTCTTTGCAAGCGTGCTGAAGCCGTAGGCTTTTGTGCGGGACGGGAGCCTGCTTGAAATCCGGCATCAAAGACTGGCAAGAAGCGATCGAGAAAGCCGGAATTCAACACCGGTAGCCGCGTTGCCCTTCACCGGGCCACCGATCTGGAGAATGTCTTGATGAACGCACCCTCGACCAATCCCCGCCACTGGAATGTAGGTCTCGTCGGCTATGGCGAAGTGGGTCGCATTCTCGCCGAGGACCTGCGCAAACAGGACGTGAAGGTCGCTGCCTACGATATCAAGCTGCGCAGCGATCAGACGGGTTCCGCCCTGCGCGACCATGCTTTCGCACATGGTGTCGCGCTTGCGGCGTCCCATGCCGATCTCGCCGCGAGAGCCGATTTCATCGTTTCCGCCGTCACCGCAAGCCAGGCTGTCCCGGTCGCGCAGGCTTGCGCGCCGGCCGTGAGGCAGGATGCCTGGTTCCTCGATTTCAATTCGGCATCGCCGGGCGCCAAGCAGCGCGCCGCCGGCCTGATCGACGGCAAGGGCGGCCGCTACGTCGAAGGCGCAGTGATGACCTCGATCCCGCCGTACCGCATCAAGGTGCCCTTGCTGCTTGGCGGCGCCGGTGCCGAGGCGCTCGCGCCGCTGCTGGTGGAACTCGGCTTTGACGCCAAGGTGGCAAGCCGGGAATTGGGCGTCGCTTCGGCGGTCAAGATGTGTCGCAGCGTGATGATCAAGGGCCTGGAAGCGATGGTGATCGAGAGTTTTACCACCGCGCGCGCCTATGGCGTCGAGGACGCGGTGCTGGCGTCGCTCACGGAAACCTTTCCCGGCATCGACTGGGAAAAACAGGGCACCTATTTCTTCCAGCGCGTGATCGAGCATGGCCGCCGCCGCAGCGAGGAGGTTCGCGAAGTGGCTGAAACCGTGCGCGAGGCCGGCCTCGCACCATGGTCGGCGGAAGGCACCGCCGAACGCCAGGCCTTTATCGCTGATCTCGCCGACGAAGGCCTGTTCGGTGCGAAGGGCACCGACGCGTTTGCCCGCAGCCCCGACTGGCGCGTGGAAGCCGACCGCATCCTTGCCGCCGTGAAGAAGAAATAAGTGATGCCGAAACGTAGGGTGGGCAAAGGCGCACTTAGCGCCGTGCCCACCATTGCTCTTCGAATTAAATGGTGGGCACGCTAGCGCTTTGCCACCCTACGCCACTACAGTCCCCGCACCAGGCCGGCGTCGATCAGGAGGCGGTTGAAGCGCCTGGCTTCTGCGCCGTCCTTGCAGGCATAGAACACGCCCTTGCATCGCAGCATGATGCTCTTCTGCTCCTTGAACGAGGGATCGAGCGGAACGCCGGCGGCGTCCTGGATGACTAGCGGAATGTAGGCGGCGTCGAGGGTTGCGAGGGCCGACGACAAATCGGGCGACTGGAAGTTGATTTCATCCAGCGCATAGTAGGTCGAGAAGTAACGCGGATCCGCACTCATCAAACGTTGCCCCAGCAATTTGCGGTCGATGCCGGGCTCGAGCAGTTTCTGCGAGATTGCCGGTTGATGATCGCCGAAGCGCAGCACCAGGAACGACTGGTCCGGATAGTCGCGCGTCAGCCGTGCGGTGAAATCGCGGTAGTCGTTCGCCGTCATGCTCTGGCGGCGAATATACTCGTCGATCTCCGGCGTATTTCCCGGCGGTTTCCAGTCCGGCGTCAGATCGGGCCGGTAGACACTGGTCCAGGGAAAATGATTGGCCGTGAGATACACGAACATGAAGACCGGCGACTGTGACGCTTGCTCGTCTGCAAACGCCTTCAAGGCCTGATCGAAGTAGAACTTGTCGGGCTGCATGTCCTCATTGACGCCCATGTCGGCCATGTCGATGAACCTGTTGACGCCGACACCCTTCTGGAACGCCCGCGCGCTGAGGAAGTCGCCATAGGTCGGATAGAGCGAGACGGTCTTGTAGCCGCAGCGCTGCAGCGCTTGCGGCAGGCCACGCTCGATGCGGTTCGCGGTGATCCTCGTGACGTAGAACTTCAGATCGCCGAACGAGCGCGCCGACATGCCGGTCAGGACATTGAACTCGGTGTACCAGGTCGGGCCGCCTGTCGCCTCCGCGATCATGGTCCGTCGCTTGCCGTCGGTGGATTTGAAGTAGTCGGAATAGCCTGGCGGCACCTTGACGCCGGGTGCTGCGGTGATGTCGAAACTCGACTCGTCGAGCAGCATGATGATGTGCGGGCGCTTGGCAGTGGTATCGCATTTTTCGTCTGGCGGCAGCGCCGGCCGGGCCGTGGCGTGCGCACCCGGGGCCAGGCCAAGCGAGCCGCTCGCCGGCGGATCGGCCTCGATCCATCCGGTCGAGGCCAGCCGCGACACCGCGACCACGCCCGAGCGCGCGAGGTTGGAAATATGATTGATGCCCTGGAACGGCTCCCAAGGCTGCTCGGGCGCAGCGACCGACATCGCCGACATCGACACGGTCGTTGCGACAAGAAGCGCCAGCACAGGCCCGCGAGCTGCGCGAAGCGGATCGGCGCGCCAGATCGCCCACAGCAGCGGAACGGCAATCACCGCCGCCACGATCAGCTGCGTCCGCAACTGTGGGAACACCGAGAGCAGGAACGAAAACGTATCGCGATCGATGATCAGGAAATCGAGGAACGTCAGAGATAGCTGCAAAATGTCGAACTTGAAGCGCGACAGCACGATTAGCAGCACCACCAGAACAAGCGCCAGCGCCGCGGCGACGCCGGGCCGCCGCAGCACCAGCAGCAACAGGCAATTCACAAAAACCCACGCCAGCAGCGCGAGCGTGATCCCAACGAATCCGTATTCCGTGCTGAGCAGGACAGCCAGGGCCGCAAGATGCAATGCGGCGACCACGCCGACGCCGGCATAGAACCAGACCCCGCGCGATGCTGTATCGCCGGTCCGGCTTGCTGCAGGTTTGGCGGAGGCTGGAATGCTGCCCTCCCTTGTTGCTAGAGGTTTTTCACGTAACCGGCGTCGATCAGGAGCCGGTTGAAGCGTCGGGCTTCCGCACCGCCCTTGCAAGCATAGAACACGCCCTTGCATCGCAGCATGATGCTCTTCTGCTCCGAAAAGGAGGGATCGAGCGGGATGCCGGCGGCCTCCTGTACCACCAGCGGCAGATAGGCCGCGTCGACGGTTTCCATCACCGCAGGGCTCTTGACCGGTTCGAAATTGATGGCGTCGATCGCATAATAGGTCGTGAAATAGCGTGGATCGTAACTCTCGAATTTCTTGCCGGCGGCGGTCTCGTCAATCCCGGGATCGAGAACATGCGACGAGAATTCCGGCTGATGGTCGCCATAGCGCACGATCAGGAACGGCTGCGCCGGGAACTTCTTTTTCAACCCCGCGACGAACGCCGCGTAGTCGTTGGCGCTCATGGTCTGCCGGCGCACATACTCATCGACCACGGGCGCGTTGCCGGGCTTCGACCAGGATGGCGTCAGGTCCGCACGAAACGGCGTCTCCCACGGGAAGTGATTGGCGGCGAGATAGACGAAAATGAATTGCGGGTTCAATGCTGCGTTCTGCGATAACAGGTTCAGGGCCTTGTCATAGAAGAAGCTGTCGGGCTCGATGCCCTTGGCGCCGAGATCGCGTGCATCGTAGAATTTCTGGATGCCGGTGGTGGTGTGGAAGCCGCGTGCGCTCATGAACGCGCCGTGAGCGGGATAGAGCGAGGTCGTGCTGTAACCGCAGCGGCGCAGCGCGAGCGGCAAGCCGCGCTCGACGCGGCCCGCTGCGATACGGGTCACGAAGTAGGAAAACCGGCCGAACGAGCGCGACGAAAGCCCGGCCAGCACGTTGTATTCGGTGAACCAGCTCGCGCCGCCGCTGCTT
The DNA here is from genome assembly GCF_018130125.1 of Bradyrhizobium sp. AUGA SZCCT0177. Taxonomy (NCBI): domain Bacteria; kingdom Pseudomonadati; phylum Pseudomonadota; class Alphaproteobacteria; order Hyphomicrobiales; family Nitrobacteraceae; genus Bradyrhizobium; species Bradyrhizobium sp. AUGA SZCCT0177. The sequence goes on along the minus strand of NZ_JAFCMA010000019.1, from coordinate 99,061 downwards.
TCGGCCACGAACTTGCGCGCCTTGCCGTCGAAGGAGTCGAAATGACTGCCGTAGCCCGCCGGGACCTTGACGCCCTGCGCCTGGCGAATGTCGAAGCTCGACTCATCATGGACCATGATGATGTGCGGCCGCCGCCCCGCCGGGGCGCATGAATCCACCAGCGGCAGCTTGAGGCGACCGGCGGAGACGGCGTCGGACTCCATGAAGCCGTAGTTGACGAAATCCGAGACCGCGGTGACGCCGGAACGGGCGAATTTGGACAGATATCCGTCGGGATAGTAGCCGCGCCAGGCCTCGTCCGGCCAGGCAAAGGCGTATCCGGTGAGCGCGGCAAGGCAGGCGAGCATCCCCGCCAGCGCCGGCAACCGGCGGATCCGGAACGGATCGAGCCACCACAGCGCATACATCAGCGGGATCGTCACAAGGCCCGCCGAGATTACCGACCAGCGCAGGTTCGGAAAGATCGTAAATAGGAAAGCCGCACTGTCGCGATCGATCACCATCAGATCGACGAAGTTCGCGGTCATCTGCACGACGCCGTGCTTGAACTGCGACAGCAGAACTAGCGCCACCACCAGCGTCAGCGACAGCGCGCCCGACAGCGCGGGCCGGCGCAGCAGCGCGATGAACAGCAAGTTCAGGATGCCCCACGACAGTGCGAAGCACAGGCGCGAGCCGAAATCGGCCTCGGTCTGCAGCATGATCGCCAGCGCGGCCATATGCGGCGCTGCGACGGCCAACAGCCGCCATATGCCGATCGCGGCAATGCCGGCGGTAACCGCAGCGGTGGCAGAGGGACCTGGGTTTGGCGCGGGCGCCATGGGCGGGACGCAACACTACCCGGCGCAATGCAAATGCCTTGGCTGGCGACGGCCAGGAGACGCACGACGCAGCCGGAACCTGGTCGTGTCATGAAAACGTAGTGTAAACGTCATGAACAGGCAATGAATTTGCCGTTGCAACGCAAAGCTTTAGTGAATCCGGCGGGGAGCTGGCCCACGCCGCTTACTTCCGGCCAGCCCCTCGCGCTGCCTACCAAAGGCGAAGGACCGTCGCGGGCGGAACCTGATTTTAGTGACTTTCTTGGTCAGGTATCAGACAGACAACCGTTTTCGGACGGCGGTATTTTTTGGCATGCCCGGGACCAGAGCTGATCCAGAGCTGTTGCCCATCCACCGTCCGCGCTGCCCTGACTGCAAAACGCGGATGCTGACGGTTGCCGTGTCGGCGGGACCGGAAGGTTTCGAGCATCGGAATTATCAATGCCCGAAGTGCGCCCATGCCGAAACCAGGATCGAGGCAATCGACCCGCTGGATACGACGGCCGTGGATCGGACAGGTCTCGAGCCGGGACGGTTGCCCCCTCAGGAAGCCGCGCCAGGCCCGGTCATCGATAATCCGACCAAAACCCAGCCGAAGCGTTAGATCCATGGCCAGACCGATCAAGAATCCCCGCCCCAGGCTCGATCTCGAAACCGAAGCGCTGGCCGCGCTTGAAGCAGCCCACACCATGGCCCCCGGCCCGGAGCGCACCGAAGCGATGAAACGCGCCGGCATTCTGCAAAACGCCGTGGACATGCAGGGCATGCTGTTTGCGAAACGAGGCCGGCCACCGAAGACCTGAGCCAAGCCAGACCGTCAGCCACGGAAAACGTCAGCCCGCCCCGAGGAAAAATAGGATCGCGAAGAATATCGAGACGGCGATCACGACGGTCCACGCAGAGGCGCCTGCGACCCGCATCGCGATCTCCGTCAAGCTCAGGTTTTCGTCAAACCGGCGGCCGGACATTGGTCGTCAGCCGCACGACGGCTTCCGATTTCAGCGGGTCGGCAACCGTCCTGCTCTCGATCGCGTTGCATTTCGGGCATTCGAAAGTCCGCTCCTCCGACCCGTCAGACAAAGGCGCTAGTCGGACCAGCATCATCCGGGTGAGGCACCTGCCGCAGCGCGGCCGTTCGATCGAGGAAAGGGGAACGTCCGCCATTTTGGACATGATCCTTCCTTCATGCACATCTCGCCGGCTGGTTTGATCGGGCCCTGCTCGTCGCGGCGCGCCAAACGGCATCCTGCAAAATGGAGGTTCCCGAGCCCGTTGTAAGCCTGTCGGATCGTTCGCCAAATGAGTTCCGGCGTCTGTCCGATACCCGACATAGTGGGATTATTTTCTTGCTATGTCCGGTAGTTGACGTACCGTCCGGCAATTATCGGGTATCCCGCGAAAGCACCGATAGCTGAGAGTAGTTCGCGCTCCCGCCTGTCAGCAGGAGCGCATTTCATGAACAATCAATTGCTCAGCCTTTTCCCGCCGTCCGACATGAAACTTCTCGGTCCGCATTTGAAGGCCGCACAATTCGACCAGCACCGGGTGTTGTTCGAGGCGGACCAGCGAATCCGCCACGTCTACTTTCCGACCAGCGCCGTGGTGTCGCTCGTGATCACGCTTTCGACCGGCGAAATGGTCGAAGCGGCCATGATCGGCAAAGACGGTGTGGTGGGTGCTTCCGCAGCGCTTGACGGGAAGATAGCGGTGAGCCGCGGCATCATTCAGCTTAGCGGTGAGATTGTGGTATGCGACATCGAAGCCCTGAAATCGGTCGCAATACAAAGCCCGAAACTGCTTGCCCTGCTCATGCGGCACGAACAAACGGTCTACGCCCAGGCCCAGCAATCCGCTGCATGTTTTGCCACGCACCAGGTGGAAGCGCGGTTCTGCCGCTGGTTGCTGCGCGCGAGAGATTTGTCCGATAGTGATTACCTGCCGTTCACGCAGGAATATCTCGGTGAGATGCTGGGTGTCAGACGAACGAGTGTGACCGCGGTGGCCAGGACATTGCAGGAGACGGGTCTGATCAAATATGCCCGCGGCAAGATCCAGATCGTGGATGCAGAAGCGCTGCAGGCGAGTGCCTGCGAATGCTACGGTTCGGTCAAGACGCATTACGAAAGGCTGATCGGGCCTCTCAAGAAGTAACCGTCAGGCTGATGCGTTGCGGATGCCGCGCTATTGGTTGCATGGCTTCAGCGCCTTGACCGCGGTTTCCGCCTCGGCTCGCGTTTTATAGATCGTATCGCTGGCCACAGTGATGTTAGGTGTATCGGTGCGAGGGGACTTGTCGACCACCGTGCAGGTCTTCGTCAGCGAGTTCAGCACGATGTAGAATGCGGGAACGTTTCCCGGAGGCTGGGCGAGACCGGCACCGTTCAGGGTCAGCACGAAGATCGCGCAGAACAGGCTTCGTTTCATGGCAGTCTCCGTTACCCGCTTCCGAGGCGAACAAGGCTCAGGACGAGCACCAGCAGGATCGCGCCGATAAGCCCGCCAAAGAAGATCCATTTTCTGAGCGGCGTATTGAGGATCACCTCGGCGCCCCGCGCCTTGTCGGCGGGATAGGGTTCTTTTGGCGGTGGTGCGGGTTGCGCAGGACCTTCTCTGACCACGGGCGTCCTCCCGGTTCAGGATGCAGTCTTTGAATTGTGCAGCAGCGAACGGTGGCGGAACGCCTTGCCGCGCTTGTCAACGCGCGGCGAGATTGCCGGTTCCGGCTTCGTGCGTTACGCGCGGCGGAAAGCTCCTCAAACGCATCAAGCGGATTTGCTGGGAACTTTGGCGATACCTTCGATGAAGAGATCGAGGATCGCTTCCGCGGTTCGCTCGGCGTCCGCGCCGGCGACGCCCCAGCGCGGAAAATGACCGTCGATATTCATCCGGGCGAAGCCATAGACCAGCGCCCGGCCGGCGATCTGCACCTGTTTCAGGTCCGCCGAGCGCAATTGCCCCTGCGCAAACGCCTCCGCCAGCGTGCGCTCGGTAAGGTCGATCAGTTCGGCATTGTCGTGCGAGACGCCGGCCGCCTCGTCGTGATCAAAAAAACGGCGGCTGGAAATGATCTCGAAATGGGTCGGGTTCCTCATCGCCCAGCGCAGATAAGCGAGCCCCAGGCAGCGAAACCGGCCCAAGGGCTTGTTGGCCGGATTGCTGGCCGGTGCCTCGGCCAGCGCCGCTTCGATCTCGGCCCGGAACCTGCGCTGCGCCTCCTCGGCAACCGCGTTCATCAGGGCGTCGCGGCTGGGAAAATGCCGGAACGGCGCCCCCGGCGACACCCCGGCACGGCGGGCAGCCTCGCGGACACTGACCGCGTCAGGACCGCCCTCGCCGACCAGTTGCAGCGCGGCGTCGATCAGAACCCGGCGGAGATCGCCATGATGATAGGGCTTTGCCGCCGGCGCGCGCGCCGTGCGGCGGCGCGGCTTGGCCGGCAGTTTGGCGGACGGAGGCTTGGCCGAGGAACGCATCGTCCCTCCTAACATCACCCTCTTGTGAATGTAAGCAACGATTACACGGGTTGACGATGCGTGACGCGCATATGTAACTGATGATTACATTTATTGCAGGGGGAGCGCGCGATGTCGGAAAGCCGTCGAAACTGGTTCGAAGGCTGGCGGCTGTTTGCCGTGCTGGCGCTGACCCTGCTCGCGCTTAGCGTCTGGATCGCCGGCATGCGGCAATTCGAGGTCGATGGCGTGCGCATGGTGATCCGCTTCACGGCGCGGACCTCGCTGCTGTTCTTTTGTCTCGCCTTCAGCGCCGCTGCGCTGGCGCGGCTCTGGCCCAACGCCTGGACGCGATGGCAGCGCCGCAACCGCCGTTACCTCGGCGTGACCTTCGCAGCCTCGCACGGCATTCATGCGATTGCGATCGCCGCCTTCGCAATGATGGATCCCGCGGGTTATGCGGCCGCGACCTCGCTCGCCTCCTACATTTTCGGCGGCATCGGCTATGCCGTCATCATCGCGATGACGGCAACGTCATTCGACCGGTCAGCCAAAGCCCTCGGCGCGAGCGCCTGGCGCAGGTTGCATCTGATCGGCGGCTATTATCTGCTGTTTCAATTCATGGTCTCGTTCGGCAAGCGAATTCCCGACATGCCGCTATACGCGGTGTTCCTGATCCCGCTGCTGGCGGTGTTCGCTTTGCGGATGATCAGCATGGCCGCGGCGCGAACGCCGCACACGGTGCAGGCGGGATGACGGCCATAACGCCTGCGCGCTCGTACGGTCATATCAGATCAGATGAAACGTGCGGCCCAATCGGCGATGAATCGTGATCACGGCGCGATCGACGTCGCTGATCAGGCTGTCGCCGAGCGCGACGCTCGGAATTTCCCAGTTGCGGCCGCCGCGGACGCCCGGCACCGGTTGAAGACCGGTGATGCGCGCCGTTTCGCATCCCGGTTGATCGCCAAGCGCCTCGTTGACGAGTTCGGTCAGTTCCGCGCTGGTCTTGCCAATCGTCGTCATGCCTGCGGCGTCAGGCCGAGGCGTCTGGCGATGATCTTGTCGATGGTGCGCTTGGGCAGCAGCGCCGCCGCCAACACCTGAAGCGGATCGGGCACGATCGAATAGCGAACCCTGGGATTTGGCAGCGTCAGCGCGTCGAAGATCTTCGCGGCGATTTTCTCCGCGGGCAATCCGATCGAACCAAGTTGCAGCATGTAGGCGCGGACCTTTTGCAGCGCCGGAAAGAACGGCGAGTTCTTGTAGCCGGATATGTCGACGTCCTCGGCCTTGCTCCAGATCGGCGTTTTTACCGCGCCGGGCGCGATGATGATGACGTCGATCCCGAACAGCATCAATTCGCGGCGCAGGCTCTCCGACAGCCCCTCGATCGCGTGCTTGGAGGCCGCATAGGCCGACGTCATCGGGACGCCATTTTTCCCCGAGACCGACGAGATCATGACGACGCGCCCCTTTGGTCCCTTCAATGACGGATCGGCGCCGAGCAGCGGGCCGAACGCCTGCGTCGCGATAACCGGCCCGATCACATTGACCTCCATCTGGCGGCGGAATTCGTCGGCCGCGAGTTCAAGCACGGGACCTGCCACCGCGATGCCGGCATTGTTGACGAGGCCCGCGAGCGTTTCGCCGTTCAATTGGCTGCGCACCTCGCGCGCCGCGGCCAGCACCGCGGCCTCGTCGGTGACGTCGAACCGCAGCGGCGTGAAATTGGCGCCGAACTCAACCCTGAGGCGGTCCGCGTCGGCCTGCTTGCGCACGCTGCCGAACACGCGAAAGCCACGATCGAGCAGCAGTTTCGCGGCAGCCCAGCCGATGCCGGTGGATGCACCGGTGATGACGACGGATCTCATGATTGTCTCCCCCTCTGTGAAGCGGGGCTGATGTAATCCGGATCGAGAGAAGTGCAATGCGCGGCGGCGGCGGCCAAAACTCCCGTCACGACGGTGCGCGCGCACGCCCCCGTTCTTGCGCGGGAGGTTGAAGAACGCATTCCGGCAGCCTTAACAGAATTCATCGTGAAAAAATCCTTAGCGCCGCGCATCATGGACCGCCTCCTCGGCAGCGGACCGGGCTTGATGGCCTGTTGTCGAAGCGCTTCGCCTTCGAGTTTTTTTCGCAACGGTTTGGAGAGGATAGCTGCCGGTCAAAATACCGGAAACGGCGCAAATTATGCGAATGCCGGCGGTTAGGCGCTGATCACGGCGCAATATAACGGCATGCAGCGTCGCGTGCGTGGTAAAGCAATCGGGAATGCAAAGCGGACAATGTTCTGCGGCGAATTCGCGACAATGGTTGCGAATTTCGCAATTGCCTGTTTTCAGTGCTGCCGTTCCGCATTTCTACGGGCTTTCGCCTTAACGCTCGCGAAAGACCGCGTTCGCCATTGTGCGTGCTGAAGTTGAAACAACAAACAGGCCGCCACAATGGCGCAACAGCCGGCTCACTCGATTATCGCCGAACTCGAAGATGCCGTAAGGGGTGGATCGCCAGCCCGGCGCGTCGAAACCCTCCGTCAGGTCACTGATCTTTTCCTCAATGACGGCGAACGCCTCAGCGAAGACCAGGTCAAGGTGTTTGACGACGTGCTCTGCCTCTTGATCGCACGCGTCGAGACACGGGCAAGAACCGAGCTCAGCAAGCGGCTGGCGCCGCTCGACTATGCGCCGTTCGAAGTCATTCAATACCTCGCATGGGACGATGAAATCGCGGTCGCCGGCGAGGTGCTCACCCATTCCAGCCGCATCAGCGTCGAAGCGCTGGTCGAGATCGCCAGCAGCAAGGGCCAGGACCATCTGCTCGCAATTTCGGCGCGCGACAACTTGCCGGAGGCCGTCACCGACGTGATCGTCGATCGCGGCCAAACCAAGGTCATTCGCAGGCTCGCGAAGAACGCAACCGCGCGGTTCTCCGAAGCCGGCTATTCCGGCATGGTGGCCCATTCCGAAGCTGACGACGAACTGGTCGAGATCCTCGGCCTGCGCCTCGATCTTCCGATCAAGTTCCTGCGCGACCTGCTGCGCCGCGCCAAGGACGCCGTTCGCACCCGGCTGTTGGCCCTTGCGCCGCCCGCACTCCAGGAAGAGATCCGGCGGGTGATCGAAGACATCGTGCGCGAGGGACCTCCGTCCGGACGCGACTTCCGCGTGGCCGAAGAACTGGTCAGGCTGATGATGGAATTGAAAGAGCTGGACGACGCAGCGGTCTATGGTTTCGCCGAGAGCAAAAAGTTCGACGAGGTCATGGTCTCGCTCGCGGTCCTCAACGACGTGCCGGCCGAAATGATGGCCCGCCTGATCGAAGGGCCCCGCTCCGACCTCATCCTGATTCCCTGCCGGTCGGCCCGGCTGAACTGGCCGACGGTCGAGAGCATCCTGCGCAACCGCCCGGTGAAGCGCCGCATCGACGACCAGACTCTGGCCGTCGCCCAGCGGGACTACAAGCGACTGTCGATGGAGACCGCCCAGCGCACCGTGCGCTTCTGGCAACTTCACAACAGGATCGAGCGGTAGGCGGGCGCTGATCGCACCTAGCGCGAAGAAATGAAAAGGGCCGCGCAATGCGCGGCCCCGACTTCCATTTTGACCTAAAGCCGCTTAGTTCTTGGTCTTATCGACCAGCGCGCCCTTCTTGATCCACGGCATCATGTCGCGGAGCTTGGCGCCGACTTCCTCGATCGGATGTTCGGCGAGCTTGGCGCGGGTGGCCTTGAACGAGGTCTGGTTGACCTTGTTCTCCAGCATCCAGTCGCGGGCGAACTTGCCGCTCTGGATGTCGGCGAGAACGCGCTTCATCTCGGCCTTGGTCTCGGCGGTCACGATGCGCGGGCCGGTGACGTATTCGCCGTATTCGGCGGTGTTGGAGATCGAGTAGTTCATGTTGGCGATGCCGCCTTCATAGATCAGGTCGACGATCAGCTTCACTTCGTGCAGGCACTCGAAATAGGCCATCTCCGGCGCGTAGCCGGCTTCCACCAGCGTCTCGTAGCCGCCCTTGATCAATTCGACCAGGCCGCCGCAGAGCACCACCTGCTCGCCGAACAAATCGGTCTCGCACTCTTCCTTGAACGTGGTCTCGATGATGCCGGCGCGGCCGCCACCAACGGCCGAGGCATAGGACAGGCCGAGGTCGTGGGCGTTGCCGGACACGTCCTTGGCGATCGCGATCAGGCAGGGCACGCCGCCGCCGCGCTGATATTCCGAGCGCACGGTGTGGCCGGGGCCCTTCGGCGCGATCATCAGCACGTCGAGATCGGCGCGCGGGTCGAGCAGGTTGAAATGCACGTTGAGGCCGTGCGCGAACACAAGCGCCGCTCCCTTCTTCATGTTGTCGTGCAGATGCTCGCGGTAGATGTCGCCCTGCAGTTCGTCGGGGGTGAGCATCATGACGAGATCGGCCCATTTGGCGGCTTCGGCGACTTCCATCACCTTGAAGCCGGCGGCCTCCGCCTTCTTGGCCGAAGCCGAGCCCTTGCGCAGCGCAATGGCCACTTCCTTGACGCCGGAATCCTTCAGGTTCAGCGCATGGGCGTGGCCCTGGCTGCCGTAGCCGACGATGACGACTTTCTTGCCCTTGATCAGGTTCAGGTCGGCATCACGATCGTAATAAACTCGCATAGTCGTTTCCTCATCGGTGGCCAAATCAGGCCGGTTAATCAGGCATTTGGGTTAAGATGGAGCGCCGGTCGCCCGCGAATTTCCGGCGTTGTCTAGAGCATTTTTCGCGTCAAAGGAAACCCGTTTCTGCATGGCGCGGTGCGGCATCATGCGTCCATGAAGACCGGGTAGAGCGAGGCCAGCAGCAGCACCGCCATCACGATATTGAAGGCCCGCACCGCCCTCGGCGAGGTCAGCACCGGCCGCAGCGCGCTGCCGAACAAGGCCCAGGCGGTGCAGGAAAGCACCCCCAGCAACAGGCTCAGGACGACCTGGATCGCGATGTTCCAGGGATAGGCCGCGATCGCCGCATAGGCCGTGATGGTGCCGATCACCATGACCCAGCCCTTGGCGTTGACCCATTGGAACATGGCCGCGCCCCAGAAGGTCATCGGCCCGCGGCGGTTGTCCTGGTCGGCCGAAACCGGCCCGGACATCGCGATCGCGGCGGCAAGATAGATCAGGTAAACGACGCCGGCATATTTCAGGACCGTCTGCAGCACCGGATAGGCGATGAAGATGGTGCCAAGGCCAAGCCCGACCGCGCCGACCATGAAGGCAAAGCCGACAGTGATCCCGGCGATGTGCGGGATGGTCGGGCGGAACCCGTAAGTCAGCCCCGAGGACAGCAGCATGATGTTGTTCGGCCCCGGCGTGAAGAACATCACGGTGGCGAACAGCACGAAGGCGATCAGGAGCGAATGTGACATGGTGGCCTCACGCGATCTTTGGCAGAACTGTTCTGATGAGGCCTGCAAGCGCTTCGCCAGCAGCATGATGGCGAAGCCGACATCGGCCGGTTGCATTTTTTAGCTTTGTTGGTGGTCCGGCTTCGGTTTGCGCAAAAGATAAGTGCCGTGCAGCGGCGCGTGGTAGTCGACCGATTCCAGCGTGAAGCCGACATCGGTCAGCATGCGTTCGATCACCCAGCCGAAGGTCGAGTACTCGTCGCGCATATGGGTGACCACGCTCTCGCGCTCGAAATCGTGGTTCTTGATCGAGAAATCGGCCCACGCCTCGACGTCGCGATCGACGCCGTCGGGCATGCTGACGAAGACGATGTCGCGCAGGTAGAAATTCGCGCCGGGCTTCAGCGCCGCAAAAATCCGCGCCAGCGCCACCGCCTTCCAGAAATCCGGCAGATGATGCAGCGTGAACTCGCTGACGATCAGGTCGTAGGAATTCGGCTGATAGGCGAAGCTCAGCATGCCCGCCGGCTGGGTGCGGACCGCGACCTTGCGGTCGCGCGCCTGGATGTTGGCGAGCGCCAGCATCGCCGGCGAGATGTCGATGGCGTCGACCTCGGCGCCCATCAGCGCCGCCTCGACCGCCAATACGCCGTTGCCGCAGCCGATATCGGCCATCCGCCAGCCGCGCTCGACGCCGAGCATGGTCAGCGCCGCGCGGGCGCGGATGTCGCTGTCGTCATGCCGGTCGTAGATCGAGGCGACGGCGGAATCGAGCCCGAGTTGCCGCCGTTGATTGTAATACCAGTCGCGCGCCAGCATGGTTCACATCCCCTCAGGCCCGCGTCCGATCGCGGCAACGCCGGTGCGCGACACCTCGACAAGGCCGATCGGTCGCATCAGGTCGATGAATTGACTGACCTTGGCCGAATTGCCGGTGATCTCGAACACGAAGCTTTCGGTGGTGGCATCGATCACGCGGGCGCGGAACGCGTCCGCCAGCCGCAGCGCCTCGACGCGGTTGTCGCCGCCGCCGCGCACCTTCACCATGGCGAGCTCGCGTTCGATCGAGCGGCCGGTCAGCGTCATGTCGACGACGCGATAGACCGGAACCATGCGGTCGAGCTGGTGCTTGATCTGCTCGATCACCATCGGCGTGCCGGTCGTGACGATGGTGATGCGGGAGAGATGTTTCTGGCTCTCGGTCTCGGAGACGGTGAGGCTTTCGATGTTGTAGCCGCGGCCGGAGAACAGCCCGATCACGCGCGCGAGCACGCCCGGCTCGTTCTGCACGAGCACCGAGAGCGTGTGCGACTCGGTCGGATCGTGGCGCTCTTCGAGGAAATAGGCGGATGCAGGCTGATTCATTGTCGTTCCCAAATCTTGGCTACGCCAGTGCCTTGGCGGCGGTGACATTTTCGTTGCGGGCGATCCATTTCCAGAACAGATCGAAATCGATATTGCCGCCGGACAGGATCAGCCCAACCCGCTTGCCGCGGAGCTTCGACTTCTCCTGCAGGGCAGCAGCAAGCGCGGCGGCGCCGGCGCCTTCAGCGAGATTGTGGGTATCAGTCCAGTAGGCGCGCACCGCATCGGCGATTTCGTCGTCGGTCACCTGGACGATGTGCGAGGCGCCCTTGCGAATGATCGCCAGCGCTTCGGCGTCGGGGACGCGCGTCGCCATGCCGTCGGCCAGCGTGTTGCTGCTGTTGGTCTTCACCACGGTGCCGGCAGCGAACGACAGCGCATAGGACGGCGCTTCCGTCGACTGCACGCCGACGATTTCCGTCTTTAGCCCGAGCAGATCACGCGCCAGGATGCAGCCGCAGATGCCGGAGCCCTGCCCGATCGGCACATAGAGCACATCGATATCGCCCGCAGCACGCAGCAATTCCAGCGCGTAGGTGGCAACGCCCATCACGAGGTCGCGGTGGAACGAGGGCACCAGTTCGAGGCCCTCGCGTTCGGCGTGACGCTCGCATTCCTCGCGGGCGGACTGAAAATCCTCGCCATGCTCGATGAGGTTGGCGCCCAAGGCGCGCATCGACTGGTTTTTCTCGACCGAATTGCCATGCGGCACATAGATCGTCGCCGGTACGCCGAAACGGCGTGCGGCGAAAGCGAGACTCTGGCCGTGATTGCCGCGGGTCGCCGAGATAATTCCTGAGGTCTGCGCCCGCTCGCGTTGCAGCCGCTCGACATAGACCAGCCCGCCCCGCACCTTGAAGGCACCGATCGGCGTGTGGTTCTCGTGCTTGACGACCACGTCGGCGCCGAGCCGCTGCGCGAGCAGCGGCCACGCATGCGCCGGCGTCGACGGCATCGCGGCCCCGACGATCCTGTGCGCGTGCTCGAGTTGCCCCAGATCAAACATCTGACCTCACACCAGCGCCTTGCCGCCGGCAAAGGCCGCCGCGGTCGCCTCGTCGGTCGCTTCCGCCGGCAACAGCATTTCATTGTGCGCCTTGCCGGACGGAATCATCGGGAAGCAATTTTCCAGCGCCGCGACGCGGCAATCGAACAGCACCGGGCGCTTGATCGAGATCATTTCCTTGAGCGCGCCGTCGAGATCGCCGGGCTTGATCGCCTGCAGGCCGACACAGCCGAACGCGTCCGCCAGCTTGACGAAATCCGGCAGCGCCTCCGAATAGGAATGCGACAGCCGGTTGCCGTGCAGCAGCTGCTGCCACTGCCGCACCATGCCCATATACTGGTTGTTCAGGATGAAGATCTTGATCGGCAGTTCAAACTGTACCGCCGTCGACATCTCCTGCATCGTCATCTGCACCGAGGCGTCGCCCGCGATATCGATCACGAGGCTGTCCCGGTGCGCGACCTGGACGCCGAGCGCGGCCGGCAGCCCGTAGCCCATGGTGCCGAGCCCGCCCGAGGTCATCCAGCGGTGCGGCTCCTCGAAACCGAAGAACTGCGCTGCCCACATCTGGTGCTGACCGACTTCGGTCGTGATGTAGGTGTCGTGCCCGCGCGTCGCCTCGAACAGGCGCTCGATGGCGTATTGCGGCAGGATCACTTCGCTGTTCTTCCGGTAGGCGAGCGAATTGCGCGCCCGCCATACGGCGATCTCCTGCCACCACGCCTTGATGTCCGGCTTTTTCGCTTCCGCCTTGAACACCTGCAACAGGTCGCCGAGCACGTTGCCGCAGTCGCCGATGATCGGCACGTCGACGTGGATATTCTTGTTGATCGAGGACGGATCGATGTCGATGTGGATCTTCTTCGAGCCCGGCGAGAACGCGTCGGTGCGGCCGGTGATGCGGTCGTCGAAACGGGCGCCGACGCACAGCATGACGTCGCAATCATGCATCGCCATGTTGGATTCATACGTGCCGTGCATGCCGAGCATGCCGAGCCAGTTCTTGCCGGTCGCGGGATAGGCGCCGAGGCCCATCAGGGTCGAAGTGATCGGAAAGCCGGTGACTTCGACCAGTTCGCGCAGCAGTTTCGAGGCTTCGCGTCCGGAATTGATGACGCCGCCGCCACTGTAGATCACCGGGCGCTTTGCGCCGGCGAGCAGCGCCACGGCTTTGCGGATCTGCGACGCGTCGCCCTTGACCCGCGGCGTGTAGGAAACATGCACGTCGGACTTGCGCGGCGGATGATAGGTGCCGGTCGCGAACTGCACGTCCTTTGGCACGTCGACCACGACGGGTCCGGGACGGCCGGTCGTGGCGACGTAAAACGCCTCGTGCAACACTTTCGCGAGATCGTTGACGTCGCGCACCAGCCAATTGTGCTTGGTGCAGGGTCGCGTGATGCCGACGGTGTCGCATTCCTGGAACGCGTCATTGCCGATCAAATGCGTCGGCACCTGCCCGGTGATGCAGACCAGCGGAATCGAATCCATCAGCGCGTCCGTCAGCGGCGTCACCATGTTGGTGGCGCCGGGGCCGGAAGTCACCAGCACGACGCCCGGCTTGCCGGTCGAGCGCGCATAGCCTTCGGCGGCGTGGCCGGCGCCCTGCTCGTGCCGCACCAGGATGTGCTCGACCTCGCTCTGCTGGAAGATCTCGTCATAGATCGGAAGCACCGCACCGCCGGGATAGCCGAACAAATGCTGGACGCCATGATCGATGAGCGCGCGCACGATCATCGCGGCACCGGTCATCTGGTTCGGATCGTGGCTCTTGTCGGTCATGACGTTTTCCTTGGCTTGCTCCGGATGCGCTGTGTCTGCGCGGCTTCGTCGGTTTGGATTTGGGAAATAAAAAAGGGCCCCAGAGGCCCTATGCACACCGCCTGCAATTGGATGGCCTCAGCCATCCCGGGCGGTGCGCCAGGGTACGACTACGATAAGGAGCTTGGTAATAATATTACGCATAGGACGGTCCAGACTTCCCGAAGATTACGCGCGTTATAGCGATCGGACCCCGGAAGTCAAGGGAAGGACGCTTTCAGCCCGATTAAGGCAGTGTAACGGGGTTCCGGCCGTTCGGCGAGTGCGAATTTGCTGTTCCCTGCCATGCGCGGGGCCCTACGACGCCTCCGTCATTCCAGGATGGTCCGAAGGACCAGACCTCAGGGGCGCTATTGCGCCCCCGGGGAATCTCGAGATTCCGGGTTCGCTTCGCGCCCCGGCATGACGGTGGCCACCCACCCCCGCGCCGCCTCCGGCGCCACCCACTCAAACTCCGGCAATTGGTGCCGGAACCAGGTGAACTGCCGCTTGGCATAGTGGCGGGTGTCGGCGCGGCCGATCTCGGCGGCCTCCGCTTGGCTGATCTCGCCCTTCAAATGCCGGATCAGCGCCGGCACGCCATGGGCCTTCATCGCCGGCAGCAGAGGGGCGAGGTGTCGGGCGGCCAGTCCGGCCACCTCCTCCAATGCGCCTGCTGCCAGCATCGCATCGAACCGCGCATCGATCCGGGCATAGAGATGGTCGCGCTCGGGTGCCAGAAATAGCGCGTGAAACTCGCCTTGCGGCAGCAGCGGCGGCAGGCCTTCACGGTGCCAGTCGGTCAGCGCGCGGCCGGTGGCCTCGACCACTTCGAGCGCCCGTGCGATGCGGGCGCGGTCGCGCGGCTTCAGGCGTTCCGCCGTTGCCGGGTCGCGCTTTGCGAGCTCCGCATGCAACGCTTCGACGCCATCGAGCTCCAGCCGCGCGCGCACGCTGTCACGCACTTCGGCCGGGATCGGCGGCACCGCCGACAGGCCGCGCGTCAGCGCCTTGAAATAGAGGCCGGAACCGCCGACGAAGATTGGCAGGCGTTTTGCGGCTTGTGCTTCCGACAGCATTTTGGCGGCGTCCGCGACCCACGCGCCGGCGGAAAAATTCACGGCGGCATCGACATGGCCATAGAGCCAATGCGGCGCCTGCGCCTCTTCGGCAGGCGTCGGGCGGGCCGTGATGATGCGGAGATCGCGATAGACCTGCATGGAATCGGTATTGATGACGACGCCGCCGGTCTTTTGCGCCAGCTCAAGGGCCAGCGCCGACTTGCCGCTGGCGGTCGGCCCTGCGATAAGCACGGCCTTATTCCCCAAACGCGAATTCGCCTGCATGTCCCTCGTCGCCACGCTCATCTGCAATCCCGTCAACCCCGCGCTCGACTCCACCATCGTCGACGGCGCGCTGGCCGTCCTGCCCTCGCCCGGCACGGCCCAATGGCTGTTCGACGAAGTTGCGGTCGATATCCCCTTCACCGGCAGCGAGGATATCAAGGCGATCGAGGCCCGCCTGCGCCAGGCGCGGGGCGACCTGCCGATCGACATTGTGGTGCAGCCTGCCGCCTTCCGGCGCAAGAAGCTTTTTCTCGCCGACATGGATTCCACCATGATCGGCCAGGAATGCATCGACGAACTGGCCGATTTTGCCGGACTGAAGGCGCACGTCGCCGCCATCACCGAACGCGCGATGCGCGGCGAAATCGAGTTCGAGCCGGCGCTGCGCGAGCGCGTCGCGCTGCTCAAGGACATGCCGGTCGGCGTGGTCGATGAGGTGCTGAAAAAGCGCATCACGGCGACCCCGGGCGGCCGCGAACTGGTCATGACCATGCGCGCCAACGGCGCCTACACCTGCCTGATCTCGGGCGGTTTTACGCTGTTCACCAACGCGGTCGCCGCGATGATCGGGTTCCAGGAAAACCGCGCCAACGAGTTGAAGGTGTCGGGCGGCAAGCTCACGGGCGAAGTCACCGAGCCGATCCTGGGCCGCGCCACCAAACTCGCGACGCTGGTCGAACTCACCGAGTCATTTGATCTCGACGACATCGACACGCTGGTGACCGGTGACGGCGCCAACGATCTCGGCATGATCGAGGCCGCCGGCCTCGGCGTCGCCTATCACGCCAAGCCGGCCGTGGCGGCGGCCGCCGCCGCCCGGATCGACCACGGCGATCTCACCGCATTGCTCTATGCGCAGGGCTATCGGCGCGATGAATTTGTGACGGCGTGAATCACCGCTGCACCTGAACACGAAGCATTTAATTGCTTGTTCGTGACGACCCGCTCGCCCAGTTTTGCAGAGAGCAGCGCGGGTGGAGTTCTTTCAGGTGAACCAAATCAATCTACGATTCGCAACGTCCTCCCCTGCCGGGAGCGACCCGCTGCAGGCCATCGAGACAGCCTATCGGCGGATCGAGACCGAGCGTGACCGGAACTGCTGGATCCATGTCCGCCCGATCGCGGAGACGCGGGATCATTGCCGCACGCTGATGACACGCGCCGATTCCGGCGAAACCCTCCCCCTGCTCGGTGTCCTGTTCGGCGTCAAAGACAATATCGACGTTGCGGGCATGCCGACGACGGCCGCCGTCCCGGCATTCAGCTACATGCCGGCGCGTTCCGCCGAAAGCGTCGAACGCTTGATTGCGGCCGGCGCGATCTGCATCGGCAAGACCAATCTCGATCAACTCGCCACCGGCCTCTCCGGCGCGCGCTCGCCCTACGGATCCTGCGCTGCCGTCGCAGACCCGCGCTATGTCTCGGGCGGCTCCAGTTCGGGCTCGGCGGTCGCGGTCGCCGCCGGCCACGTCACGTTCGCGCTTGGCACCGATACCGGCGGCTCGGGCCGCATTCCCGCCGGGTTCAACGACATCGTCGGCATCAAGCCGACGGTCGGACTGGTGTCGTCGCGTGGCCTGGTGCCGAATTGCCCGACGCTGGATTGCGTCTCGATCTTCTGCAATTCGGTACAGGACGGCGCCGCGATCCTGGACGTCATGGAAGGCTTCGATCCCGAGGATCCGTACAGCCGGCCCGCGCCGGCGTCCGTCAGCGCCCGCGCCGCCGGCAAGTTCAGGTTCGGCCGCCTCATGGCCAACGATCTCGAATTCTTCGGCATGCCCGAATGCGGCGCGCTCTACGAGCAGGCCTGCGACAGGTTTTCCAGCCTCGGCGGTACCGCGGTCGAGATCGATTTTGCGCCGTTCGCCGAGGCCGGCGCGATGATGTTCGCCGGACCCTGGGTCGCGGAAAGACGTGCCTCGATATCAGCGCTGATGGAGGTCGATACCGATCGCCTGCTCGATGTTACAAAAACCGTGCTTCGGACGGCCACCAGCTATTCGGCGATCGACACTTTCACCGCGATGCACCGGTTGTTGCGGCTGCGCCGGCAATCACAAGGCCTTCTCGCCGGTGTCGATGCGCTGGTGGTGCCCACGGCGCCGCGACCGTTCCTGCTGGACGAGATGCACAGCGATCCGATCACGCTGAACAACCGCCTCGGCCACTACTCCTACTTCGCCAATCTGCTGGATCTCTGCGCGGTAGCGATCCCGAACGGCGTGTTGCCGAACGGCATCCCCATGGGGGTGACGCTGCTGGCGCCGGCCTGGTCCGACCGGGCGCTGATCGCGCTGGCGCGGCGGCTCGACACAAAATCGCGAAAACAACCCCATGCACAGTAGGGAATGTGCCTCGGCTCGCGAGCACCCCACGATATGTTGTGTCCCGGGTGCGAGAAAGATGGTCCATCGTCACGGCCCAACCTCATCTCATCCCGCGCTAGACCACTTCAAGATCCAGCGCCGGCATGTTCAGGATCGAGATCAACCCCCGATGATATTGGATGATGCCGCGCTGCTGCATGCGCGCGAGCTGAACGGTGACCCATTGCCGGGTTGAGCCGATCAGGTTGGCGAGGTCGCCATGCGTAAACGGCACCGCGATGGTGGTTTCGCGGCCGTTGCGGATGCCGTGTATCCGCGACAGGAAAATCAGCAGGCGATGCAGCCGCTCGGTGACCGAGCGCGTCCCCAGCATCTGCGCCATCGCCGAATAGCACCGCGCCTTGAAGGCGAGCGCGTCCAGCAGCGCGACCGCCAGTGGGGCGGACTCCAGCGCGACTTTCTTCAGCGCCGGCCCCGGCAGAAATGTCAGCTCGCTCGCCTCGACCGCCACCGATGTCCACATATGCGGTCCGGTGCCGAACAAATCCGGGCCGCCGACGAAGTTGCCCGGAAACCAGTAGGCCAGCGTCACCTCGCGCCCTGACGGCGCGACGTAGTAGCTGCGAATGCGGCCGGATCGGATCAAATAGATTCCGGTCTGACCATCGCCCTGCTGCCAGACGAACTGGCCGGTTTCGAGAGGCTTGTCGCGGCCTATACCGCGCAGGCGCTGCCGATCCGCCTCGCACAGTTCATCCAGCAGACCCGGCAGCGGGCGCACGAGGCTGTCCGATTCCGCCAGCATGATTCCGGCCGCGGCTCTCGCATGTGCTGCTGTCATGGTCGCCTCCTTGAATTGAGCTAGTCAATTCAAGACTCGTGCCAACAAAGCCGCAATTTAGCACCGTCAGCCGGCGCTCGACTGATCGAAGGCGCGACGGCCTTCGGACCGGATCAGGTCGAGACAATCCTTCTTCAGCGCAAGGTAGGCAGGATCGAGCATGATGGCGTTGGAACGCGGCCGCGGCAGATCGACGCTGAGATCGCGCAGGATGCGTCCGGGGCCCGCGCTCATGATCAGGACCCGGTCCGCCAGCAGAATGGCCTCGTCGATGTCGTGGGTGACGAACACGACCGTGGCATCGATGCGCTCGCGCAATTCGAGCAGACTGTCCTGCATCACGCTGCGGGTCTGGGCGTCGAGCGCGCCGAACGGCTCGTCCATCAGAAGCACGCGCGGCTGGTTGGCGAGCGCGCGTGCAATCGCAACGCGCTGCTGCATACCACCGGACAGCGTGTGCGGATAGGCGTCGGCGAAACGATTGAGACCGATCATCTCGATCAGCCCATCGGCAATCGCCCTGGCCTCGCTCCGCGACTTACCCAGCATGCGCGGACCATGGACGATGTTCTTGCGGACGGATTTCCAGGGAAACAGATGCGGCTGCTGGAACACCATGCCGACATCGGGCCGCGGCCGCTGCATCGGCTTGCCGTCCACGATCACCGCGCCGCTGTACGGCGTCTCCAGGCCTGCGATGGTGTTGAGCACCGTCGACTTGCCACATCCGGATGGACCCACGATGCAGACAAACTCGCCATGAGCCACGCTGAATGTCACCCGATCGACGGCAATCACCTGCCCCTGCGGCGTGTCGAACACGATGCTGAGATCGACGACGCTGATGATGGTGCGGGCCACCGCGCGGTCTCCTGCAGGTGACGGCTGTGGATGTGCAAGCGCCAACGCCGGCTCGGACCGATGTACCATCTGCTTCATCGCCACCACACCGTGCGTTCCGCGACCGCCGCGAACAGTCGGTCGGCGACAAAGGACATCAATCCGAGCGCTGCCAACCCGCCCATCACCTGGCCGGTCTGCAGATTCTGCTGCGCGATCTCGATCCGGTAGACGATGCCGGCAAAAGCGCCCGCCAGTTCGGCCGCCACCAGCGTGTAGAATGAAATGCTGATCGCGGTTCGAAGCCCGACCACGATGTAGGGCAAGGCGCCGAGCAGCACGATCTCCTGCAGCATCTGGCGCCGCGGCGTCCCGAGCATCTGCGCCGCCCGGATCAGGCCGCGGTCGACCTTCTGCACGCCGATATGCGTCGACAGCCACACCGTAAAGAAGACGCCCCAGACCACCAGGAACAGCTTGCCGGTTTCAGACAGGCCGAACCAGAGGATCACGATCGGAACGAACGCGATCGGCGGTATCGGCCGCAGGATATGAAACAGCGGCGACAGCAGGCTTGATACCAGCGCAAACTGCCCGGTCAGAACGCCGAGCGCTATGCCAAGCGCCGCCCCCACCACGAACCCGGTCACGACGCGATAGAGGCTCGCCCCGAGATCGAGGAAGAACTGCCCGCTTCGCACCCATTCGACCACGGCGACCGCGACGACCGACGGCGGCGGAAACAGCACGGCGTTGACGATTCCCGACCGTGCGATCACTTCCCATGCCACGACAAAGAGCGGGATCGAGAGCGCGCCGACCAGGATATTGATCCGCTTCATCTGCTATTTGGCCGAGACGGTAACGCGGCTGGCATCGATGCCGCGCAGCGGCTCGAGCGCCAGCACCTTGGCGAAGTCAGGCATCGTCGCGCCCGGCGGGTGGTTGCCGCTCTCCAGCCGCCACGCCGCATGCAGCTTGAGAATGCCGAGCAACTGATCGTCGATACGGACGCGGTAGACGTAGTCCTGCCAGATCGCAGCGAGTTCGTCGCGCTTCATGCCGACGATATCGGCGATGGTCGTGATCGCCTCGTCCGGGTTCGCCTTCAGCCAGGCCTCGGCGTCCAGCAAGGCCCGTAAGAATTTCTGCACCAGCGGGCCGTTGGCGTCGAGATAGGGCCGCGTCACCACGATGTTGAAGGTCTCGGAATACAGGCCCTTGGTGTCGAGCAGCACCGCGTTCTCGCCAAGCGCCTTCCTGGCGTTGGCGATATGCGGCTCCCAGGTATCGAACGCGTCGATGCTGCCGGCCGCCATCGCCGGCAGCATTTCCTGCGGCCGCAGGTTGACCAGCGTCACGTCGCCCGGCGTCAGGCCCGCGGCCTTCAGCAGCGTCGCGGTGTAGACTTCGCTGCCGGTGCCCGCTGTGAAGCCGATCTTCTTGCCGCGCAGATCGGCCTTGGTCCTGATCCCGGCCTTTGCCGCCGTCATGGTCTTGAGATCGGAGTATTCCATGCCGGCGACGAACGCGATCGGCTGGTTTGCCATCGCCGCCGCGGTCACGGGCGCTTCGGCCGTGGTCGCAAAATCGGCGCCGCCGCCCAGCACGGTATCCAGGCATTGCTTGCCCGAGGTGAAGTTGGCGACGGTAATGTCGAGCCCCTGCTTTTCGAACATTCCCTTCGCCTTGGCGACGATGACGAGGCCCGATATCGGACCGAGATTCTGCGCCAGCCGCGCTTTCACAAGATCCTGCGCCGCCGCCATCGTGGGCCCGACGATCGACCAGCAGAGCACGGCACATGCCGCAAACGCGGCGGCGGGGATGGATCTGGCGCGCGGCATGAGTGATCTCCATGGGCCGCCAGGGGCTCTGACGGCATGCTTGGTGACAATGATGGCGCCGGCCCCTGACCGGTCCCACCCGCAAGCCCCGCGTCCTCCCTTTGGACCTCCCGGCCAGCCTGTTGGGACCGTTGAGGTGATCCCGCTGTTTTCCGAGATGCCGATCGTCGGTTATGGCCCCCGTCCAAGGAAGCAATTAATCGACATTGGACGCGGGCAGGCGCGACGTGACGCAGGGGTGCTTGCGCACCCCGGTCACGAGGTCGGGTCGTGCTGGATTGGGTTACGATCAGGCGCGCATGCGCGGCGGTATCGTCGAGATGAATTTGTGGAGGTGGGATTTCGGCGTCGTCCCGGCGAAGGCCGGGACCCATAACCACCGGTGGCGGTTGCCTGGAAGGTATCAGCCACTGCCTCAATCAGCACGGCCGCAGTGTATGGGTCCCGGCCCCGTGCGCAATTGCGCACTAGGCCGGGACGACATATCACTGCACGAGCAGCGGCACGAAGCGCAACTCGCCTTCGCCGTTGGCAACCATCAGCAGGACCGACTTGCGCCCGTCCTTCTTGATCTGATCGACCCGCTTCTTGACATCGGCGGTGTTCGTCACCGCCTCCTGCGCCACCTCGACGATGACGTCGCCGGCGGACAGCCGCTTCTCGGCGGCATCGGAGGCATTGTCGACGCCGGTGATGACCACGCCCTTGACGCTGTCCTTGATCTTGTATTTTCCGCGCAGATCCTTGCTCAGGGCGGCCAGATCCAGACCGAGCACCTTTTGCGTCACCGGCTTCTCGGCGGCGGGCTCGTCCTTCGACTTGGCGGCGGCCTGCTGCACCTTCTCGTTATCCTCGAGCCGGCCGAGCGTCACCTTCTTGGTTTCCTCCGCGCCCTTGCGGATGACGACGACTTCGACTTCCTTGCCGACCGCGGTGTCGGCGACCACGCGCGACAGGTCCTTCGGATCCTTGACGTCCTTGCCGTCGAACTTGACCACGACGTCGCCGGGCTCGATCCCGGCGGGCTTGGCCGGACCCTTGTCGTCGATGCCGGCGACAAGCGCGCCGCGCGCCGGCTTGATGTTGAGGCTTTCGGCGATCTCGTCGGTGACCTGCTGGATGCGGACGCCGAGCCAGCCGCGGCGCAGCTCGCCGAACTCCCGGAGCTGATTGACTACGCCGATCACGGTCTTCGAAGGCACCGCAAAGCCGAGGCCGATCGAACCGCCGGTCGGCGAGATGATCAGCGTGTTGACGCCGACCACTTCACCCTCGAGGTTGAACAGCGGACCGCCGGAATTGCCGCGGTTGATGGAGGCGTCTGTCTGGATGTAGCTGTCGTAGGGCCCCTGGCTGATATCGCGGTTGCGCGCCGAGACG
This sequence comes from Bradyrhizobium sp. AUGA SZCCT0177, assembly GCF_018130125.1. Classification (NCBI taxonomy): domain Bacteria; kingdom Pseudomonadati; phylum Pseudomonadota; class Alphaproteobacteria; order Hyphomicrobiales; family Nitrobacteraceae; genus Bradyrhizobium; species Bradyrhizobium sp. AUGA SZCCT0177. Next base: position 76,668 of record NZ_JAFCMA010000019.1, on the reverse strand, counting down.
ATACCGGCCGTCACCGAGCCGCCGAGGCTGAAGGGATTGCCGATCGCAATCACCCATTCGCCGAGACGCAGCTTGTCGGACTCGCCGAACTTGACCGCGACCAGCGGCTTCACCGGCTTGAATTTCAACACCGCGATATCGGTCTTCTTGTCGACACCGACCAGTTCGGCCTTGATCTTGGTGCCGTCGTTCATGATGATGTTGATCTCGTCGGCATCGGCGATGACGTGATTATTGGTGACGACGACGCCAGCGGTATCGATGATGAAACCGGAGCCGAGCGAATTGGTCTTGCGCGGCTGCATCTCGCTTCGCTCGCCTCCCTTGGGAGCGCCGCCGCGCCGGTTCTTGAAGAAGTCGTCGAAGAATTCCTCGAACGGCGAACCCGGCGGCAATTGCGGCGTGGCCTGCCGGTCGCCGCCACCACCACCCTTGGCCTCGACGTTCTGCGAGGTCGAGATATTGACGACGGCGTCGATCACCTTTTCGGCGATGTCGGCGATGCCGTCCGGGCCCCGCGCGAAAGCCGGCGCTGAAGCCAGAGCGCCGACAGCGCCGAGTGAAATCGCAGCCCCCATCATGCGCAGGCGACGGCTCAAAGCGGGTCTGGCTCCGGTCATGTCAGCTTCTCTCCAACGGGTCGATTTGGGGTCCACAGTGCGCCCGAACGGGTCTGAGGCGCAAGCATTTGAACCGGGCATTTCGGCGAAAAACCGGCCATCGGCGGCTCACGATTTCGTTGATTCCGCAGGCGATTTGCCAAGGTCGGCTCGGCTGGCGCGCTAGCGGCGAACCAGCCAGATCAGGAGCAGGCCCACGACCGCCGACCCGATACCCACCGCGCGCAGAATGTTGTCCGGCGTCGTCATCGCGCTCTTCATCGCCCGGCGCATCCAGGCCGGGCTCGCCGCGAACATCAGGCCTTCCAGCACAAACAGGATTCCCAGGCCGATGAGGAAGTCGGCAAACGCTATGGACCTCATCGGATGGCAACCTCCCGCTGAACGCAGTTCTTGCTTTTATCGCAGGCGAAGCGGGGTCCGCTTCGCCTGATATGGTGTGGTCGGCCGAGAGCTATTGCTTCGGCGCGGCTGGCGCGGCGGCGGCCGGCGGGTGACCGGCCGAATTGGCGAAGAAGCGGAAGAACTCCGAATCCGGCCGCAGCAGGAAGCGGGTGTCGTTGCTGCGAAGCCCGGTTTCATAGGCCGACATCGAGCGATAGAACGCAAAGAAGTCGGGATCCTTGCCATAGGCCTCGGCGAACAGGCGGTTGCGCTCGGCATCGCCGGCACCGCGCGTCTGTTCGGACGTCGAATTGGCTTCCGCGATGATGACGGTCGCCTCACGATCGGCCTTCGACCTGATCTCCTGCGCCTTCTGTCCGCCTTGGGCGCGGAACTCGGCGGCTTCACGCGCCCGCTCGGTCTGCATGCGCTGATAGACCGCCTGGCTGTTCTGCTCCGGCAGATCGGCGCGGCGGATTCGCACGTCGACGACCTGGATGCCGTAACCGTCGGCCTCCTTGTCGAGCTGTTCGCGAATACGCAGCATCAGCGCTTCGCGCTCATCGCGCACCACCGTGATGAAGGAGACCTCGCCCAGCACGCGGCGCAGCGACGCATTCAACAACGTGGTGAGCTGAATGTTGGCCGCCTGGATCGAACCGATGCTCTGATAGAAGCGCAGCGCGTTCTTGATGCGGTAGCGGGCGAAGGCGTCGACCACCAGCCGCTTCTGGTCCGAAGCGATCACTTCCTGCGACGGATTTTCCAGATCGAGGATGCGCTTGTCGATCGAGATGACGGTGTCGATGAACGGCGCCTTGAAGTTCAGGCCCGGTTCGGTGACGACGCGGATGGGTTCACCGAGCCGCACCACCAGCACTTGCTGGGTCTGGTCGACGGTGAAGACGGAGCTGTAGCCGAGGATGACGACGACGAACAGCGTGATCAGAAGGACAATGCCTGTGACGGGAGACCTCATCGGTTGCCTCCCTGCTGCTGCTGCTGACCGGTGGCGGGCGGCGCCGGCGTTCGCCGCGGCGACAACTCGTTGAGCGGCAGATACGGCACCATGTTCTGCGCCGACGGGCCGCCGTCATAGACGAGCTTCTCGGCATTGGCGAGGATACGTTCCATCGTCTCGAGATAAATCCGCTGCCGCGTCACGTCTTTCGCCTTGTTGTATTCGTCATAGACTTTCAGGAAGCGCGCGCTCTGACCCTTGGCCTCGGCGACCGCCTGTTCCTTGTAACCTTCGGCGACCTGCAGGATCTGCGCGGCGCGGCCGCGTGCGTCGGGAACGACGCGGTTGGCGTATGTCTGGGCTTCGTTCTGCAGACGCTCGAGGTCGGCGCGGGCGGCCTGCACGTCGCGGAACGCGTCGATCACCTGCGCGGGCGGATCGACCTTCTGCATCTGTACCTGCGTGATCTGAACGCCCGAACCATAATTGTCGAGCGTCTTCTGCATCAGTTCCTGCACACCGGCTTCCGTGGTGGTGCGGGCGCCGGTCAGGATCGGCTGGATGTTGGAGCGGCCGATCACCTCGCGCATGGCGCTTTCGGCCACCGCCTTCACGGTGCCCTCGGGGTTCTGGATGTTGAACAGGTAATTGCCGACGCCATCGGGCTTGATCCGCCACAGCACCGTGAAATCGACGTCGACGATGTTCTCGTCGCCGGTCAGCATCAGGCTTTCTTCCGGCACGTCGCGCATGGTGCGGCCGCGCCCGCTCGGATCGCTGATCAGCGTCATGCCGATCGAGATGGTGGAAACGCGCAGCGCCTTCGGCAGCAGCACGGTCTCGATCGGATACGGCAGATGGTAGTTCAGGCCGGGCTGCACGGTCTTGATGTGCTTGCCGAAGCGCAGGATCACGCCGAGCTCTTCCGACTGAACGCGGAAGAAGCCCGACAGGAACCAGATCGCCAGCGCGCCGATCAGAACCAGTGCGATGCCCATGCCGCTGAAATGGCCGCCGGGCAGAAGATTCTGCAGCTTGTCCTGGCCGCGACGCAGAAGGTCCTCAAGATCGGGCGGGCGCGGCCCAACCGATTGAGGTCCGTTGCCCCACGGTCCCTTCGGACCCGAGCCCCACGGGCCCCCGCCTTGATTCTTCCACGGCATATAAAAGTCTCCTCCGCGGGCCCGGGTCCGCCTGATTGGGCAAAATGCCCGGCCTCGCATGTCCGACCGGCTTTATAGGGGACCGCCCGGGCCCTTACAACGCAAGCTTATGGTCTTAAGCAGCTATGATTGGGGCCAAAATTGTCAATGCAAACATTGCCTAGCGAGGTTAATGCGACAATTGACGCGTGCCGCGCCGACGAAATGTCACATAGGAGAAGTCGGCGCTGTCGTCGGGTCCGGCCGGATTCCGCACGCGCGCGACCTCTACCCAGTCCGAAGCCGCAATTGCGGCGAAACGCGTATCGCCGTCGGGCCGGGCATGCACCTCGGTGATTTCCAGCCGATCGGCACGATCGATCCATTGCGCATAGATTTCCGCGCCGCCGATGATCGCGATCTCAGTGGCGAAACGTCGCAGCGCGTCGCCGGTGGCAATTGCCCTGGCGTCCGCGAAGGAAGTCGTGACCACGGCGCCGGCGGCACGATAGGTGGCATCGCGCGTCACCACGATATTGGTCCGCCCGGGCAGCGGCCGGCGCGGAATCGACTCGAAGGTCTTGCGGCCCATCACGATCGGCTTTCCCATCGTCATCGCCTTCAACCGCTGCATGTCGGATTTCAGCCGCCACGGGATGGCGCCGCCGGCGCCGATCACGCCGTTTTCGGCGACCGCGACAATGAGAACAATTTCCATCAACGCGTCCCTTGCGCCAGCGCTGTCAACGTCGGACCGCTTACCCGGCACACCGTCCACTCGTCCATCAGGACCGCGCCCAGCGATTTGTAAAAGTCGATCGACGGCGTATTCCAGTCCAGCACCGACCATTGCAAGCGCGACCAGCCGTTGGCCACACATTGTTTCGCAAGCTGCGCCAGCAGCGCCTTGCCGATGCCTTTGCCGCGCTGCGCCGGCCGGACGAACAGATCCTCAAGATAGATACCGGACCGGCCGCTGAACGTTGAGAAATTGACGAACCAGACCGCGAAGCCGGCCGGCTCGCCCTCCCACTCCGCAATCTCGCAAAACAGCCGCGGATGGCTGCCGAACAGCGCGGCGTCGATGTCAGCTTCGGTGGCCTCGACCTCGTGAAGCAGCTTTTCGTACTCGGCGAGTTCGCGAACCAGGGACAAGACAAGCCCGGCTTCATCGGGACGCGCGCGGCGGATCGCAAGAGCCATTCAATCGCTCACACTGCATCTCATACAGCCACCGCAGCCTTGATATGCGGGTGCGGATCGTAGCCTTCGAGCACGAAGTCCTCGTAACGGAAAGCGAAGATGTCCTTGACCTCCGGATTGATCTTCATGACCGGCAGCGGCCGCGTCGGCCGCGTCAGTTGCAGCCGCGCCTGTTCGAGATGGTTGGAATAGAGATGCGCGTCGCCGAGCGAGTGCACGAAATCGCCCGCCTTCAATCCCGTCACCTGCGCCACCATCATTGTCAGCAACGCGTAGGACGCGATGTTGAAGGGCACGCCGAGGAACACGTCGGCGGAGCGCTGATAGAGCTGGCACGACAGCTTGCCATTGGCGACATAGAACTGGAACAGGCAGTGACAGGGCGGCAGCGCCATCTTGTCGACATCGGCCGGATTCCACGCGCTCACGATCAGGCGCCGCGAATCCGGGTTGCGCCTGATCATGTCGATGAGATTGGAAATCTGGTCGATGCGGCGGCCGTCAGGCGCCGGCCAGGATCGCCATTGCGAGCCATAGACAGGGCCGAGATCGCCATTGGCGTCGGCCCATTCGTCCCAGATCGAAACGCCGTTGTCCTTGAGATATTTGATGTTGGTGTCGCCGGCCAGAAACCACAGCAATTCGTGCACGATCGCCTTCAGCGGCAGCCGCTTGGTGGTCAGCATCGGAAACCCGGCGCTTAAGCTGAAGCGCATCTGGTGACCGAAGATCGACAGCGTGCCGGTGCCGGTGCGGTCGTGCTTCTCCGCGCCGTCAGCGAGGATCCGTTCGAGCAGGTCGTGGTACTGATTCATGGAGTCTTCTTGATCAAGGAGCCTTCTTGGCGTCGGTTTCGCAAGCCTTTCGGGAAGGCGAATTTAGCGGCCGGACGCGGCAATCGACAGCACCGATTCGGCTACGCCCTGATTATACCCGGAAAAGTGATGTTTCCGGACTAAAGCCTCTTGTTTTTGACGCGTTTTCTTCACGCGAACCGGTATCCACTTCGCTTGAAAACGCTACGAAAAACGACAAGGGGCGGAACCTGCGTCCCGCCCCTCACCTATCTACCTGATCAGATTGATTAACCTGCCGGCTTAAGGACCGGCGTCCACTTCGCGATCTCGCTCTTCACCAGTGCGGCCAGCGCTTCCGGCGTGCGATCCTTGGGACCCGGGATCACGCTGCCGAGTTCGAGCAGGCGCTTTTTGACGTTCTCGTCGTCGAGTGCCTTGACGATCGCCTCGTTCAGCTTGGCGATGATCGGGGCGGGCGTTCCCTTGGGCGCGAAAATCGCATTCCACGCCTGGGCCTGGAAGGCCGGCAAGCCGGCCTCCGTGGTGGTCGGAACATCGGGCAGCGACGGATTGCGCTCGGCGGTCGCAATCGCATAGGCCTTGATGGTGCCGCCATTGATCTGCGGCACGGCGTTGACGATCTGGTCGCACATGTAATCGACTTGTCCGGCCACCAGCGCGTTCATCGCAGGTCCGGTGCCGTTGAAGGGCACGCCGACCGGCTTGACCCCCAGCACCGAGTTCAGCAACTCGCACGACACGTTCGAAACCGACCCAACGCCGGCATGCGCCGCGTTGACCTTGGTTTCGTTCGCCTTGACGTAGGTGATGAATTCCTTGAGGTCCTTGGGCGCGAGATCCTTGCGCGCCAGGATCAGGATCGGCGTGCCGGCGAGCAGCCCGACCGGCTCGAAATCCTTTTCGGGATGATAGGCGAGTTTGGGATAGAGCGGCACCGAGGCCGCATGCGTGCCCATATGCCCGGTGATCAGCGTATAGCCGTCATTGGCGGCCTTCGACGCGCGGGTCGTGGCGGTGGTACCGCCGGCGCCGACCACGTTCTCGATGATGATGGCCTGGCCGAGCGTTTGCGCCATATGGCCGGTGACGATGCGCGCGATCACGTCGGTCGGACCGCCCGCCGCAAACGGCACGATCATGGTGATGCTACGCGTCGGGTAGTTTTGCGCGTGCGCCGGCGCGGCAAGCGCGACCAGCCCGGCAAGGATGGCCAGGCAACCACCCGCCATAGAGCGACGACCATACAGTTTCATCTAATTCTCCCAGCTAAGCATTGAAGCAAATGCCGGCCCGATCGGCCGGCATTTCCATTTCACGAAAGAACGAACGAAGTCGATTCGACTTCGGACTGTGGCGAGCCGACGCAGGTCAGTTCTCGGATTCCACGAACACCTGATCGCGCTTCTTGCGGAGCGATGGCAGTACCGCCAGCACCAGCAGACCTGCAGCGATGGCCATCAAAACCGCCGATAGCGGACGCGTCAGGAACACTGACCAGTCACCGCGCGAGATCAGCAGCGCCCGGCGCAAGTTCTCTTCCATCAGCGGTCCGAGCACCATTCCGAGCAGCAGCGGCGCCGGCTCGAAATCATGCTTGATCAGCCAGTATCCGACCAGCCCGAACACGCCGGCGAGCACCACGTCCGTCGGCGCATTGTTCACCGAATAGATGCCGATCGCGCAGAACACCACGATCGAGGGGAACATCAGCCGATAGGGCACGCGCAACAGCCGCACCCAGATCCCGACCAGCGGCAGGTTGATGATCAGCAGCATCAAATTGCCGACCCACATCGAAGCGATCATGCCCCAGACGAGTTCGGGCTGCTTCTGCATCACCTGCGGTCCCGGCACGATGCCGTGAATGGTCATCGCGCCGACCATCAGCGCCATCACAGCGTTCGGCGGGATGCCGAGCGTCAATAGCGGAATGAACGAGGTCTGGGCCGCCGCGTTGTTGGCGCTTTCAGGCGCCGCGACACCCTCGATCACGCCGTGGCCGAATTTCTCCGGATGCTTCGATACCTTCTTTTCCAGCGTATAGGCGGCGAAGGATGCGATGACCGCGCCGCCGCCCGGCAGAATGCCGAGGATCGATCCCAGCACCGTGCCACGCAGGATCGCCGGCGTGGAATCCAACAGGTCTTTTTTGGTCGGCATCAGGCCGGTGACCTTCTGCTGCACCAGCTGGCGGTCGGTTTCGCCGCCCGCATCGAGATTGCGGATGATCTCGGCGAAGCCGAACAGACCCATCGCAACGGTGGCAAAGCCGAGGCCGTCCGCGAGTTCGGGGATGTTGAAAGCCATCCGCGATGCGCCGGTCTCGATGTCGGACCCGACCATCGACAACAGCAGGCCGAACACGATCATCGCGATCGCCTTAAGCACCGAGCCCTTGGCAAGCACCACCGCGAAGATCAGGCCGAGCACCATCAGCGAGAAATATTCGGCGGGCCCGAACGCCAGCGCGAGTTTTGTGAGTGGCGCACCCAGCACGGCGATCAGGACGGTCGCGACGCAGCCCGCAAAGAACGAGCCGATCGCCGCGATCGCCAGGGCCGGACCTGCGCGTCCCTTCTTGGCCATCTGAAAACCGTCGAGCGCGGTCACCACGGAGCCCGCCTCGCCTGGAATGTTGACCAGGATCGAGGTGGTCGAACCGCCATATTGCGCACCGTAGTAGATGCCGGCGAGCATGATCAGTGCGCCGACCGGCGGCAGGCCGAAGGTGATCGGCAGCAGCATGGCGACCGTGGCGATGGTGCCGATGCCCGGCAGCACGCCGACCAGCGTTCCGACCAGCGCACCAATCAGGCAGAGCAGAATGTTGACGGGAATAGGAATGGACACGCCGCCAAGAAAAGCGGGGGTCCACTGCACCAGCTGGAATACGACGCCGAAGCCGAGGCTAAGGTTTGAAAAAACGTCACCCATCACACCCTCACCGGATCATAAATTTGGGCAGCATCTGCAAGGGCAGACCCAGCGCGTAAGGAAACAACAGGCTGCAGAACACCGTCAGGCACACGGCGACGATGATGGTTTCCGTCCATTTCGTTTCCGGCGTGCCCAATGCCGCAATCAGGAAGCTCGAGAACGCCGTGACGATCAGGCCCATCGGGCGGATCATGAGCGCAAAGGAGAGAATCGCCAGGGATACGAACAGCGGACCGCGCCAATGGTATTTCGCCAGGTGCGCGCCCTCGGTGAGGAGGCCGACGACCATCACCGCAACGCCCAATCCGAGCAACAGAAAGGCGAACATGCGCGGTGCGGTTCCGGCTCCGAACGAGAATCCCCGCATGCCCTGCAAATCGCTCGACGCCCACAGGGCGAACAGCGCGATCGCTATCAGCGCGACCCCGCCGACGAAGTCCTGCGGACCGCGAACCCATTTCGGCATGATAGATTTGACCGGCGCGTGGCTCGGCGTATCACTCATCGATATCTCCCCCCCGACAGGGCTTCCCGCCCGTTCTGATTGGATGGCGTTTCTGATTGGATGGCGTTTGTGCACAGTCCCAAGGTCTTGCCTAGCGATTTTCCTCAGACAACGCCAGCAAAACCCAAAGCACCTCCGGCCAGCAATATCCAGACCGGATTGAGCCGCGTCGCAAAGGCCAGAACCGCGGCGGCCGCCGTAATCAGGCCGGCCACCCAGCTAAGGTCCGAAGTCAGCGCCAAAATCAGGCCACTGGCGCCCATCAGGCCGATCGAAAGCGGAACAAGGGCCGCCTGGATAATGGCGGGCCAGCGGGATTGGCTCGACCGCTGCAGCAGGCGGCTCACATAATAGGCAAGGATGGCGGTCGGGCCGCACATCGCCAGGGTCGCCGCCAGCGCGCCGGCCACCCCAGCGACGGAATAGCCGATCAGGGTCACGATCAGCACGTTCGGCCCCGGCGAGAGCTGGGAGATGGCGAAGATGTCGGCGAATTGCTTGTCATTCATCCAGTGGTGAACGTCGACCGCGATCCGGTGCATCTCGGGTATGGCCGAATTCGCGCCGCCAACCGCAAACAGCGACATCAAACCGAAAGTCCAAACGAGCGTCGAAATCGGATTGCCGTCCGAATTCATGCGGCCACCCGCTGGCGCAGAAAATAGGTAACGCCGAGGCTGAGCGGGACCGCCACCAGCAGCACCGTCTGCAGCGGCAGCCGCAGCAGGCCGATCGCTATGAACACCGCGAGCAGGATCACGAGCCCGACCAGGTCGCGCTTTTTGATCAGCGGCATCATCATCTTGAAGACGACCGCCATCAGAAGCCCGACCGCCGCGCAGGAAACGCCGGCCAGGATCCGCCGCAGCGCGTCGATCTCGCCGTAGCGCGCATACAGCGCCGCGAGGATCGTGGCGATCACCATGGGCGGGCCGACCAGCCCGGCAAAGGCTGCGATGCCGCCGGCAATGCCACGAAAGCGCGAGCCGAACACGACCGACAGGTTGACGATATTGGGCCCTGGCAGAAAATGGCACAGCGCGAAGGTTTCGTTGAATTCTTCCGCCGTCATCCAGCGGTGCTGGTCGACGATGCCGCGCCGGGCCCAGACCAGCACCCCGCCGAAGCCAGCCAGCGACATTTTCGCGAACGCCACGAACAGCTCAAGCAGGCCAGGCTGGTTTGGCGGGTGCGATGCAGGAAGATCCGGCGCCGGGACGGCGGCCGGCGGGGATTCCGAAGCCGGGGATTTTTTCGAAGGCATGGCCCAAAATCTAGAACGGCGGCACCGCCAGGGCCAATCCCAATTCGGCCGGTTCCCGCGCTTTCCACGCCCACCCCGGCACTATTTTTCTCAGCCTTTGCCCCCTATATTAGGGGCGCCGGTTCGCCGGCTATGGAAATAAATTGCCGTCGCAATAAACCATTCGGACCCGGGGGCAGTACCCGGCGCCTCCACCCAAGCCCACCCCCTGACGGCGGGTTTCGGCGGGGGCGAAACAGGATCGACGAGGGCGTAAAGGGCGTGTTTTTTCTCGGTATGGTTCCGCCGTTATCGGGCTATGCAATAGTTGCAAACGACAACTATGCTCCGGTTGCTCAGGCTGCGTAACGCAGTTTGAAAAACCAAGTCTAAAGTCCTGGTGGGTTAAGCTCCGCTAGGCGGGGTTGGGAGGCACCTGGCAACAGAAGCCTCCACTTTGTTTGCGCCTGCTTTTCCTGCGAGATTTTCTTGTGAATTTTCTTGCCGGTTTTCTTGCGATTTGCCGCCCGGCGGAACGCTTCTGCCGGAAATTCCACTCATGACGCCTGCTGACCTGCGGCCCCCGCCGGGGTAGCATGGGTCAAAATGGCGAGTCGGGCGACCGGCAGCCACCATCTCAACGTGACAGGACCACCATGGCGACCGACCACATCCGTTATGACGTGCTGGCGCGCGACGCGCTGCGCGGGGTGCTGCGCCGCGTGCTGACCGACGCCGCCGAACACGGGCTGCCCGGCGAGCATCATTTCTTCATCACCTTCCTGTCCACCGCCGACGGCGTCAAACTGTCGCCGCGGCTGCTGGCGCAATATCCGGAAGAGATGACCATCATCCTGCAGCACCAGTTCTGGGATCTGGTGGTGAGCGAGGATCGCTTCGAGGTCGGCCTGTCGTTCGGCGGCATCCCCGAGCGGCTGGTGGTTCCGTTCGCGGCGATCAAGAGCTTCCTCGATCCTTCGGTGAAGTTCGGGCTGCAATTCGAGCCATCCGACGAGGCCGCCGAAACGCCCACCGCCAACCTGACCGCCGTTCCCGCAGCCCCTAGCCTGCCCGTTCCTGCACCGGCTACAGCCGCCGAAAGCAAGGACGAGAGCAAGGACGAGCCGGCCAAGCCGAGCGAGGGCGCGGAAGTGGTGCGGCTCGATCGTTTCCGCAAGAAATAACTGGAGACAATCTACGCGCGGGAAAATCCGCGGCGCGCTACAATGACCGTTCCGCATCCACGCGTAACGGAATTCATTGATGGCCCGACGAGCGACACCCAAGCGATCCAAATCCACCCGCAGCGAAACCGACAGTTTCGGGCCCATTGATGTCCCCGCCGATCGCTATTGGGGCGCGCAGACCGAGCGCTCGCGGCAGAATTTCCGCATCGGCCATGACCGCATGCCGACCGCGCTCGTCCATGCGCTCGGCATCGTCAAGCTCGCCGCCGCGCAGACCAACCGCGATCTCGGCCTGCTCGACGCGCGCCGCGCCACCGCCATCACCCGCGCCGCGCGCGAGGTGATCGAGGGCAAGCTCGACGATCATTTTCCGCTGGTGGTCTGGCAAACCGGTTCGGGCACCCAGACCAACATGAATCTCAACGAGGTGATCGGCAACCGCGCCAACCAGATGCTCGGCGGCGACCTCGGTGCCAAGAAGCCGGTTCATCCCAACGATCACGTTAATATGAGCCAGTCGTCGAATGATTCATTCCCGACCGCGATGCATATCGCCGCCGCCGGACGCATTATTGACGATCTGATCCCGGCCCTGAGCGAATTGCATCGCGAACTGCGCAAGAAGGAAAAGGCGTTCGCCAGGATCGTCAAGATCGGCCGCACCCATACCCAGGATGCGACGCCGCTGACGCTGGGCCAGGAATTTTCGGGCTACGCCGCACAGGTGGAAAGCGGCATCGCACGGCTGCGCGTGGCGGTGAAGGATCTATTCCCGCTGGCGCAAGGTGGCACCGCTGTGGGCACCGGCCTCAACTCGAAGCCGAAATTCGCGAGGACATTCGCAAGGCACGTCGCCAAGATTACAAAACTGCCGTTCACGAGTGCCGCCAACAAGTTCGAGGCGCTGGCTTCCAACGACGCCTATGTGCTGGTGCATGGCGCGATCAACTCGGTGGCAACCGGCCTGTTCAAGATCGCCAACGATATTCGCCTCTTGGGATCGGGCCCGCGCTCCGGCCTCGGCGAATTGATCTTGCCCGAAAACGAACCGGGTTCGTCGATCATGCCGGGCAAGGTCAACCCGACCCAATGCGAAGCGCTGACGATGGTTTGCTGCCAGGTGTTCGGCAACCAGACCGCCGTGACCGTCGCCGGCAGCCAGGGCCATTTCGAGCTGAACGTGTACAAGCCCGTGCTGGCATATTGTATGTTGAATTCCATCCAATTGTTGTCGGACGTGGTTCGCTCCTTCACCGAGCATTGCGTGGTGGGAATACGCGCCGACGAAAAGCGCATCCGCGATTTGATGGAGCGTTCACTGATGCTGGTGACGGCGCTCGCGCCCAAGATCGGTTATGACAACGCCGCCAAGGTCGCCAAATCGGCGCATGCGCGCGGAACCACGTTGAAAGAAGAGGCTGTGCGGCTTGGGTTCGTTACTGCGGCCGAGTTCGATCGCCTGGTCCAGCCCGACAAGATGACACACCCGGGCTAACGGTCGCGCGACCCCGGTAAACTACGGACGTGCGTGACGTGATTATTGATCATAACTCCCAAAGATTGAGTTTGCTCATCGATCGCCATCTCGCGGACACAAGGTACGAGCACAAAATATTTGGTTTTCGCAGAGCGAAGCTTATTTTTTGATGCTATCAGAGAGCGCTACACGGGGATTCTGATGACTATCGATTTTGCACGCGCGCGGCGTGATCACGTTTGCATACGTAATGGATTTTCACACCTTCAAGTCGCCGGATGATGGAGGCGAGCATGGGGGACGTGGTCAACCTGAAGCGCTTCAAGAAGCGCAACGAGCGCGAAGCCTCGGTCAAGCAGGCCGACGCCAACCGCGCGCGGTTCGGCCGTACCAAATCCGAACGCGCGCTCGACGAGCAGGCCAAGGAACGCGCCGGGAACTTGCTGGATCAACATCGCATCGACGGCGGAGACGCATCATGAAGTCGCCGGTCGTCAAGCGCTCGATCGTGGTCGCCGGCCACAAGACCAGCGTCAGCCTCGAAGAGGCGTTCTGGAACGGCATGAAGGAAATCTCGGGCCTGCGGAACATGACGCTGTCCGAACTGGTCGGCGAGATCGACAGCAACCGCCAGCAGGGCAATTTGTCCTCGGCGATACGTCTGTTCGTGCTGGACTATTTCCGCACCCGCGCGATGCCGGCGGCCGCAGCTGCTCCTGAGGCCAGACCGCAAAGCTAGAACGCATTTCGTCGGGCTGTAAGCTGATCGCCAGCCCAAACTAGCCGCAGGCGCTTCTCGCAAGGGAATATGCCCGCGGCGATTGTCTCGCACACTTCAATAGACGAGGCTCGAACCGGGCGGCTTCTCAAGCGCGGCCGCGAGCGAACGATACTCCGTGCATTCGGTGCCGCAGATCGCAGCGATCCGGCTCAAATGATATTGCGCAGAATCACGGTTGCCCTGCTCGATCTGCCATAGGCCGTAGTACTGCCAGGTCAGCACGTGGTTCGGATCCGCCTTGAGCGCGCGCTCGTACCAGGCTTGCGACAGTTTGTAGTCACCGAGCTTGCGATAGGAGTAGCCGATCAGATTGGCCACGTTGGGATGATCGTCGTGGCCGAGCGCCTTCAACTGCTCGATGGCGCCGGCATACTCGTTGCGGTCATAGATCGTCGCATAGGCTGCACGATACCCCTGGATAAAGGCGGGGTCGCCGAGGCTGGTTTCCTTGGCTTTCTTCTTGGCCTTTTGGGTGCTGCTTCTGGCGGGCCGCGGCGCCGACCTGGTTTCCGGCGGTGGGGTCGTCGCCATCGGTGAATCGGCGCCGCCGCCACCTCCGGCGGCAAAGGCTGGAACCGGCGGTGCCGCAACGGCCAGCGCCATCAAGGACATTGCCAGTGTTACTAACCTGATCACGGATTTGACCACGCGCGCCTCCTGCTCTCGAGGGTAGGAATTCCTCCAGCCGTATCCATCAACCCCGCTTCGCACCGTACATTCCCCGACTTGGTCGGGGCGTCCTCACAAATCGGAGAGACCGGCGAGGACGCCGTTGCCTTGGGGCCGGCAAGTTTCTAGGAAATGCCGATCCAGCCACACGGACACATGGAGAGAGCAATGGACATCGCAATGCACACCGCGCCGCGATCCCTGTCCATTTCGGAAGCTCTTCATGCCCGCCTTTCTCATTCTGGATTCGATTTCCCTCAATACACCTGACGGCCGGCCACTGTTCGACGGACTGACGCTTGCGCTTGGGCGCGAGCGAACGGGGCTCGTCGGACGCAACGGCTCCGGCAAATCCACCCTGCTGCGCCTGATCGCGGGCGAGAGCGAACCTGCCGGCGGATCCGTGCAACGCATCGGCTCGATCGGCATGCTCGCGCAGCTGGCGGATGACCGCCAGACGGTCGCGCAAGCGCTCGGTGTTGCCGGCGACCTCGCCCGCCTGCGCCGTCTCGAACGCGGTGAGGGCTCGCTCGACGATGCCGCGGATGCCGACTGGACGCTGGAAGCGAGATTGCAGACCGCGCTGGTCGAAACCGGCCTGCCCGCGATGCCGCTCGATCGCGGGGTCACCTCGCTGAGCGGCGGCGAACGAACGCGCGTCGCGCTGGCGCGCCTCGTGATCGAGGCGCCGGACCTGCTGTTGCTCGATGAGCCCACCAACAATCTCGACGCCGATGGACGGCAAGCGGTGGCGCAACTGCTCGAACGCTGGCAGGGCGGCGCGCTCGTCGCCAGCCACGACCGCGCGCTGCTGGAGCGCGTCGACCGCATCGTCGAACTGACGCCGGTCGGCATTACCGTGTTTGGCGGCGCGTGGTCCACCTTCGCCGAGGCGCGCGATGCCGCCCGGGCACGCGCGGGAGCCGAGCTCGAGCGCGCGTCGGACGCGCTGCGCGACACCGAACGCTCTATACAGAAGGCGCGCGAGAAGAAGGCACGCCGCGACAGCGTCGGTCGCGACTACGCACGCTCGGGCAGCCAGGCAAGGATAATGTTGGGTGCCCAAAAGCAGATCGCGGAAGCGAGCAGCGCCCGCGAGGGTCGTCTTGCCGATCGCCTGCTCGGCGACCGCACCGACGCGCTCGAAGAGGCGCGCGCCAAAGTGGAAGTCCTGACGCCGCTCGCGATCGACTTACCCGAGACCAACCTGCCCCGCGGGCATGAACTCATCGCCTTCAAGGACGTGATGATGTCTTTTGAAAGTCGCGCTTTGTTCGGCCCGCTGTCATTCGAGGTGCGCGGGCCCGAGCGGATCGCGATCCACGGCGCCAACGGCTCCGGCAAGACCACGCTGTTCCGACTGATCACGGGCGAACTGAGCGCCGTGAGCGGCGACATAACCCGCCTGATCGATCGCATCGCCGTGCTCGACCAGCATGTCGGGCTGCTTGATCCGGCTACATCGATCCTCGACAATCTGCGCCGCCTCAATCCGGAGCTGACCGGCAACGAGGCGCACGCCGCCCTCGCCCGCTTTGCCTTCCGCAACCGTGCGGCGCTGCAAATCGCCGGCACGCTGTCCGGCGGCGAGCGGCTGCGCGCGGGAATGGCCTGCGTGTTCGCAAGACCTCAACCGCCCTTCATGCTGCTACTGGATGAGCCGACCAACCATCTCGATCTCTCCTCGATCGAGGAACTGGAAACTGCGCTGCGTGGCTTTGACGGCGCGTTGATCGTGATCAGCCATGACCAGGCATTTCTGCAGGCGATCGGAATCCAGCGCGAGATCGTGCTCTAATTATTCTGCAGCGCCGGCCGCGGCGGTGGATTGGCGACCTGCGGCGTCAGCGACAGCGGCGGCTTCGGCCTCGGCTTGGCTACCGGCGCAGCACCGGGCGCCGGCCTGACTTCGATCGGCGGAGGCAGCGGCGCAACCTGCGGCTGGCTCGCCAGCGGCGCGGGCGGATTTGGCGCGGGCGCAGGCGCGGTGGCAACCGGCGCCGGCGGGCGCGGCGGTGTGGCGGCCTTTGGCTTCGCTGCCGGCGGCCGGCGCGGATCGCGGCCGGGCACCGGCACTGGCGACAGCGCCTCGCTCGGCGACGCCGCTTCCGGCGCTAATGGCACCACCGCATCCGGCGGCAACGATATCGGCGCCGGCATCGGCGGCGGCGGTTCGCCACGCTCGATCGCATCCAGCCTTCGTGTTTCGTGATCGATCGTCCGTACCGCCAGCCAGGAAGACAACGCCGTCACATCGACGCTGCGATTGAGCGCATCGGGCGTGCCCACGGCAAACAATTGAATTTCGGGGCGGCCGGTCGCGGGCCCCACCATCGTCAGCGCCAGCGCGGCGCGGATGTCGGCCTGATCGGCCGGAATGTCATAGCCGCCGGAGACGGTGGCCCGCACGCCATTGGCGTCGAGCGTGGTGGCGCCGACGCGCAGCCGGCCATCCCTGATGTTGAACGGGATTTGCGCCGAGCCGACCGACAATGCGCCGGCCAGCAGCGCCGGTTCGACGATTTGCTTCAGCCTCGCATCGTCCTTGGCCTGCCCGCCATCGCTGGCGCGAACCGCTACCTCAAAGGCGCGCGGATCGAGCCCGGCAATCCTCGCGGATTCCAGTGTCACGGTTCCGCTGCCGGACAGTGCGCCCGTGAGCGCCGCCGCGCTGCGGCCCTGGCTTGCCAACGCCATCTGCAGCGACGCGCGGCCGCCGGGCATCGCGAGATTGCGATAGCGCAGCGCCGTGCCATCGACGCTACTGAGCTGCACGCTCGCGTTCAGCGCAATGCCATTTGGGCCCTGCCTGGCGTCGATCGTGGCCGTGGCCTCGCCGCCGCCGATCTTACCCTTGATGGAATCGAAGGTCAGCGACTGGCCGTCGCTCTTCACAATCCCGCTCACCGGCTGCAATTCGCTGCCGCCCGGCAGCAAGCCACGCAATGCCTGGAACGCGACCTTTCCGCGCCAGCCCCTGACCAGCCCCGCGGTGAGCGGCTCCGCCGCATCGTGTCCGGCAGCCCCCATCGCCAACGCAAAGGCCGGCGCCAGCGCGATTTGGTCGAGGCCGATTTCACCCTCGATATTTTTTTCATCGCCCAAGGTAACCGCGACGTGTCCGCGCAGCCGTGAACCGGCAATGCTGCTGT
This sequence comes from Bradyrhizobium sp. AUGA SZCCT0177, assembly GCF_018130125.1. Lineage (NCBI taxonomy): Bacteria > Pseudomonadati > Pseudomonadota > Alphaproteobacteria > Hyphomicrobiales > Nitrobacteraceae > Bradyrhizobium > Bradyrhizobium sp. AUGA SZCCT0177. Next base: position 59,589 of record NZ_JAFCMA010000019.1, on the reverse strand, counting down.
CGAGATCGTCGAACGTGAGCTTGTTGCCTGCGAGCGACACGCGCGAGGACAGGCCGATATTCTGTGCCAGCGTGTCCGTCGGCTTGAGGTCGAGCAACGGCCCGAAATCGGCGCTGCGAACTTTCAGGGAGAAACTGCCCTTGGCCTCCCATGGCTCCGCCGTACCGTCGGCATCGGCGTCCAGACCCTTTCCGGAGATCTTCGCCTTGAGCCGCAGCGATCCACCCCATGCCCCCGTCGCCGAGCCTTCGAATTGCGCCGGGCCGTCGCCGGCGGTCATCGCGCGATCCAGCCCCAGCAGCGCCAGCAAGGCACGGCCCTGCCCCGACGACATCTTCGAATCAATCCCGATTTCGCTGCGCTGCAGCGCCTGCAGATCGATGCCCTGGATCGCCGTCAGTGCCGGCTTTGCGGTGATCGTGGTGATACCCTTGAGCTGCGGCGCCTCGATGTCGACCACCGCGCGCGCGTTGGCAAGATCGGCCTGCCCGGCGCTCTTGTTGAGTTCGAGCGCGAGTTTGACGCGCGCAGGCCCCGGGCTCGCCCCCATCGCATTAAGCCGCGCGGCCAGAGACGGCGCAAACGGCGCCACCAGCGCGGTGATCTGGCCAAACGACGACGCCGTCGAATGAAACTCCAGCTTCCCTATCGAAGCGAAGCGATCGAAACGGCCGATGCCTTCCAACGCGACCTTGTCAGGCTGACCAATATTCAACTGGTCGAGCGAAAACGCCTTCGGTCCATAACCAAGCCTGGCCACCAGCGGCCGCAACTCCTGGCCGGCGGAAATGGCTCGGCCGATATCCAGTGACAGCCGCCCTTCGTCCGGCCATTCGGCCTGCGGGCCGGCCAGCGAACGCGCCAGCGCCGTGGCCGCATCGAGGTCGAGGCGCTCGGCCTTCAACTCCGCCGTGATCTTCGAGCCGCTGCCCGCTTGCCGGTGTGACACCGCGATACGGCCTTCAACGGCGCCGCCATCGATCTCGGCCTTCATCGCATCGATGGCAAATCCATCAGGCGCAATGGTGACGTCGCCGCGCAGCCGCAACGGCTTCTGGCTGCGATAGCCGATGTCGCCGCGGCCCTGCAGCCAGGTCATCAACGCGTCGGGATCTGACGAGTCGACGTTGAGCGCGGCCTTGAACTGATCCGGCGACGCGCCTTTTGCGATCGCCTCGCTCAGCGAGACCCGCGTCGTGCCCGGCGCGCGAAACTCCAGCTTGCGTACGCTCCAGGATTTCGCATCGCCATGGAGTTCGGCAGCGATGTCCTGCAACGGACGGCCGCCCAGCATCACCTGCTCGGAGGCAAATCCGATCTGCGCCGCGATCGGGACTTGCGGAAGGCCCGACATCAGCGCGCGCACCGCCGGCAGCACACGGACCGGTTCGGTGGCGACAACGTCCTTGCTGTCCTTGGCGAAGAATCGGTCGGCATCAAGCTGGCGCGCGGCGAGCGAAGCCCGCAGCAGCGGCGAGGTGCCGAAGCGCACGTCGCCATTGCCCGCCAGTTTCAGCGCGCGTTCGTCCACGCCATACGTCACTTCGAGCGCATCAAGCCGTGCGGTTGAGTAATCGGCCTTGACGCGGGAACTGACACGCCAGGATGGCGGCGACGTATCGAAGTCGCCGGCCTTTGGGCGGGGCGGACTCGCCAATACCATCGTGCCGTCGAAACGCGGCGCCCTCGTCTCGAAAGACAATATGCCGTCGAGATCGGCCGAGAGCGTGTTCGGGCCGGGATCGATGTTCAGATGGACACGGGTGCCGTTGCCGTCGGCGGTCTGGCCGGAAGAAACCCGAAACGGATAGCGCGTGCCCGACAGCACGAAATTGCCGTCGCCACGGATCGAGCCCGCCAGCGAACGCACATCGCCGGAAAAGGCGATGTCGTTCAGTTCGAGGGCGCTGCGGCTGGCAGCGTCGTGCAGCGCGATCCGGCCGGTGAGATTGAGCCGATCGATCGCCAGCGAGCCCGGATTGAGCGTTCCGGTCGAGGCCGGCCAGTCGATCCGGCCCTTTGGATCGAGCCCGAGATCGAGCGACATGCCGTTGATGGAAAGCTCGGTGGCACGCACTTCGCCGCGCATCAGCGAACCCAGGCTGAATTCGACGTCGAGTTTGTCGGCGCGCACCTTGCCAAGGTCGTTGGCGCCGCCGACCGTCACCCCGCGCAACTGCAACGACGGCGCCGGCAACAGCCGCGCGTCGAGCTTGCCGCCGACGCGCACCGGCGCGCCGATAATCCGGCTCGCTTCGGCCTCGAACTGCGGCCGGAATTGATTCCAGTCGATGAAATACGGCCCGACAAGCGCGGCCACCAGCGCAATGATAAAGGCGATTGCCAGGCCGAGCAGCGTCGTCTGCACGGTGTCTCCCCATGAACCGCTCCGGCACAGACCGCGCCACGCGAACTCAGGGCCGGAGCAGCTCAATATATAGAGAGAAGTATGGCGAAGTCACAGCGGCATCAGCGCCATAGTCCCGCCGGTTCCGATTTATTCAGAACCTGAGGGCTCGTCGATGTCGAGGCGATATGGTTACCAGCTTGCCGGCAGATGCTTCAGGCCCCGGAGCACGAAGGTCGGCCGCCATTCCGGGTTCACCGCGTCATCCAGCCGCAGGTCGGGAATCCGGCGCAGCAGGGTGGAAAGCGCGATCTCCGCCTCGATGCGCGCCAGCTGGGCGCCGAGACAGAAGTGGATGCCCCCGCCAAAGGACAGCGGTTTCACATTGGGCCGGGTAATATCGAGACGCTCGGGGTGATCAGGGTAGACCGCCGGATCGTGGTTGGCCGAACCCAGCAGGCACAGCACGGTCTCGCCTTTTGGAATCCGCTTGCCGCCGAGGTCGTCGATGTCTTCCAGCGCCACCCGGCCGGTCAGCTGCACGGAGGAATCGTAGCGCAGGAACTCTTCGACAGCATTGGTCATGAGCTCGGGCCTGGCCTTGAGCAGCGCAAATTGGTCCGGATTGCGATGCAGCGCCAGCAGGCCATTGCCGATCAGGTTGACGGTCGTCTCATGGCCGGCGCCGAACAGCAGGATGATGTTGGCCGTCAGTTCCTCGTTGGAGAGCTTGTGACCGTCTTCCTCCGCCTGCACCAGCTGCGTGGTGAGATCGTCGCCGGGGTTTTTTCGCCGCAACTCGAACAGTTGCTGGAAATACATCTCGGAAATCATTGTGCCTTCGTTGGCCTGCTTGATCTCCTCCGGCGACAACGGCACCGGATCGAGAATGCGGCCACCCCCGCGCGCCCTGGTGTAGAACGCCTCGCGATGCTCTTCGGGGATGCCGAGCATGTCGCAGATGACGGTCACCGGCAGGCGGAAGGCGAAATCCTCGATCAGGTCCATCTTCCCCTGCGGGATGATCCGGTCGAGCGTCTCGTCGACGATTTGCTGGATGCGCGGGCGCATGTCCTCGACCCGGCGCGCGGTGAATGCCTTCACCACCAGTCCGCGCAGACGAGTATGGTCGGGTGGATCCTGCTGCAGCATCATGAGGCCCAGGCTGCGAAAGGCCGGTTCCTCCATGATGTTGGGCCCATAGCGCCGGATCGTGCGCTCGACATGCTGCTTGCCAAAGCGCTTGTCGCGGATCACCAGACTGCACTCGGCGTGCCGGCTGGCGACATAGAGGCCGAGCGGCGTCAGGTGCACGGGATCGGTGTTGCGCATTCGCTCGTAATGCGGATAGGGATTGCGGATGAACTCGGGCGACAATGGATTGAAAAGCGGTTCGCTCGTCGCAGCCTGAACGTGCTCGTTCATGATGACCTCGATTGGTTTCCACACCGCAGTTTTTATTGGCTTTGTCAGCGTATCGCATTTTCAGTTGCCGGACTTCGTGATCCGGCCAACGCAACTCGATACACTGTTGTATTGAGTTGCATTCTGACCTAAAATGGGCCGATGTCAAGGTTGCGAACCAGACCTACCCGGGACGATACCCGCGAGAAGCTGTTCGAGGCGGCTGCGTGCGTGTTCGAGGAACAGGGCATCGGCGGCGCCAGCATCGAAACCATTGCCGCCGCGGCCGGCTTCTCGCGCGGCGCATTCTATTCGAATTTCACGAGCAAGGATGAGTTGATCATCGCCATGCTCGAGAATCACGTCGAGCTATCGATTCTGCGCCTTCACGATCTGCTCGCGAAGCACAAGAGCTTGCCGGATTTCATCGATGCGCTGAAGACCATGGACCGCAGCCAGCAGGATCCGCTCGGCCGCTCGCCTTTGCTGCACATAGAGATGATCCTGTTTGTGGCGCGCGCCGAAAAGCGCCGGCCCGAACTTGCCAAGCGGCTGCGCGCCCGGCGCAAACTGATTGCCGACATCATCGAGACCACGGCCAAGAACAGCGGCAAGGATCCGGTGCTCGATCCGGCCTGGTGGGGAGCTATCGTTCTTGCGATGGAGGACGGCTTCCGCCTGCACCGCCTGATCGATCCCGAGACCACGCCGGCCGACAGTTTTCTGCGCGCGATCGGCGATCTGCGACGCGCGATCGGCGCGGCGTCGGCATAACTATTCTAACCGCCGCCTTGCATCTTATGCAGCTGCCCCGCGACCGCCCTCACCTTGCGCGGCGAGGCCCGCCAGATCGCGAACGCCGACAAGGCGCTGACGGCGATGCCGATCGCAAAGGCCAGCGTGTAGCTGCCGTAACGGTCGAACAGAAACCCCGTCGCCCACGGGCCGGCTGCGCCGCCGGCCAGCGCCGCCAGCATGATGGTGCCGAAAATGCTGCCGTAGTGCTTGCCCTGGAAGATTTCGAGCACCACCGCGCCCAGCACCGAGGTCAGGCCGTAGCCGAGCACGCCCTGGGTCACGATCATCAGATAGACCAACGGCAAGACAGGCGCGAATTTCAGCGCGATCAGCGCCGCAAAGCAGATCGCAAAGCCCAGGCAGCTGATCGCCCAGATCCATTCGCGCCCGATCCGGTCGGAGAGATGCCCGAGCCAGATCTGGCCGGGAATGCCGAGCAGGCTGACCACGCCGAGCGCCCAGACCGCGACATTGGCGGAGAAGCCGATATCGAGCAGGAATTTGGTCTGGTGCACCTGCACCGCGTACCAGATGTACAGTCCGCAGAAATAACTGAGGCATATCCACCAGAACCGCGCGGTGCGCAGCGCGCGACCTAGCGTCCAGTCGGTAGCGGCCCAGACGGGATCGACGATGTTCGATATTGGCTTTGCTGAAGTCGCCGTCGGTGCGGCGTCGCCATCCGGCAGCAGCCCGATATCCTCGGGCCGCATCCGCAGCAACAGATTGATCGGCGCCAGCACCACGAGCACCACGATGCCCATTGCGGTGCAGGCGGTGCGCCAGCCGGTCTGGTCGATCATCAACTGCACCCAGGGCAGCAAGGTCACCGAACCGATGCCGACGCCGGCAAACGCCAGTCCCATCGCCAGGCCGCGGCGGCGGATGAACCAGTTCGGCACGAACAGCGATTGGCCGGAATAGCCCAGGCACACACTGCCCGCGCCGACCAGCACGCCGATGGTGAGATAAAGGTGCCATGGCTGCGTCGTCAGCGGCGCCAGCAGCAGGCCTGAGCCCATCAGCGCGACGCCGAGTTCCATCACCGCGCGCGGGCCGTAACGGTCCATCAAGCGGCCGATCAGCGGGCTGACGCCGCCGGATACGATAAAGCCGAACGAGAACGCGCCCGCGGTGACACCGCGCTCCCAGCCGAATTCGGAGACGATCGGCGGAAAGAACAACGAGAACGCGGTCCGCGCATTGACGCCGATCGCCATGGTGACGAACGTCACCGCGACGATCAACCAGCCGTAAAAGAAGGGAAGACGCATCAGCCTGCGTATCGTTTCATTCGTAACTGTTCAAGCGTCGAGGCGTCTGGTCAGCCATGAATGGTGCAGAGCATCAAGGACGTCGCGTCCAGCTGATGGCATTGACGGCGCCGACGGGAATCTCACCGGCGATGATCTTCTCGACCTGCCGCACCGTCTCCAGCGACTGGCTTTCGATCGCGGGCGACGTCAACCCGCCGATATGCGGCGTTGCGATCACATCAGGCAGTTGCGCCAGTTCCGGTGTCGGCATCTGGTCCAACGCACGCCCGACATCCATCGCGGCTCCCGCGATGCGATTGTCGCGTAACGCCGCGCTCAGCGCCGCCTCGTCGACGAGATTGCCGCGCGACAGATTGATGAAGAACGCATGCTTCTGCATCCGCGCCAGCGCCGCCTGCCCGATCAGATTTTCCGTCGCCTCATTGGCGACCGCGAGGCAGACGACAAAGTCGGAACGCGTGAGCAGATCGTCGAGCGGCACATGCTGGATGTCCGGCTCGCTTATGCTCGCGAAGGGATCGGCGACCAGAATCTCCATGCCCAGCACCCTGGCGATCCCGGCAAGGTAGCGGCCGATGCTGCCGTAGCCGATAATGCCGATGCGGCTGCCGGCCAATTGCCGGCCCATGATCACTTTGGGCTTCCGCCCGGCGTGATAGTCGGCGCTGGCACGCGAGACGCCGCGCGACAGGTCGACCATGAAACCCACGGCGAGTTCGGCCACCGACTGGACGAAGCCGGGTCCGGCCTGGGTGACCAGCACGCCCGCGCGCGAAGCCTGCTCGACGTCGATGTTGCGAATGTCGACCGCGCAGCGAACGAAGGCGCGCAGTTTTGGCAGCCGCGCAAAAATCTCGCCGGGTCCAGCGGTGAGCCGGTCGGCGACGATGGTTTCGACATCACGTGCGGCGTTGATCAGGCCGAACGCATCCAGCGCGTCGTCGCGCTCATGCAACTCCACCTGCGCGATCGCCTGCAATCCGCTCAGGCTGCGCTCGCCGTAATATTGCGCCCTCGCTTGCGGCGTATGGGTGAGCAGGACTTTCAAATCAACATCTCCGCCTATTTCCTACTTGGATTTGGCGACGGTCGTGCCGTCCCATTCCTGGTCGCTCGGATTCTCGAGCTGCTCCCTGCAGCGCGCGATCATGACCGATGCCGCCGCATCATCCTTGATCTTCATCACCTGTTCGAACGCCCTGATCGCGGCCGTGAATTCGCGCGCCCGCCAGCATGCGAGTCCGGCTTCATAGGCCTTCACCCAGTCGATCGCACCGCCGCCCTCGTCCGCCATGGCAAGCAATTCGTAGATTTGCAAGCCTCCGGCGCGGCCGTAGACCGCCAGGCGATCGAGTTCGCGCACCACGATGCGGTCGCCGGCGAGACGCCGCGTTTCGGGGCCGATGATGATGGTGGAGCCGTAGACCTTGTTGGTGCCTTCCAGCCGGCTCGCGATGTTCACGGCGTCGCCGATCACCGTGTAGTTCAGCCGCACCTCAGACCCGATATTGCCGACCAGCATGTCGCCGGAATTGATGCCGATGCGGATCTTGACCGGCTGGCCATGGTCGTCGACCAGACCGACCTCTGCCATAGCACGCTGGCAGGCCAGAGCGGCGCGGCAGCAATCGACGGCGTGTTCGGGGTTCGGTGTCGGCGCCCCCCAGAACGCCATCACGGCATCGCCGATGAATTTGTCGATGGTGCCGCCCTGCGCCTGGATCTGCGCCGAGACGGAATCGAAATAACGCGACAGCAGCGGGATGATGCGGTCGCCGAGCCGCTCCGAGATGCCGGTGAAGCCGGCGAGATCGATGAACATCACGCTCATCGGCCGCACCGCACCGCCGAGGCGCGCGCCATTGCCGTCGCTGATCAGCCGCTTCACCAGATCAGCGGGGATGTATTTGCGGAACGCGGCCAGCCCCTGCGCCATGTCGCCGATGGCGCCTGACAGGTTCTCGATCTCGGTCAGCCGCGACGGATGCCGCTCGACCTTGTCCAGATCGAAGCGCTCGACATGCCTGATCTCGCCCACCACCTTGATCAGGGGCGCGGCGATCAGGCGCTGGGCAAGCCATGCCGACAGCAGCCCGGCAATCACGATCAGGACCGCAAGCCCGATCAGCAGGTTCCGGATCGTCATTTGTACGGGGCCCAGAAATTCCGACTCCGGCACCACTGTGACCAGCGACCAGCCCGGAAACGAGATCGGCGTCAGCACCGCCTGATAGACCTTGCCGTCCCGCGTCACCTGGCGCTTCAGCGGCTCGCCTTCGCCGGGATTGTAGGCGGTGCCGGCATTCTTCATCGCATCCACCGCGACCGCAAACAGCGGATGATCGGTTTTCAGCGGCGTCACTTCGCTGGCATCCGGATCGGGCGCCGCGACCACGCCGCCCTCGCGATCGAGGATGAATGCGCCGGCCGATTTTCCGACCGTCAGCTGCGACAGGAAGTTCGAGACCCGCGTCAGTTCGATGATGATGGCGATGACGCCGGCGGGTTTCTGATCGATCTGGATCGGCGCCGCGAAGGCGGCCGCCAGACGTTCACCGTTGGGATGCTTCGTCAGCGTCGACCAGTTTTCGTCGTTGGAGCCGGCCACCTCGCGGAACCATTCCTGATCGGTGACGGAGTAATTGGTGTCCTCGACGCGGCTGGACTTGAGCAGCGTGTCGCCACCTCCGAACTCATAACGGTTGATCTTCGCCTTTCGGTCACCCGCGATCTCGATCATTTCGATGACGCCATTGCCAAGCTTGTGCCCGGCAAAGAACGTCCCGTCCGGCCATCCGAACGCCACCCAGGAAATGGTCGGTTGCGACCGCAACTGCGATCGGATGACCACCTCGCGCATCTCGGCGTCGCGCGCCTCGAACACTTTTCCGAGCAACAAGGTGCGCACCGCCGACATGGACGATCGCGCTTCCGAGGTGATCGATTGCAGTTCGTCGCCGACTGCGGAGACGATCTGGTCGTTGATGGTGTCGGCAAGGGTCTGGCTGACCTGCTGGGCGGTCCGCCACCACAGCAAATGCACGCCGACGGCGCTGACGACGATCGACGTCAGCACGAGGGCCGAGATGGCGTTGCGAATGCCGATGCGCATTGCGGGGTCCTGGTTCGCGGGGTCGGTTACCGCAATACGGAACGATACTAGCGTCTGTTTCACCGGCGAGGCTATCCCGGCGTGTTCATATGCCTTGGACACGGCTCTGTGACCAGAGTTGAGCCGGAAGCCGACGAAACTTACCGATTGCCTGTTCCGTACAAGCCAAGACGGCGCTATGCCTTGCGGCGGTTCTCGAAGGTCATGCAATGCACGATGTTTCCATCCCGGCGGCCCTGATTGCCGGACTTGTCAGCTTCCTGTCGCCCTGCGTGCTGCCGCTGGTGCCTCCGTATCTGATCTACCTGACCGGCGCGACCATCGAGCAGGTCAACAATGACGGGGCGACGAAGGCCTCGAAACGCGCGGTGATGGCCGCGGCGCTGATGTTCGTGCTCGGCTTTAGCACCGTGTTCGTGGCGCTCGGTGCCAGCGCTTCCATCATCGGCGGCCTGATCCGCGCCTGGTCGGCAGAACTCTCGATTCTCGCCGGCATCGTCATCATCATCATGGGCCTGCATTTCCTGGGGCTGACCCGCATCGGGCTGTTGATGCGCGAGGGACGGCTGACCGCGCCGAAGCCAGTCGGGCTGTGGGGCGCTTATGTCATGGGACTTGCGTTTGCGTTCGGCTGGACCCCTTGCATCGGGCCGATACTCGCAGCGATCCTGTCGATCGCCGCCGCCGAAGCCACGGTGACCAAGGGCGCGGGCCTGCTCGCGGTCTATTCCCTCGGGCTTGGAATTCCGTTCCTGCTGGCCGCCTTCATGATCGAACAATTCTCCGAGCTATTCGCGCGGATGAAGCGGCATCTCACCAGCGTCGAGCGCGCCATGGGTGTATTGATGGTCATTACCGGCATCGGTTTCTTGACCGGCGCCGTCACCAGCATCAGCATCTGGCTGCTGGAAACGCTCCCCGCACTGCAAAATTTCGGCTAACGCCCGTAACAAGCGGGCTATCCGTTGCGAAACTCCTGCCATGACCAGATTGCCGCCCTGCGCGGCCGCAGCGTTTTTCGCGCGCACTTGATTTGAGAGGCCGCCGGTGCGGCCTCGCGTCACGATAATAATTGGAGGGGGCCCGCATGAATTTCATCGTCAATCTTCTGATCCTGTTGCCGGCGCAGATCGCCTCATATTTCTCCTGGGCCGGCCCGCTGATCATGCGGCTGGTCGTCGGTTACACCTTCACGCTGGCCGGCTGGGGCAAGCTCACCAATTTGCCGCAGGTCACCGAGAATTTTATCGGCTGGGGTATTCCGTTTCCGAAAATCCTCACCCCTTTCGTATCAGGCGTCGAGTGCTTTGGCGGCGCAATGCTGATCCTCGGCCTGTTCACCCGGATCCCGGCCGCGATGCTGGCGGTGACCATGCTCGTCGCGATCAAGTCGGCCAAATGGGGCGACGTCGATTCGCTGCAAACGCTGCTCGGCTTCGAGGAAATGACCTACTTCGCCGCCTTCACGTGGCTCGCGATCGCAGGCCCTGGTGCCGCCTCCCTCGACCGGCTGCTGGTCAATGCGGCCGGGCACGCCGACGCATCGACCTGAGAGCCTGACTCAAACAAGCCCATGATGTAGCGCGTTATGTCCACCCTCGTCATGCCCATGACGAAAAGCCCGCTTCCCCCGCAGCCTCACAATGCCGTGACATCGCGGATAAGTCTGAGCCCGGATTTTGGCGCGCGCGTAGCTGTCGAGACACCAGCGCTTCCGGAAAGCCGCCATGAAACTCGTCCGCCTCGCCGCCTTCGCCGTTGCCGCGCTCGCGGCAGGTTCGGCCCACGCCTCCGATGGCGTCAAATGGAGCGAATGGAGCGACGATCTGTTCACCCGCGCCGCCGCCGAAAAGCGCTTCGTGATCCTCGATCTCGAGGCGGTGTGGTGCCACTGGTGCCACGTCATGGAAAAGACCACCTATGCCGATCCGCAGGTCAAGGATCTGCTGGCTTCGAAATATCTGCCGGTTCGTGTCGACCAGGACGCCAATCCGGACCTGTCGAGCCGCTATGGCGATTGGGGCTGGCCGGCGACGATCGTGTTCGGACCCGATGGAACCGAGATCGCTAAGCTCCGGGGCTATATCGAGCCGGAACGGATGCAGGCGCTGCTCAAGGCCATCATCGACGATCCCTCACCCGGGCCTTCGGTCGGCGAGGCCTTTGAAGTCAAACCTTCAGCCTCGGCCTTCCTCAGCAAGCAGCAGCGCGCGGACCTGACGAAAAATTTCGACGAGTCCTACGACGAAAAGCTCGGCGGCTGGGGCGAGAACCAGAAATTCATCGACACCGACAGCCTGGATCTTGCGATCACCCGCGCCGAGGCCGGCGATGCCATTGCGATCAAACGCGCGCGGCAGACGCTGGACGCCGCAATCGCACTGATCGATCCGGTGTGGGGCGGCGTGTATCAATATTCCGAAGCCGGCTCCTGGAGCAAACAGCATTTCGAAAAGATCATGTCGTTCCAGGCGCAGTATCTGCGGCAGTACAGCCAGGCCTATGCGCTGTGGAAGGACCCGCAATATCTCAAGGCGGCCCGCGATATCGAGCGCTATCTCGCCGCCTTTCTCTCAGGTCCCGAGGGAGCCTTCTATGTCAGCCAGGATGCCGATCTCGATCACGACACCGACGGGCACAAATATTATGCGCTTGATGATGCCGGGCGCCGCAAGCTCGGGCTGCCGCGCATCGACAAGAATCTGTATGCGCGCGAGAACGGCTGGGCGATCTCGGCTCTCGCCGCCTATTACAACGTCACCAACGACGCAAAAGCGCTGACGATTGCCGAACGCGCGGCGAAATGGGTCAACGCCAACCGCGCACTGCCGGGCGGTGGATTCCGCCATGGCGAAAAAGATCGCGGCGGACCCTTCCTCGGCGACACGCTGGCGATGGGCCAGGCCTTCCTCGATCTCTACGCCGCCACCGGCAACCGCGACTGGCTCACCTCCGCAGCCAAGGCCGGCGATTTCGTCGCTGCTTTTCGCGACGAGGCCGGTGGCTTCGTAACGTCGAGGACGGCGGAAGGTAAAACCGGCGTGCTGGCAAAGCCGGCAAAACTGCTGGATGACCAGGTGCAGGTCGCGCGCCTCATGAACCTGCTCAACCGCTACTACGGCGACGAAACCTATCGCGAGCACGCCTCACATGCGATGCGCTATGCGAGCAGCGCCTCGGCCCAGATGATGCGACCGCTGCCCGGCGTGCTGCTCGCCGACGAAGAACTCGCGATCGAGCCGACCCATATGACGATCGTCGGCCACAAGGATGCGCCCCGCGCGCAATCCCTGCATACCCTCGCACGGGCGCTGCCGGCCCGCTACAAGCGCCTGGAGTGGCTCGACCTGCGCGAGGGCAAGCTGCCCAATCCCGACGTCGAATATCCCGATCTCGGCGAGCCCGCGGCGTTCGCCTGCAGCAACCGCATCTGCTCGTTCCCCTCGTTCAATGCCGAGGAACTGCAGGCCACGGTGAAGCAGATGGCAAAGCTCAAACCTTCGCGCGCCGCGATGAACTAGGGCGCGATGAAGGTAAGTTAAATCGGCCGAGCGGCGACCTCGCTGCACCTCTCCCGCTTGCGGGGTCGAGACGAGCGAAGCTCGCTCTTAGGTCGGATCACATCGCAGATGTGATCCGGGTGGGGGCTCTATCCACTCGACGACTCGCGGAGAGAGCCCCCACGCATAGCCGATGCTGCGCATCGGCGTTCTTAAGCCTAGGACGGCGGCCGTAGGCCGCCTACGCCTCCCCCGCAAGCGGGAGAGGGGGCGCGCTTCCTTCGCGGTTGCTATCTGACCTATCCCACTCGCCTCCACCTCCATTCTGTGTGACCGGCATCACAGCGCCTCCACCCGCTTCAAGCGACAAACGGCCAACTGGAATGAACCGGTGTTGGTCGTCATGGCTTGCTCGAAATATGATTGCTGGTCGAATGTGGCGCGCGGCTCGCTCGCAGCGATGCTGCTGGCCATTTCGGTGTTTGCAGCCGACCCTGCCGGCGCGGAGATTATCAGGAAGGAAGACTCGCTGCGCGGGATCACGATGACGCGCGAAGAGTGCGGCGCGAAACCGCAGACCTTCTGGCTCAACGTCTACAGCCAGGATTTCTGCGTCCGCTATTATCTTTCCACCGCCGGAGGTCAGGGCTCGCGCCCGGTCATCATTCTGAACGGCGATCACAACGGTCCGGTTGATCCGACCCGTTGGACCTGGGCAGATCCGTCCAAGGCCAGTGACGTCAACACCGACAAACTCGCCGCTATCGCCGACCATTTTTCGAAAATGGCGAAGACCACGGCGATCTATCTTGGACGGATCGGTGTCGAAGGCACCTCCGGCACCCATCTGTCACGCAAGACCCTCGTCGAGCTGAACCTGATGGACATGGCGCTTGAGGCGCTCCGGCAACGCTACCAGTTCGAAGGCTTCCATCTGTTCGGGGAGTCCGGCGGAGGCCGGCTTGTGTTCGGCCTGGCCCAGATGCGGCGCGACGTCGCCTGCCTGATTTCCGGCTCGGGACAGATCGTGACCCGGGGTCCCGCAAGGCCCGGCGATCCCGCAAGGACCTATTTCGACATCACGGGCAAGGTGCAATGGCTCGCGCAGAACCGCGCCTTGCGCATGATGGTCATCAGCGACCCGAACGACCAGCAAGTGCCGACCGCCGTTCAGCAGACCCCGATGGTGCAGACCCTGAGACAGGCCGGCCACGTGGTCCCCCACCTCCTCGTCGAAGCCACCGACCCGAAGCGTCACGCGGTGCTCGACTATGGCGCGATCGCGATGGGCGGCTGCGTGCTCGGCCGGCACGACGATGAAATCGCGCGGGCGATCGGCACGCTCATGCGCCGCAACGCCGAGACCAACCGGCGTCTGCAAGACGAAGCGCGTGCCAAGTCCCCGCCCCAGACGGCTTCCGACACGATCGCGCGCCAGCCGGGACGCTCGTGACATGAAAGCGACGCAGCGGCCCGGATCAGCAACGGGACAGTCAGGAAACACGGAGCGCGCAATGCGGGTCCTTGCCAGTGTGCTTCTCGCCGCCCTCACAATCATCCTGGCGCCGGCAGGCGCGCAGGCCGAAGCGCAGCAGCGCATGTGCCTGGACAATGCCACCCCGCCCGCCCCGAGGGCTGCGGCCTGCTCATTCGTCATCACGAATGCGCCGCCCGCCGAGGCCAGGGAGCTTGCCCGTGTCTACCTCATCCGCGGCAATGCCAATCTGGCCCTCGGCGTCTACGACCGGGCGCTGGCGGATTTCGACGCGGCGACGAAAGCCCACCCGACCGCCCATGGCCCGTTCAACAGCCGCGGTGTCGCGTTCCTGCGCCAGAAGCAGCTCGATCGCGCCATCACGGAATTCGATCAGGCGATCCGGCTCAATCCCAACGATCCCCTTGCCTTCACCAACCGCGGCGACGCCTACCGGGACAAAGGCCGCACCGACCGCGCGCTGCAGGACTACGACGCCGCGATCGTGATCAATCCAAAGTGGGTCAATGCTTACTTCGGCCGGGCAGCGGCGTTGCAGCAGAAGGCCGGCTCCGATTTCGACGCCTTCGTCAACGAGGGCCGCTTCGAAGAGCTGGCCATCGCGGAATACGGCAAGGTGCTGCAGATCGCGCCGCGACACGCCGGCGCCCTCAGCAACCGCGGCCAGCTCCATCATACCTTGCGCAAATACGACCTTGCCATCGCCGACTTCACGCAGGCGATCGAGATCAATCCCGCAAATCCCGCCTTTCTGCGCAACCGCGCGCTGACCTACCGGATGATGCGGCGGTTCGACCTTGCGATCGCGGACTATCGCAATGCGTTGGCGATGACGCAGGACGCCGACGGGCGCAAGCTGATCGGAGAGTTGCTCGCTCAGCTCGGCGCCGCCGTCTGAGGTCGCGGCCGCGCGCCGGCCTCTTATGGAGCACATGCTCGCGCACCAGCCAACAATTCCGTTGTGCAACGCAAGAGATTTGCCGCCACCGGTCACTGAAGCTGTCCGATGTTCCCGCGCGGGCGGCTGTCGCCATTCTGCCGCGCAACGAAACACTCCCATGCATCGGGGGTTGGACATGGACGGGTCATCCAAATCCAAGAAAAGAAAAATTTCTTTCGAAACTCTGTAACCAAATCGCCCGATGCCCCGTAGCTGTGTCCGGATGAGCACTCAAATCACGGAGGCTAACGGCCTTCGCGAGCCACCGCGATCTGATTGGCATCCATTGTGTCCTTAGCTTGTGCGGGTCGATGATATCAAGGTCATCGAACGCTCACGGCGTCCTATTGTCGTCAACAATCATCGAGGAGAACGTCATGAAGTTGAGTACAAAATCCGGTGCGACGCTCGCAGCCGCCGCTGCCACTTTGTTCCTCGCCGGCGCGGTTGTGTCGACCGGGTCGACCTCTGCAAACGCCGCGGCCGGCAAGTGCATGGCCGGCAACGCCTGCAAGGGCCAGAGCGCCTGCAAGGGCGGGTCCAATGCCTGCAAGGGTCAGAACGCCTGCAAGGGCACCGGCTTCTCGCAGGCCTCTGAAAAGGCCTGCGCCGCCATGGGCGCAAAGTTCGTCAAGGGCTGACCGTCCCGAATTGACGCGAAAAGGCCCGGCTTCATGCCGCGCCTTCAAGTCCAGCCCAGGAATGTTTCACTTAAGCCCGCCGATCATTGAAATAAATTTCGCTCGCCGTGTAACCTGGCCAAACCCGCCGCGTATTTATCCCCGGGTACCATCTGTCGGTCCTGATGTCAGTGGCTTGCGGGTGGTGCACCTTCACACTTCTTTCTCGAGGAGACGTCCATGAAGATGACTTCCAAATCCGGCGCCACGATTGCCGCCGCTGCAGCCACTCTGTTCCTGGCTGGCGCGACGATGTCGACCGTCACCTACGCCGCCGGCGAAGGCAAATGCGTCGGCGCCAACGCCTGCAAGGGCCAGAGCGCCTGCAAGGGCGGCGCGAGCGCCTGCAAGGGGCAGAACGCCTGCAAGGGCCAGGGCTTCTCCGCCATGACCAAGGAGAAGTGCGACGCCGCCAAGGGCAAGTATTCGCCCGCCTGATCGAGGTAATCCGGAACGGGGCTCCGTTCCGGGAACGGGGCCCGGTGTATGCCGGGTCCCCTTTCCATGGTAATTTGAGGCAATACCCATCGCCTGATCGCGATGCGCGAAGCGGAGACGACATGAACGTCGCAAGCAGATTGCCCAACTCCCCGGCGGCGCTTGAGCGTCCGTTGCTGTCGGATAAGCCACCCTTCCTTGGCTTCGGGCTCGGCCTGCGCGCGCAACACTACGACGAGATCCTCGGCGGAAACCCGCCGATCGACTGGTTCGAAGTCATCAGCGAAAACTACATGCTGCCCGGCGGCCAGCCGCTGCGCGTACTTGACCGGATTTGCGAACGCTATCCCGTCGTGATGCATGGCGTGTCGCTCTCGATCGCATCGACCGCGCCGCCGAATTTCGAATATCTGCAGGGCCTGAAAGATCTCGCCAGGCGCGTCGAACCAAAATGGATTTCCGACCATTTGTGCTGGACCGGCGTCCACGGCAAGAACCTGCACGATCTCTTGCCGATCCCCTATACATCAGAGGCGCTCGACCACGTGGTCAGCCGCGTGCAGCTGGTGCAGGATTTCCTCGGCCGCGCCATCGTGCTCGAAAACGTCTCGACCTATGTCCAGTTCAACAATTCCGAAATGACGGAATGGGAATTCCTTGCGGAATTGTCGCGCCGCTCCGGGTGCTGGCTGCTGTTCGACATCAACAACGTCTATGTCAGCGCCTTCAACCACGGCTATGACCCCATGACCTTCCTTAACGGGATTCCTGCGGACCGCGTCGTGCAATTCCACATGGCCGGCCACAGCCACATGGGCACCCACATCATCGACACCCACGATCATCCCGTCTGCGAAGACGTCTGGGATCTCTATGTCGCGGCCATCAAGCGCTTCGGCCGGGTCTCGACCATGATCGAGCGCGACGACAACATCCCGCCGCTCGACGAGCTTGTTCTGGAAGTAAACCGCACTCGCGAGATCGCGAAGAAGGTCTTGCCGCCCTTGGGCAAGCAGGCGGGATGAGCGACTTTGCGCGGCAGCAGGCTGATTTCCAGCGCGGCATCCTGACCGGCGACGACACAGTGCTCGCCGAAATCCTCGACAGCCCCCGCGAGAAACGCGAGACGCTGTACGGCGTCTATCGCTATGCCTATGGCTCGCGGCTGGTGGAGGCGCTTCGTAACGACCATGAGCTGCTGCATTCGTATCTCGGCGATGAGACGTTCGACGAGATGGGTCATGCCTATGTCAAGGCGCGCCCCTCAGAACATCCGAACCTGCGCTGGTTCTCGCAAGGCCTGCCGGAGTTTTTGAGATCGGCAGAACCCTATTGCAACCATCCTGTTCTCGCTGATCTCGCAGCGCTGGAGAAAGCGCTCAACGACGCCTTCGACGCCGCGGAAGGTGAGCTGCTTGACCTCACCGCCATGGCCGCGTTTGCGCCGGAGCAATGGAACGACCTCACATTCCGGCCGCATCCGAGCGCGGCCAGGCTCGATTTGTCGACCAACGCATCCGCGGTCTGGATGGCGCTCAAGAACAACGAGACGCCACCGGACGCGGCCACGCTGGAAGAACCGGCGCGCATCCTGGTCTGGCGCCAGGACACCACGCCGATGTTCCGCGAACTCCCCGCTGAAGAGGCGATGATGTGGGACGAGGCCGCGAACGGCATTCCGTTCGGCGTGCTCTGCGAGATGCTCGCGACCTATGACGATCCCGATGGTGCGGCGGCGCGCGGCGCCGGATATCTGCACGGCTGGATCACATCAGCAACCTTGACGGCGGTTTCCACCTCAGTGTTGCGATGAAAACGCTCGGCGGCATCAGCTGGATCGTGTTGACCGCCGTCCTCACCGCCCTGCCGGCAAGCCTGATTTCGTGCCGCGCCGATGCGCAGTCGGACTATATGCGCGGCGACCGGATGCCGTATGACGCGTTCGACCGGATGCCCAAGACCGATATCGAAATCGAAGGCAGCACCATCCATGTCGGCTTCGCGCCCGGCGAGATGACGCTGCCGCGAGAAAAGGTGCTGGGTTGGGTCCGGATGTCGGCGAAGGCAGTCGCCACGTATTATGGACGGTTTCCCGTCGAACAACTGCGGCTGCTGCTGGTGCCGGTCGACGGCGCCCGCATTCGCGGCGGCACGACATGGGGCTATCGCGGCGCCGCGATCCGCATTCCGCTCGGCCGCGATTCCACCGAAGAGGTTTTGCGGCGCGACTGGGTGATGGTGCACGAGATGGTGCACACCGCCCTGCCCGATCTGAACCATCGCCACACGTGGCTGTCGGAAGGTCTTGCCGTCTATATCGAGCCGGTGGCACGGGTGCAGGCCGGCGACCTCACGGCTGCGGAGATCTGGCAGGCGATGATGCGCGACATGCCGAAGGGCCTGCCGCAGGCCGGCGATCAGGGCCTCGACAATACCGACACCTGGGGCCGGAGATATTGGGGCGGCGCGCTGTTCTGCCTGCTGGCGGACATCGAAATCCGCAAGCGAACGAATAATCGCCTCGGCCTGCAGGACGCCATGCGCGGCGTCCTCGCCGCGGGCGGCAATCATGAAAAGGATTGGCCGCTCGATCGCATTCTCTCCACCGCCGACAAGGCCGTCGGCGTCGACGTTCTGACTACGCTTCATGGCGAGATGGGTTCAAAGCCCGTGACGCCCGATCTCGCGGGCCTGTGGCGCGACCTCGGCCTGAAGCCGCAGGGCGAAAGCCTCGAATTCGACGACGCTGCGCCGCTGGCGGCGATCCGCAAAGCCATCACTTCGCCGCGCGCGAAATAGCGGTGCTGCTACGCCATGCTCAGAATAGGATGCTGCTTCAGCACGTCGTCACTGATCGATTTGGACTGGATGGCGCGAAACAGCGTTCGCGCGGTCGTGGTGTGATTGGCCTGAAGGCACAGTTCGAGGATCTGGCGCACTGCGGTGTCACGCAACAGACCATCGGAAATCTTCATGGCGATTTCCATAGCGACTTTCGCCGCGCGCTCATAACGTTCGACTTCGGACTTGATTTTCGCGTGCGAACGGTCGGCAGCACCGCTGATCTTTTCCGCACTGCTGGCCGCAGAACGGCAGATTTCCCGTATCTTGTGCGCAGCCTGGATATCGCCGATCGGCCCCTCGATGGGCTCGTCCCAGATCTCCTTCTCCTTGGGTGCGTCGTTTTTGAACCATTGCATGGTATCAACAGCCAGCGCGTTTGCAGGACAAACAATGCGATCGTGCGATCAGCGGCCGCATTCTCATCCGGGAAAATCAATCGGTGGTGACATTCCGGCAACAGAGGTTTGCAAATCCGGTTCGTTGCTCGTGGCGTGCAGCCGGCCTCCATGATCTCGGGCGACCGTCTACGATGGTCGCCTTGGTCCGATCGCCTCGAACTGCGCCTTCTGTTCATCGTCCAGCGTGGCGTAAAAATCCTCCAGCGCAGCGCGCACCTGCTTGACGGCTTGCAGCATGGTATCGAGCCGCTTGGCGATGGCGGCGAACCGCGCCGGCGGCGTCATCACATCGCCCGGCTGACAGGCCGCCTTCAATATCTCGGCGGCCTCGGCGCTGGTATCCTGAAGCACTTGCAGGGTGGAGCGCTGGGTCTCGTTCGGACGCAACCTGGTTTCGATCTCGCTGGCTGGCCATGCCATGGCGGCAGACTGCGCCACGCCACAGCCCTGTGCAGTCCCTTGCGCAGGCACCTGGACAGATTGGTTCCTCGCATTGTTGGCCACGGATATCCTGCGCTGGTCCTGCGCGAGCGCGTTGAAGCGGGCCTTCTGCTCGTCGTCCAGCATTCCATAGAATTTCTCCAGCGGTGGCCGCACCGTGGCGACCGCCGAAATCATCGCCTCGATCCGCTGCTGCATGGCGCTGAGCCGGCCCGGCGCCGTCAATACGATTTGCGACGGGCATGCCGCTCGAATGTTCTGCGCAGCCGCGATCGATGCGTTGCCGAGTTCGTCGAGCGCGGCAAATTGCGTTTCGGTCGGCAGAACGGTGAGCTGGATTTGATCGATGGGTAGCCCGGCGATGGCGCGCCTGTCGTCACCGCACATTTGCGCCAGCGGGGCGGGCCCGCGATGTCTGCGGCCGGACGGTCGCTGTGCCAGATAGCCGGTCAACGCATCGTAGCCGTAGGGCGCGAATATTCCGGCGTAAATATCGGTGTAGCCGTAGTCCCAGAAGCCGCTGCGGTCTCCCCAGATCGTGTAATCGTAGATGTCGTGATAGGCGAACGGCCAGAACAGCGGACCAACCCACCCGTAGCCGCCATTACCGTGTTGCCACCACCCGCCTCCGCCGCGGCCCTGATGCCAGCCCGCGACGGCGAGACCGGCGGCGATCTGTGCCCGCGCCGCGGGATTGCTGAGCAGACGCCCGCCACGCAACCCGCTGGCGCGCGACAGCGAATTCATCGCATGGCGGAAGTTTCCGGATCGTACCGAAGCGTTGCGGATCTGGCTGAGATTCGGGGCGAAGCGATGGCCGCGAAAACTGCCCCGCGAATACGAACGGGATATGGCGAACTTGCCGCCGCCGTGGTGACCACGAAAATGACGGTGATGCCCGCCGAAATGCCCGTGCCCGCCACCGTGGGCCCGGCCATGGTGACCCCCGCCATGCCCGTGGCCATGACCACCGCCGTGGCCCCCACCGTGACCTCCACCGTGACCTCCACCTTTGCCGATCGCCACGCTCGAAAGCAGGGCCGCCAGAACAAAGACCACAATTCCGATTGCCGGTTTGGGCATGGCACGCTCCCTTGCGCCACTCGCTGACGTTTTGCGGCAACAGACTGACGCCGACGGGGAGCAAAAGTTCCACTTGCGAGGCGGCAAGTGGACGAGCCTTCAGGGAATTCGCGGGAGAATTTGCGCCCGGCCCTAAACCGCCGGCACGATCTTCCCGGGATTGAAGATGTTTTGCGGATCGAGCGCCTTCTTCAGCGCGCGCATGGCGTCGATCGCCTCATCACCGAGTTCGGCCTTCAGGTATTTCTGCTTGCCCTGCCCGATGCCGTGTTCGCCGGTGCAGGTGCCGCCCATCGCCTGCGCGCGTTCGACCAGGCGGTGCATGAAATCCTCGCCGCGGGCCATCTCGTCGGCGTTGTCGACGTCGCAGACCAGCGAGCAGTGGAAATTGCCGTCGCCTACGTGACCGACGATCGGCGACAGCAGGTTGAGCCGCTTCAGATCCTCCTCGGTCTCGGTGACGCAATCGGCCAGCCGCGAGATCGGCACGCAGACGTCGGTCGCCACCACGCCGGCGCCGGGACGCAGCGCCTTCACCGACCAGTAGGCGTCGTGCCGCGCCTGCCAGAGTTTGGTGCGGTCCTCCGGCTTGGTGGTCCAGGTGAAATCACCGCCGCCGCATTCGCCGGCGATTTCCTTGAAGTTCTTCGACTGCTCCGCGACCTCATTGGCGCTGCCGTGGAATTCCAGCAGCAACAACGGCGTCTCCGGCAGCGTCAGTTTCGAATAGGAATTGCAGGCGCGCACCTGCTCGGCGTTGAGCAGTTCGATGCGCGCGACGGGAATGCCGGTTTGAATTGCAAGGATCGTCGCCTGGCAGGCGCCGCGCACCGTCTCGAACGAGCAGGCGGCGGCCGCAATCGTCTCGGGAATGCCGCGCAGCTTGATGGTGAGCTCGGAGATGATGCCGAGCGTTCCCTCGGCGCCGACGAACAGATGCGTCAGATCGTAACCGGCGGAGGATTTCTTGGCCCGCGTGCCCGTGGTGATGATTTCGCCGTCGCCGCGCACGACTTTCAGCGCCAGCACGTTGTCGCGCATGGTGCCGTAGCGCACCGCATTGGTACCGGAGGCGCGGGTCGAGGCCATGCCGCCGAGCGAGGCGTCGGCGCCGGGGTCGATCGGGAAGAACACGCCCTGGTCGCGCAAATGTTCGTTCAGCGCCTTGCGGGTCACGCCGGGTTGGATCACGCAGTCGAGGTCGTCGGCATGGACCTCCAGCACCTTGCTCATGTCGTGCAGATCGATGCAGATGCCGCCGGCCGGCGCATTGACCTGCCCCTCCAGCGAGGTGCCGGTGCCGAACGCAATCACGGGAACGGTATGCTTGGCGCAGATCCGCACCACATCCTGGATATCGGCGGTTTCCTGCGCCATCACGACAGCGTCGGGCGGCTGGGTCGGCAGCCATGTGGTGGTATGGGCATGCTGTTCACGCACCGCCTGCGAGGTGATCAGCCGGTTGCCGAACCGCGCCGCCAGCGCCTCAAGCGCGCTTGCCAGCGCCTGCGGTTCCGGCCGCTTCTCATTGCCCGATATCGTCATCGCCACGCAAAATTCCTCCCGGCTTTGAGCGGACCGTGGCAAAGGATATATGAGGGGTCAAGAGAGATCGGCCAAACAGGGATGGATGATGACTTCAGCTTCAGCCGCCAAAGACAAGCTATCCGATATGCCCCTGCCTTCTGCGCCATTCCTGTCGTCGGTGATGCAGATCGAGCCGCAATGGATCGATTACAACGGCCATCTCAACATGGCCTATTACAACGTGATGATGGACCGCGCGATCGATGAAATGTGGCTGCATCTCGGGATCGGCCCTGCGTACATGAAGGAGCGCCACGGCTCGACCTTCACCGCCGAATGCCATGTGCGGTATTTGCGCGAGATTCACCTCGGCGATCCCGTGCAGGTCACGGTCTATCTGCTCGCGGCCGACGAGAAGCGCATTCATACGTTTGAAGAGCTGCGCCACGCCACCGAGGGCTGGATCTCCGCGACTTCGGAGAACATGACCATTCACATCGACATGAACGCGCGCAAGGCCGCGCCGTTTCCGCCCGATATCCGCGCCCGCATCCAGGCTGTGGTGGATAGCCATGCGGCCGTTCCACGTCCCGAGGGCACCGGCCGGAAAGTGGCGATGCCCTCGAAATAGCGCCTGGAAGTAACGCTGGCGGCTAAACCCGCGTGCGTCCACGCACCAGACCGACCACCGCCGAGACCAGGAACAGGATGATGGCGATGAAGAAGATCGCCTTGGCGATTTCGATGGAGGCGCCGGCGATACCACCGAAGCCCAAAATACCTGCGATCAATGCGACGACCAGAAACGTAACGACCCAGCTTAGCATGACACGACCTCTGTTTGGTTGCGATCGGCGCGGTTAAGAGGATCGCGCCAGCTCATGCCAAAACAATCCGTCCCGGCAGCGATGGTTCCTGGGTGCGAAACCGGGAATATTTGTCAATAAGGCGGAACAAAATCGCGGAGGCCTGCGAAAAACGGTCCCGGGATAACGCCGGATTAAACCTGTCAAAACGGCCGGACAGGCCCTATATGGCGCTTAATCCCTGCTAAGAAGGCTCCCCTTCACCGCCTCACGGTGCCATCGTGGGGACAAGACGATTCGCATGACAGAGCCGAGCAAGCTGCCCCATCACGGCGTTCCCGAGCACCAGCCCGCAGCTGGCGGCATCGCCGCGCGTGCGCGCGCCACGGCGGCCCCGCAATATCTCAACGGGCTAAATCCGGAGCAGCGCGACGCCGTCGTGACGCTGGACGGCCCGGTGCTGGTATTGGCCGGCGCCGGCACCGGCAAGACGCGCGTGCTCACCACCCGCATCGCCCATATCCTGAGCCAGGGCCGGGCGCGCCCGCATGAAATCCTCTCCGTGACCTTCACCAACAAGGCCGCACGCGAAATGAAGCTGCGGCTCGGCCAGATGCTCGGCCAGGCCGTCGAGGGCATGCCGTGGCTCGGCACCTTCCACTCGATCGGCGGACGCATCCTGCGCTACCACGCCGAACTGGTGCAGCTGAAATCCAATTTCACCGTGCTCGACGTCGACGACCAGGTCCGCCTGCTGAAGCAATTGCTGCAGGCCGAGAACATCGACGACAAGCGCTGGCCGGCGCGGATGCTGGCCGGGCTGATCGACGGCTGGAAGAACCGCGGCCTGACGCCGCCGCAGGTGCCGGCGGGCGAAGCCGCCGTGTTTGGCAACGGCAAGGGCGGCAAGCTGTACGCCAGCTATCAGGAGCGGCTGAAGATCCTCAACGCAGCCGATTTCGGCGATCTGTTGCTCGAGAACATCCGCCTGTTCCGCGAGCACCCGGATGTGCTCCGGCAATACCAGAGCCGGTTCAAATTCATCCTGGTCGACGAATATCAGGACACCAACGTCGCGCAGTATCTGTGGCTGCGGCTGCTGTCGCAGGCGCCGAGCAAGCCAAGCGTGCCGCTTTCTTCCGTTATTCCGGGGGCCATCGATACGCCCGTCATTCCGGGGGCGACCTCCTCCGTCATTCCGGGGCGCGTCGAAGACGCGAACCCGGAATCTAGAAGTGAAGAGGACTCACCTCGAGATTCCGGGTTCGCACCTGGCGGTGCGCCCCGGAATGACGAGCGAGGCGCCCTTCCCGCGATGACCGCGCCGAAAAACATCTGCTGCGTCGGCGACGACGACCAGTCGATCTATGGCTGGCGCGGTGCCGAGGTCGACAACATCCTGCGCTTCGAGCACGATTTCCCCGGCGCGAAAGTCATTCGTCTCGAACGCAATTACCGCTCCACCGGTCATATCCTCGCCGCCGCCTCGCATCTGATCGCGCATAATGAAGGCCGGCTCGGCAAGACGCTGCGCACCGAGGATGTCGACGGCGAGAAGGTCACCGTGACCGGCTCCTGGGATTCCGAAGAGGAAGCCCGCGCCATCGGCGAGGAGATCGAGGAACTGCAGCGCGCCGGCGACAACCTCAACGAGGTCGCGATCCTGGTGCGGGCCTCGTTCCAGATGCGCGAGTTCGAAGATCGTTTTGTCACGCTCGGCCTGCCCTATCGCGTGATCGGCGGTCCAAGGTTTTATGAGCGCGCCGAAATCCGCGACGCGCTGGCTTATTTGCGCGTGATCAATTCGCCGGCCGACGATCTTGCCTTCGAGCGCATCGTCAACGTACCCAAGCGCGGGCTCGGCGATGCCACCGTGCAGATGCTGCACGACCACGCCCGCAAGCGCCGCATCCCCTTGTTCGAGGCCGCCCGCGCCGTGGTCGAGACCGACGAGCTGAAGCCGAAGGCGCGCGGGTCCTTGCGCGATCTGATCCTGCATTTCGACCGCTGGCGCGCCCAGCGCGAGGTGACCGCGCATACGGAGCTCGCCGAAATCGTGCTCGACGAGAGCGGCTATACCGAGATGTGGCAGAAGGACCGCTCCGCGGATGCCGCCGGTCGGCTCGATAACCTCAAAGAGCTGGTGCGCTCGATGGAGGAGTTCGAGAACCTGCAGGGCTTCCTCGAACACATCTCGCTGGTGATGGACCGCGACGGCGGCGCCGAGGAAGAGGCCGTTTCGCTGATGACGCTGCACTCGGCCAAGGGTCTGGAGTTCGACAACGTATTCCTGCCCGGCTGGGAGGAAGGCCTGTTTCCGAGCCAGCGCACGCTCGACGAACAGGGCCGCGCCGGCCTCGAAGAAGAACGTCGTCTCGCCCATGTCGGGCTGACCCGCGCCCGCCGCCGCGCCAAATTGTACTTCGCCACCAACCGCCGCATTCACGGCACCTGGACGACCACGATCCCGTCGCGCTTCCTCGACGAATTGCCCGCGCCGAATGTCGAGATCACGGAATCCAAGGGCGGCTCGGGCTGGGGCGGCAGCGGCGGCTACGGCGCCTCGCGCTTCGACAACATGGAATCCTTCGGCTCCAGCTACACCACGCCGGGCTGGCAGCGCGCGCAGGCCAATCGCGCGCGCAACAATCAGGGCGGCCGTCACGGCCAGACCCGCGACGGTTTTGAGGAAAGCCAGTCGCCATTTTCGGGTTCGCGTAGCGATACCTCAGGTTCGCGCGGCGAAACCTCTGGTTCGCGCAGCGATACCTCCTTCGGCGGCGGCTTCTCCCGCACCAAGCGCGGACCGATGGTGATCGAGGGCGAACTGGTCGCCAAATCCACCGGCACCGTTTCGGAGTTTTCACTGGATGACCGCGTCTTCCACCAGAAATTCGGGTACGGCAACGTCGTGAAGATCGACGGCAACAAGCTCACCATCGCCTTCGAGAAGGCCGGCGAGAAGAAGGTGGTCGACAGTTTTGTCGAGCGGGTGTGAACCAAGGGCTTTCTGTTCGTCCAGGCCCTGACCATCTCATCGGACATTGCCGATCTTCGAGCGGAGCATTCGAAAGTTCGACGAGAGTCTGAGACTCGGCTTCACGATCCGCAAGTGCACGCAGGTCGACGATTCGAGCGCGGAACTCGATGGTTGCCCCCCGTTATCGCGGGGTTGCTTTCCAACGACGCCATTATTTTAGCACTATTTGAGCTGCAAATAGATCGGTCTAGCGCTTTGGGGGTCGCGGTGCCGAGATCCGGACTGGCGTTGATCCTAGTAGGGTTGCTTGGGTTTTTACTCAGCAGCTGCATGCAAGCGACGCTCGCTCCGTCGTCGAATGCCAGCTTGACCCAGAGGGACCGGCAGTTGCTGGCCGACGCGCCTTATGCGCAGGCGAGTATTCCGGAGACCTATCGCCGGCATATTGTCGACTACATGCGAAAAGAGCAGCCGGGCACGATCCTGGTCGATACCAACGCACGCTTTCTGTATTACGTTTTGCCGGGAGGCAAGGCTATCCGCTACGGCGTGACGGTGGGCGAGGAAGCGCTGGCCTGGTCCGGCGTCGCTACTGTTGGCCGTATGGCTGAATGGCCGGACTGGATTCCGACGGCGGAGATCCAAGCCAGGCTCGGCCCTTATCCCAAGCGCGTTGCCGGAGGCCCGGCCAATCCGCTGGGCGCGCGGGCCATCTACCTTTACGAAGGCAACAAGGACACGCTGTACCGCATCCACGGCACCAACCAGCCGGAATATATCGGCCATGCCATCTCGTCCGGCTGCATCCGCATGACCAATGAGGACGTCATTGATCTCGTGAATCGGGTGAAGCCAGGCGCGATCGTCGTCGTCCTCCCACCGGGCCGGAGTGCATAAATTCCACATCACAAGTTTCGTCATCCGGTATCGAACAAGATCACCATCATCACTCATCCGAAGCGGGATATGCCAGTTGGCACAGTCCGCGCGATCTACCGGCAGGTCGGCTGGGACAAGTATTGGGAGTTCGCGATGAGCGGCGGTTAGTCTTGAGATTTCTGGCTTGGTGATGGCGCCGGCCCGGGTGGACCGCCATCAGGAACCGGCATCAAGGCTTACGACGGTTATTTCGTCTTTCGGAACCCCGGCTTTACGGGCCCAGCACGGAACCAAAAATCCATTCAATCGCAATCGCTTACACGCCCGCGCAAGTTGCGCGCCAGGGAGCGGGAGCGGTCAAATCGATTCCGGAGAACGCGAAGACATCCCGGACCAGATGGCGCACCGCGTGCTGTCTTCCTGCGGTCGTCCCTTCTCGCCTTGAGGCTGCAAGATCGTCAGCAACACGAAACGAGGACCTTGCGCTCGATATGCCGCGAGTGATCAACTCTCGGACCGGAATGCTCCTGCACGGTTGGAGAAAAACATGATGTTCAAGAAGATTGCGATCGTGGCTGGTTTGGGACTGGCGTTATCAGTCACGGCGGAGGCCCAGACGCCGCGCAAGGGCGGCACCATTCGGATGACGGCGCCCTATGGCTCGAGTTTCACCAGCATGGACATTCATACGACGCAACGCGCCCAGGACGAGATCGTCGCCAAGGGCCTGCATCGGTCGCTCTACATTTGGGACTCGGCCGAGGGTAAGCCGGTTCCGGAGCTTGCCAAGGAGGCCATCGTCTCGGGCGGCGGTCTTGTTTATACCTTCAAGCTGCGCGACGACGCTTATTTCCACCATGGTCGCAAGATGACGGCTGACGACGTCATCTGGAGCTACAACCGCATCATGGACGGCGCGAAGGCCTATCCCGGCGCGCGTTTTGTCCGAATGATCGAGGGCGCCTCCGAGGTCGAGAAGGGCAAAGCCAAGGAAATCTCCGGCCTGAAGAAAATCGACGATTTCACGCTCGAAATGAAGCTGACCGAGAAGGTCGATCCGGGTTTCTACTTCTTCACCGCGCTGACTTCGATCTATCCGGCCGACGAGGGTGCCAAGGACAGCTTCATCCAGAAGCCGATCGGCCTTGGGCCGTTCAAGTTCGTCGAGCACGTGCCGGGATCGCGCGTCGTGCTGGAGCGGTTTGACAAGTTCTACAAGCCCGGCAAGCCGTACGCCGACAAAATGATCGTGTCGATCATGGGCGAAGCCGCGGCGCGCGATGTCGCCTTCCGCAACAAGGAAATCGACACCTCGGTGCTCGGGCCCGCGCAGTACGTCGCCTATCAGGCCGACCCCGCCCTCAAGGGTACCATCGTCGAAGTCGCCGAGGTCTTCACGCGCTACATGGGCATCAATCCTTCATTCAAACCGTTCTCCGACAAGCGGGTGCGGCAGGCCATCAACCATGCGATCGATGCCGATCTGATCATCAGCAAGCTGGTCAAGAACAAGGCCTATCGCGCCACCAGCTGGCTGCCTTTGACCTCACCCGCCTACGACAAGACCATGAAGCCGTACGCCTTCGATCCCGCGAAAGCAAAACAGTTGCTCGCGGAGGCGGGCTATCCCACCGGCTTTGAATTCGAATGGACGGCGAGCCAGAATGAAAGCTGGGGCCTGCCGATCGTCGAGGCCATCATCCCGATGCTCGACAGGGTGGGCATCAAGGTGAAGGTCAAGCAGGTCGAGACCGCCGTGCTGGCGGAGGTCGCCCGCAAGGGCGAATTCCAGGCCTTCATCTATTCCCAGGCCACCGGCCCGGACCCTCAGGCCGCGCTGAAATGCTTCCACTCGGCGACGCCGCAATCCGCCTGCAACTACACGGCTTTCAAGAACGCGGATTTCGACAAGCTGCTCGATGAAGCCGGGCAGACCGACGACGCCGCCAAGCGCGTCCAGCTGCTGCAAAAGGCCAATGCCCTGCTCTATGACGAAGCGCCGGTCTGGTTCTTCAACTACAACAAGGCGGTCATGGCGGTACAGCCGTGGCTGAAGGGGATTCAGTTGAACGCGACCGAACTGACGCATCAGAACGTCGAAGACCTCTGGGTCGACGAGACCTCCCCCGCCAAGTGACTTGACCTACAAGTGACCTACAAGTGACACGCGCTCTCGCCCTCCCTCCATCGCAAAAACACAAAAAACGATAGAGGGAGGGAGGAACAGGTCTGATGCTCTCGTTCGCTATCCGTCGAATCCTGCAAACCGTTCCGACCGTGCTGGCTGTCGTGCTGGTGATCTTCGTGCTGTTCAGCGTCGTGCCGGGCAGCATCATATCGAGCATGAACGATGACGGACGGGGTCCGACGGACCCGCAGGTCGTGGAGCGCATGAAGAAACAGCTCGGCCTCGACGATCCCGTCTATATCCGCTTCAGCTCCTACGTCGCCAAGCTCGCGACCGGCGATTTCGGGACGTCGTTCCGGACCCGTGAGCCGGTCACGACGATGCTCGCCAAACGGATGTGGCCGACGCTGCAATTGATTTTCGCGTCGATGACGTTTGCGATCGTGATCGGGGTACCGCTGGGTTTCATCGCAGCGCTGCGGCCGGGCAGCTTCGTCGACACGCTCTCGATGGTCCTGGCGGTGTCCGGGCTTTCAATGGCCAAATTCTGGCTCGGGCTGCTGCTGATGTACCTGTTCGCGTTGAAACTCGGCTGGCTGCCGAGTTTCGGCTACGGCGACGGGGGGCTAAAATATCTGGTCCTGCCTGCCGTGACGCTCGGTGTCTCGCCGATGGCGCTGCTGGCGCGGACGACGCGCGCCGCGGTTCTCGAGATCATGACCGCGGATTTTGTCCGCACCGCGCGCTCGAAGGGCATGAGCGAGACCCGGGTCGTGAAGTGGCATGTGATGCGCAACGCGCTCGTCCTCATCCTCACCACGATCGGCCTGCAATTCGGCGCGTTGATGGGACAGGCGGTCGTCGTCGAGAAACTGTTCTCCTGGCCGGGCATCGGCTCGCTGCTCGTCGACAGTGTCCTGCAGCGCGACCTTCCTGCCGTCCAGGGCTCCATCCTCGTCGTGGTGCTGTTCTTCCTGACCATCAATACGATGATCGACCTGCTCTACGCCGTGATCGATCCCAGGATCAGATACGCATGAGCACTAGAGCGTTTTCCAGCGAAGTGGACGCCGGTTCGCGTGAAGAAAACGCGTCAAATCAAGAATCTGGAGCTCCGTTCCGATTCCATCGGAACGGAAAAAGCTCTAGCCGGCCCGAGCACGCCTGCGAACGATTGACTGTACCGCCTGCGGCGGGGTCGCCGCGATGAAGCTCGGCGCCAATCTCGTCATCGGCGGGGCGTTGTTCGCGCTTGCGATCTTCGTCGGCCTGCTCGCGCCCTGGCTGGCGCATACCGATCCCGTCATGGATGCCAACCTTTTGAATGCCGAGGAGCCGCCGAGCTGGATCTGGTGGTTCGGCACCGACGCGCAGGGCCGCGACATCTATTCCCGCGTCGTGCACGGCGCGCGCATCTCGCTGACGGTCGGCATCGTCTCGCAACTCGTCAACAGCGTCATCGGCGTGACACTGGGCCTGACCGCGGGCTATTGGGGCGGCTGGTGGGACGATTTCGTCAACGGGCTGACCAATCTCATGCTCGCGATCCCGTCGTTGATCTTCGCGCTTGCCATCATGGCGGTCCTTGGACCCGGCCTGACCAGCCTGCTGATCGCGCTCGGGTTGACCAACTGGTCCTTCACCTGCCGGATCGCACGGGCATCGACGCTGTCGCTCAAGAGCCAGGGTTATGTGCAGGCCGCACGGGTGCTTGGCTACGGCGATTTGCGCATCATGATCACGCAGCTGCTGCCGAACATGGTCGGCCCCATCATCGTCATCGGCACGCTCGGCATGGGCGGCGCGATACTGGCCGAAGCCGCGCTTTCGTTCCTTGGCCTCGGGGTCCGCCCGCCCTATCCAAGCTGGGGCAGCATGCTTTCGGAGGCCCGCGACCAGATCACGACGGCGCCGTGGCTCTCGATCTTCCCCGGCCTCGCCATCTTCCTGACGGTGCTAGGCCTCAACCTGCTCGGCGATGGCTTGCGTGACATTCTCGATCCACAGTCGCGGAGCCGGCGCACATGACGGGCTCTCCTTTGCTCGAGGTCGAGAATCTGCGTATCGATCTCAACTATCGATCCAGCCATGTCGCGGCGGTCGAGGGCGTTTCATTCCGCATCGACCGTGGCGAGACCTTCGGCCTTGTCGGTGAATCCGGCTGCGGCAAGAGTATTACGGCGCTCGCTTTGATCGGCCTGTTGCGCCAGCCGCTTTCGATCGGCGCCGGCGCCATACGATTTGACGGCCGGGAGATCCAGAGACTTTCGGCGGCCGAGCAACGCGCGCTGCGCGGCAATCGCATCGCCATGATCTTCCAGGAGCCGATGACGGCGCTCAATCCGGTCTCGCCCGTGGGCCGGCAGATCGCCGAGATGTTCGTGCTGCACCAGGGCAAGGACTGGCGGGAAGCCAACCAGCTGGCGGTCGAGGCGCTGGCGAGCGTCCGCGTCCCCGCGCCCGAACGGCGGGTGAAGGATTACCCGCACCAGCTTTCAGGCGGCATGCGTCAGCGCGTGATGATCGCCATCGCACTCGCATGCGGGCCGGATCTTCTGATCGCCGACGAGCCGACAACCGCGCTCGACGTCACCGTGCAGGCGGAGATAATCGAGCTGATGCGCAATCTATGCGCCGAGCGAGGCACCGCCATTTTGATGATTAGCCACGATCTCGGCCTGGTCGCCAATGTCTGCCGCCGCGTCGCCGTCATGTATGCCGGCCGCATCGTCGAGGAGCGCGGCTCGGACGACATCTTCCGCGCCAGCGCGCATCCCTATACGCAAGGCCTGGTCGACTCGCTGCCGCGGCTGGGGAGCCGCGCTGCCCTTGGCCGGACGCGGCTGACGGAGATCGCGGGCGTCGTCCCGGCGATCACGGATTTCCCGGACGGCTGCCGGTTCAATCCGCGTTGCGCGCGGGCGACCGACATTTGCCGGACAACCGAGCCGGAGACGACCTGGCTCGGTGCAGGCGGGTTAGTCAGGTGCCATCACCATGCATGAACCTGCGGCGAGGTCCGGCGACGATGTCATCCTCAGCGTGGAGGATCTCGCGGTCCATTTTCCCGTCGGTGGCGGCTTGCTGGGCGGCGGCCGGCGGCTGCTCCGTGCGGTCGACGGCGTCGATCTCGAACTGAAGCGCGGTGAATGCCTCGGTCTGGTCGGCGAATCCGGATGCGGCAAGTCGACGGTGGCGCTTTCGATACTGGGCCTGCAGGCGCCGACGCGGGGCCGCATCGTGCTGGACGGCCAGGTCGTGACGGGCCGGCAATCGGGCGATCGAAAGGCATTGGCCCGCATCGTGCAAATCGTGTTTCAGGATCCCTACGCCTCGCTCAATCCACGCCAGACCGTTCGCCGCACGCTGGAAGACCCGCTGCGCCTGCACGGCGTAACCGCCAAAAGCGAAATCGACGCACGCGTTGCGGCGATGCTCAGGCATGTCGGCCTGCGGCCCGAGCAAGCCGGCCGCTACCCGCATGAATTCTCGGGCGGCCAGCGTCAGCGCATCGGCATCGCCCGCGCGCTGATCCTCAATCCCAGGATTGTCATCTGTGACGAACCCGTATCGGCGCTGGATGTCTCGATCCGCGCCCAGATCATCAACCTGCTGCTGGAACTGAAGGAAACGCTCGGCCTCTCCTACATCATGATCAGCCACGACCTCGGCGTCGTCGAGCACATGAGCGACCGGGTCGCCGTCATGTATCTCGGCCGCATTGTGGAGACCGGCCACTGGCGCGAGATCTTCGAACGGCCGGCGCACCCATATACGCAGACCCTTATATCAGCCATTCCCGATCCGCTGCGCCGCGCGCCGCTCGCTACGACACCGGGCGAGCTTCCCAATCCGCTCAATCCACCGGACGGCTGTGCGTTCAGTCCGCGCTGTCGTTATGCCGAAGCCGTGTGTCGTCGCGAGCCCCGGCCATCGCTTGAAGCGCGTCCCGACGGACACGCGGTCCGCTGCTGGCGAGCCGACGAGATTGCCGGTCAGGCGGCGCTGGCCTCGACCGAAAGCTGAGATCCCCAGCAGCGTTGTCCCGCACGACAGCCCAACTGCCACTTGTTCCCGGTCAGGTCAGCCATACGGAGTACCCCCAGGTGGCGACGCCTCCGGTTGAAAGGCCGCGTAGGCTCGATGACTTACAAAAGCGGGTTTGGGGGAAACGGAGGTTTCCATGACCAACTCCAATGGACGACCGACGCGTTTCTATCGGTTGATCGCAGCTCGCGTGGCAGGATTGAGTGCGGCTGCTTTTCTCGGGATCAGCACAGCCTATCCACATGACGCGATGCGGCCAGAACTCAACACGTGGTTCAAGAGTCTCAAGAACAAGGCGGGCGTAGGGTGTTGTGACTCCGGAGATGGCCAGCACGTGGAGGCCGAGTGGGATATGGCCAAAGGTGGCTATAGGGTCCTGCTGAAGCATCCGCATCGGCCAACCGAACCGGGGCAATGGTTCGACGTGCCATACTCCGTCGTGATCGACCAGCCGAACCTCAGCGGCATCGCGATGGTTTGGTGGTGGCCGCGCTTCGACACCCGAGGAAGTATGATCCCTATGTTGCGCTGCTTCATTCCGGGACCGGCTGGGTGATCCGCTGAGCAAACAATAGCGCCCGCAAGTGCGCTACGGTCCAAACCCGACTTGGCGAGAACACAGCGCCTCACATGCCGCGGCTGGCAAATACCTTTTGGCAGCCCGTGCTCAGCTTGGCCCTGTTCTGTTGCAGGCATGTTTGAACCGCCCCGTCATCGCCCAATTGCTGCCGGCAAAAGCGCTGTGCATCTCGTGTGCAGGCCTGCTGTTCCTGCGGTGTACCCTTCTGACCCTGTGCAAACGACAGCGAAGTCTCGGTCAGCAAGATGATTAGAACGAGGACGATTGAACGCATGACGATTCTCCGTGTGTTGACGGGAACAAAACGTTGCTCCCCGTCTGCGGTTCCTCGATCGACATACCCGGTGGGCCTGGCAGCGGCGGGCCTTTATCCGGCCCGCCGGGACGAATCATATTTTCGGGAAAAAGCGGCAACTTTTTTCGCCCGATCGAATTGAAAGCAAGCGCGAAAGATTGGGAGTTCAAAATGGATGACGAGTTTCCGCTGAAGACTGCCGTTGATCGAGCCTGGACCGTGCACCTGGCCACGCACGATGATGTTGACGCGGCCGATCCGCGTCGTTGCTCGCTTGAGAGGTACCTGAGCGGAAAATGGCAAGCTGGTGAAAGCGATCCCGAAGAACTGACATGCTCCGGACTTTCGTATCTGGATCGCCTCGGATCCGAGAGTTGGTGAAGGCATGATGGCAAGCTTTGCAAAGACCCTGAGCGGACTCGCCACACAAAGCGCGCGACCGGATTGGACGCTGGCCGCCATTGCAACTCTCATGGCGGCCGGCGTCGCAACGTCGCTTCGGTATGCATTTGGATAAGGACCTGAGCGATGGCGGACAGGCGAGGCTTGAGACTCATCGGACTTGCCTTTGCAATCGTGGCCCTGGCCGTGACTGCGACAGCGGCGGTGGTTGCGACCGCTGAGGCCGAGCGGCTCGACGTGCAATCGACCCACCAACCGTAAAACGGTCTTGCGCCGATCTTGAATTTGGTCAGGTTTTTGAGTTTCGTCAGGCTTGTGCGTCGGCAGCCTGCGTCGCAACGCCGCAATGAGAATTTTAGATCGATTGCCGCGCTCGCGCGTTGAGAGTGACGGGCGACTAACGAGCTGCCAGGTAGCGACGATCATGCTTGCACCCAGCCTTCGCCTATCAGCATTTCTTCTCGGCGTTTCGATGGTAGCGGCGAGCGTGGGCTTTTCCGCCGCCCAGGAGAAAAGGCATGGACCGCCTGCGGCCGCGGGCCGGCCTGCGGGACCGCCGCCCGGCATGGCTCACCCTGCACCGCCTCCTGCCATGGCGCGCCCTGCACCGCCCCCCGCCATGGCGCGGCCTGCACCGCCCCCCGCCATGGCGCGGCCTGCACCGCCCCCCGCCATGGCGCGGCCTGCCCCACCTCCCGCGATGGCGCGCCCTGCCCCACCTCCCGCGATGGCGCGCCCTGCCCCGCCGCCCGCTATGGCGCGGCCCGCCGCGCCGGCGTTCCGTCCGGCCGCGCCGCAGCAGCGGCCGGCGATGGCGCCCCGTCCGGCGCCACAGATCGCCGCGCCACCGCGCCCCGTCGCTCCGAGAGTAGCAGCACCGTCGCGCCCCAGCGCACCGGCTGTCGCGAGCCCATCCCGGCAGGATCGGATCGGCCAGCGCGAGCAGCGCATTCAGCCGCCGCAGCAGGCGATGCAGGAGCGGCAGCGCGACGGGCTTTCGCCCCAAAACGCGCAGCGCCGGGAGCGCATCGACCGGTTGCAGCAGCGCGTGCAGGATTTGAAGTCCCAACAGCCGGAAGGCCAGCGCGCGCAACGCGCGCAGCAACGGTTGCTGCAAACCGAACAGCGGCAGCTGCAGCGTGAAGAGCGTCTGCAGCGGCTCCAGCAAACCGCGCAGGAACGGCAGCGCGATACGCTCACGCGAGAAAGCGCGCAACGCGAGCAGCGCATCGATCGACTGCAGCGGCGCGTGCAGGAGCTGCAGTCGCGACAGCCGGATGGCGTGCGGGCACAACGCGCGCAGCAACGATTGCTGCAAACCGAGCAGCGACAGCTCCAGCATGAGCAGCGCCTGCAGCAACGCGACCTGGCGCGCCGGCAGGAACTGGGAATGCCGCCTTCCGGCAGGCAGGCCGAGACCGCCGCTGCCGCGGTGCAGGCCGCCGCCCGCGGGCGGTTTGCCGAGCGCTTCCGCAGCAATCCTGATCCGCGCGTCCAGGCGGCGCTCGAGGGCGGGCGGCACGGCTGGGCTCCCCGCCACGCCTGGAAGCGTGGCCTGCGCGCGGCGTTTGTGCCGTGGGCCGGCCACGTGTTCTGGCCCTATGCCTATTCCGACATTTTCGAATACACGTTCTGGCCCTCCGGCTACGACGTCGGATACTGGGCTTACGCCTACGATGACTTCGTCGATACCGTGTTCTGGGGCGCGGATAGTCCGTATTCCGCCTATGCCAGGCTCGGCTCGACTGATTCCCGGGAGAGCGACGGCGCAATCGGCGGCTCCCGGCCGCGCGAAAGCGCGGGCATGAGTCCACAGGCTCTCAAGCAACTGTGCAAGGAGCCCGAAAAGGGTATCACCGCCTGGCCGATCGCTTCGATCGAGGAGGCGGTGCGGCCGACGCCCGAACAGCGCGCAGTGCTTGACGATTTGAAGAACGCGGCAGCAATGGCCGCCGATGCGTTCAAGGAATCTTGCGTCGACTCGTTTGCGATGACACCGCCCGGCCGCTTGCGGGCGATGATGAACCGCCTCAGCGCCACGCTCGAGTCCGTGCGGATCGTGCGGCCGGCCCTGGAGAAATTCTACAGCTCGCTCAGCGACGAGCAACAGGCCCGCTTCAACGCGCTCGGCCCCGACATCAGCGAACGTTCGCAACCGCAGCCGCAGCAGGAAGCGAACGCGCAGCCGGATAGCTGCGGCGAGCCAAAGCCCAGCCTGACCAACCTGCCGATCGAGCGGATCGAAACGGTGATACGTCCGGCGGGCAAACAGAAGGAAGCGCTCGACCGCCTGCGCGAGGCCACAGAGAAGGCCGTTCAGACGCTGCAAGCTGCCTGTCCGGTGGACGTACCGCTTACGCCGGTCGGGCGGCTGGAGGCGATGGAGAAGCGGTTAGAGGCCATGATGCAGTCGGCCAAACTGGTGCAGCCGGCGCTCGATGATTTCTATGCCACGCTGGCCAGCGAGCAGAAGGCGCGCTTCAACACGCTGGGGCGGTTTGCGGGCCGCTGATTGCAAGCGACCGATCGCCCGAAATTTGTGTGCCAATGATCGACACTGTTGTGCCAACAGCGTCACTCTGAAACGCCCGAAAAGCAGTGCGATGAACGTTCATCTTAAATAGTTACCGTAACTTTTAAAACGAGTTTGCTCTCGCTCCAAAAGACCATATCGACCAAAGCGCGATAGCTGAGGGTTCGATATGACGGAAGCAAGTTACGATCTCATCAGGTCCCGGGCAGCATCTTTCAATTGGCGGATCACTGCGATTGCTGCGTTCACGGTTTTGGTCGTGGCCGTTGCGGCATTGGTCCACGTCGTGCCTTACGGCCGGGCGGTATGGGATTTCGTCTTCATCCTCGATGGCGCCTATCGCATCGGTGTCGGGCAAGTTCCGCACGTCGACTTTGCTTCGCCGATCGGCCCGCTCACGCTTTACCTGACCCATTTTGCCGAACGGCTTTTTCCCGGCGGACAGCCGTTCATCGGCCTGCACGCGCTGGCGTGGCTCATGGTGGTGCCGCCGTTCGCCGTCATCGCGTCGCGCATTCAATCGCCCTGGGGATTTTTCGCCAGCTTCGCGGTTCTCGCGGTGGTGGTTCTCGTGCCCTACACGCTCGACTCCAGCATGCTCTCCGAGATCAGCTATTTTGCCACCTATAACCGCTTCGCCACCGCGATCCTGTTCCTGGCAGCACTCTGGTATGTACTGCCGAAGGCCCGTGGCGACGGCGTGTTGCTGGGTTACCTGCTGACCGCCCTGATCTTCATCAAGATCACCGCCGCTATCGCAATGCTCGGCCTCGTCGTCGCGGCCGTGCTGCTCGGACGCGCGCGACCCGCCGCGCTGTTCGCCATGCTGTTCGTTACCGCAGCGTTGGCGGGACTGGTCGAACTGGCGACCGGAGGGCTCGTCTCCGGCTACCTGCACGACATCGTCTCGATGAGTGCCTTGAACCGGGGCGGCGCCGTTTTCCGGCTCGCCGCCTCCTCGGCGCGCAATTGGCTGCCGCTTGTGGTCACGATCACGATCGTCGTGCTCGCGGCCCGCGAACTCGATTTCATCGCGGCGGTCAGGCGCCCGCTCAATTTCGTGCGCGAGACCATCGCCCGGGAAGCCTTCGTCGTGGACGCAGCGCTGCTGGTCGCTGTAGCGCTGGCCGCGGAGAGTCAGAACACCGGCGGCGTCGGATTGATTGCCGCCGCGGCCGTACTTTTCCACCCGAGCCTGCGCACTACCCGTGGCTGGCGCCTGATCGCCGCAGCGGTACTCGGCGCGACGCTCGTGCTGCCGATGGCCGACGTCGTCGAAAAGCGCGTCGTCTCGACCTTTGTAAGGGAAAAGCAGGGCACGACCGACCACGGCTTTTCAACATTCCTTCCGGGCATGCGCGTACCAACAGCCACCCTCGCCGGCTCCCGGCTGATGACGCGCCTGCAATCCGAATGGCTGCCCTTCCTCGACGAGACCGCCAACAACGGCTTTGACCTCGACGGCGATCCCGGCAGCACGAGCCCGGCGACGCGCGCGGCGTGGGCTGTCAGCGTTGCCGAGGCCGGAGCGAACTTTCAGCGGCTCGGCTACGCGACCAAGGCGCAGCGCTATACGACCATCGATTTCGCCGAATCCTTTCCGCGGCTGCTCGGCCTGACGCCCGCGCGCGGCACCACCCTGGCGATGGATTTCCGGCGCACGGTGCCTGCGTTTTCCGTGACCGAAGCGTCGGCCTATCTGGCGGACGCGGACGGTGTGTTCTTCCGTACCTGTGTTCTCCCCGGCGCGACCGACACCAATCCAGCGACCTTCCGAACCGTGCTGGAACGGGAGTTCACGCGCCACAAGCTGCATCCCTGCTGGGATTTCTACAGCCGTACCCGCTGAAAGGGCCCGCATGTCCACCTTACCCCTGCCGCTTGCACTCTCCGATCCGCGCGAGGCGCCGCAACCGCGGCCGCTGATCCTCGATCTCGATGGTACGCTGGTGCGCGCCGACATGCTGCTTGAAACCGTGCTCGCGCTGCTTCGAGCCGCGCCGTGGCGGTTGTTCGAGATCGGGCTGTGGATGCTGCGTGGCCGCGCCTATCTCAAGCGCCGTCTCGCCGAGGAAACCAACATCGAGCCGGACGTTCTGCCGTTCAATGAAGAACTGCTCGCCTACGCGGCCGATATCGCGGCCAGCGGACGGCCGGTCTATGTCGCCACCGCCGCCGACGCCAAAGTCGCGGAAAAGGTCGTGCGGCGGATCGCCTTCATTCGCGGCGTCATCGGCAGCGACGGCTTGCGCAACCTGAAAGGCGAAGCAAAGGCACAGGTTCTCGCCGAACGATTCCCTGACGGATTCGACTACGCCGGCGATGCGCGCGCCGATATTCCGATCTGGCGCGTAGCCGAAAATGCCATCGTCGTCGAAGCGGCAAGTTCGGTCGAGCACGCCGCCGCAGGCGTTGCGACCGTCGCCAGGGTGTTCCCGCGACCGTCCCGAATCCGTGCATTGGTGCGCAGCATGCGCCCGCACCAATGGGCAAAGAACGCGCTGGTTTTCGTGCCGCTCATCCTCGCAGGCTTGGTCTCCCACGTTGACGCCGTCTACGCGACAACCTGCGCATTCCTCGCCCTCGGCCTGGTCGCCTCATCGACCTACCTCGTCAACGATATCTGGGACCTGACCGACGACCGCAGCCACTGGTCGAAGCGAAACCGGCCGCTGGCGAGTGGACGCCTGCCGCTTGCAACGGCGATCGCCGCCGTTCCGATCGGGCTGTTCGCAGGGCTAGCCGTTGCGGCGCTGGCCGGACCGGCAACCGTTGCCGTCGTGCTGCTGTATCTCGCGATAACCCTGCTCTATTCGTTCGCGCTCAAGCGTATCCCCATTCTCGACGGCTTCGTGCTGGCCGGACTGTTCACGCTGCGCCTCGGCGCGGGCATCGTGGCGTCGGGCGCGCCGCCGTCGCCCTGGCTGCTGGTGTTCGCGATGTTCCTGTTCGCCTCGCTCAGCTTCGCAAAGCGCCACACCGAGGTCGCCCGCGTCATCGAGCGCGGCGGAACCGAAGTCCGTGGCCGCGGCTACAAGTCCATCGACCTGCCGCTCATCATGGGAATCGGCATGGCGACCGGGGTCGCCGCCGTGCTCATCATGGTGCTCTACATCATCAATGACGCCTTCCGGCAGAGCTTTTATGGCAACACCGCCTGGCTCTGGGCTTTTCCGGCCATCCTGTTCCTGTTCGTGTGCCGGATCTGGCTGAAATGCGGCCGCAGCGAGCTGCACGACGATCCCGTGGCGTTTGCCGTCACCGATCGGCCGAGCCTGGCGCTCGGCGGCGCCCTGATGGTGTGCTTCGGGCTGGCTTGGTCGGGCGTATTTGGTTGATATGCCGCCACTTGCGCGACGACGCGCGGAGGTTCCGCGTCGTCGAACGTGGAAGACACAGGTTGGCGCCCTTTAACTCAACCTAAAAAAAACGCAGGACGGTGTCGGATTCGGCCGACCCAGTTCGTCGTTTCGTCACGCCGATCGGGCTGGCCTGGACACCGCAAGCGGCCCCAAGCGAAGCGAAAGGATGAGAAATGGCCAAGATGACTGCCAAGAACACGATTTGCGTATGGTACGACAAGGACGCCGAGGCGGCCGCCCGTTTTTACGCCGAAGTCTTTCCCGACAGCGCCGTGCACGCCGTCTACCGCGCACCGAGTGACTACCCCTCGGGCAAGAAGGGCGACGTGCTGACCGTCGACTTCACGGTCGCCGGCATTCCCTGCATCGGCCTCAACGGTGGCCCCATGTTCAAGCAAACCGAAGCGTTTTCGTTTCAGATCGCCACCGACGACCAGGAAGAGACCGACCGCTACTGGAACGCCATCGTCGGCAATGGAGGCCAGGAGAGTGCATGCGGCTGGTGCAAGGACAAATGGGGCGTCTCCTGGCAGATCACGCCGCGCGTGCTGACGGAGGCGATGGCGGCCGGTGGCGCTGAAGCAAAGCGCGCCTTCGATGCCATGATGACCATGAAGAAAATCGACGTAGCCGCGATCGAAGCGGCGCGGCGCGGTTGATGTTCGCCGGGTAGAAGTGGCTGTTCCGGCTCGGTCGTCGCGGGTGCAAAGCGGACGTGGGCCGGCCTCCCTGAATTTTCAGTATCAGGCGTGACGCCGGCTGAACAACAACAGGCCACCCATCGTTGCGAACAGCCCTCCTGTTGCCCTGTTGATCCAGCGCATGTGCCAGCTGGAGCGCAGGACGGGGGCGATCGCGGAGACGCCGAAGGCACACATCGCCAGCACGCTGAATTCGCATGCGATGAAGGTAACGGCGAGGATGGCATATTGCGGCGCGAACGGCTCGACCGGGTTCAGGAACTGCGGGAAGAACGCGGTGAAGAACAGGATGGCCTTGGGATTGCTCGACCCGACCAGGAAGCCCCTGACATAGTGCGTGCGCAAGCGCCGGCCGCTGTCCGCTGGAGCCCTCTTGATATCGACGGCTTCAGCGGTGCTGCCGAACGTCTTGATGCCGAGCCAGATAAGATAG
This sequence comes from Bradyrhizobium sp. AUGA SZCCT0177, assembly GCF_018130125.1. NCBI lineage: Bacteria > Pseudomonadati > Pseudomonadota > Alphaproteobacteria > Hyphomicrobiales > Nitrobacteraceae > Bradyrhizobium > Bradyrhizobium sp. AUGA SZCCT0177. The sequence continues at coordinate 18,159 of NZ_JAFCMA010000019.1, read as the reverse complement.
ATCGCACCGATCACCTTGACCACGGTGAAGGCAAGCTCCGATGCCGCGAGCAATGCACCGAGGCCCAGCGCCGAAAGCGCCATGACTCCGAGGACCGCGCTGATGCTGCCAACCGCAGCTGCCAGCGCGCCTGACTTGCCTTCGTTCAGCGCCGTCGTCATGCAAGTGAGCATGGTTGGGCCGGGTGACAGCACCAACACGGCTACGGCGGCCAGGTACAGCAAGTAGGTCGTCAGGGTCATTATTCGCATCCATATGCGTGGTGAGGTTAAGCGGGCGGAGTGAGGTTGAGCGACACCCTGTCGGGTGTGCCAGCCGGTGATGGCTATGACGGTGGCAGGCCCATTTCATTAGCAGTTGGGTAGCCGCCCACCCAGCCCATACTTGTACCAAAAGCGACGCGGATTACCCTGAGCGGCCCTATCCCGGTTCGGAATGTGAGCAATTTCGACCAGCGCGGCGGAAAATTGCATCCTGCCCGCATTTCGAAAATGAATCGCCCATTTTTGAGCTCGCCGGCGGGCGGCAATTGTATTTTGGCGAGCCTTTGGAACTTTTCGGAACTTCTGCCATTGCAGATTTGCTGATGGTGCGAACCCCAAGGAGTGTTTGCAATGGCAACCCACATCGTTATGGACCACACTGGCGATACCCGCCATGAGTTTGATGCGAACGACGCGAAGGCGTTGTTTGAAGCGGAAAAGCGCTTCGAACAGCTCACAGGCGCCGGCTTCACAGCGGCAATCAGAAACTCCTCTGGCGATCCGACGGTAACCCGCAGGTTCGATCCGAAAGCCGAAGAAACCCTGTTTTATCCAAGGCTAGTCGGCGGTTAGCGTCTCATGTTGCAGACAACGCTACGTAATGCGGTCCGTAACATCAGGCAATTGCTGGCGGATAGCGCGAACCGCTGGCAATTGCTGCGGGCTCAATATCGGGAATTGGGCTGCCCTCAAAGGGAGGTGCGCGGCATAAGGTTGCTGCAAGCGTGGCTATCGCCCGAACAACTGGTTCAGTTCAACAAATACGGGTACTTCGAAGTCACGGGCTGCCAGACCGGCAAGCGATACCGGATCTGTTATGGCACAGCGACAAATATTCATGAACTTGACCAATATGGGCGCCCGAAAGCCGGTTGGTGTTTTGTGCCAAACCAGCCACTGGTGCCCGGCGACGTCATGCTCGCACAGAAAATTGCTTTGGAAACCGACGAGTGGGCTGCGCTGGCGGTGGCTAAATCGTTCAGGCCGACTTGGCATTGAAAAGACCTGGCACGTCTGAGGGGCCGAGGTCCGCTGCGCTGCACGGGCAGGAGAAGCGCTGGCGGTCCTGATGCGGTGCAGCACGGGCTGCGCCGACGGCGTCTCTACGGAAAATGGATACAAGCAGACTGTTTACCAAGTCGGTCAATGACGTGAAAACCACCTTCCCTAAGCCGTCCGAAACAAATCCGCTCTAGGCTGCCTCCAACAGCAAGAGGCAGCAAATGTTCACGATCATCAGGGCGCTCGTCATCGCGGTATGCGCGTATGCCGGTTCATCGGTAGCAGGCAGTCAATTCCCGGACCTGCCGAACTCCCATCAAATCTACACCGAGTAGCTCACGGAAGTTCGTGATCGAACTCGGCAACAGCAATTCCGGCAGTAACCACGTTCAGTTACGGACTGTCAGGAATTACGGCGTTTGCTCTCGTCAGGTTCTGTGGCGGAGATGGTCATGCCTCTCGGACGATACATAGCCTGGGTCGGCGCATCGTTGCTTGTGTTGCTGTTCGTGGCCAACTGGTTCTTTCCGCAACCCTCGGCGGAGCCCGCCGGTGACGAAGTTAACAGGCCGGTCATCCGGATCGCTTCTCTGCAGCAGCCGCCGGAGCGGATCGTCATCGACACCAACCTTCCGACGATCGTTCCGCCGCCCGCGCCCGCCGATGCCATGCCGGACGAGCCGCCCGCGCAAGCACAATCATACGCGCCGATAACTTCTCATGCGTCGGTTACTGGCGTGGAAAAAAGCAAGCCAAAAGCCACGAAGAGACTGGTGAAGGAGGCTGCAGCCAAACACCCGTCATCGCCCCATACGCAAATCAAAACGCCTGTGGTCGCGAGTAGCAGCCCGGCACCGGTCGCACCGCCCACCAGGTTGTCGTTCGCGAACATCATTTCCGGGCAGCTGGTGAGAGAGCTGTTCAACCTTCATTGAGCCCCTGCGCAGAGACACTCGCGCCTCCGTGCATTAACCCTGTTGTCAGACTTACTTCGTCGCTCCTGCGCGCAAGTCAATTCTGCCGCTAACCCGCCGCATTGGATCCTAGAAATCGTTCTGCGACGTTGGGCAGACTATTTCCCCCTATTCGGGGCAAGCACCTTCGTTCTGGAAGAGCAGATCATGATGAGGGCAGGTCTCCTCGTTGTCGGCCTCAGCGCTCTGACCATCATGGAGCTGGGGACACCGCGACGCACCAAGACAACTGCGCCAGATCGGTTCGAGCAACTGACCATCGGCGTCAGCGTATCAGGTGACACCCTGGAGACGGCTGACCGGCGCGAAGTCCACCGTTTGCAGCATGAAGCACCGGTTCAGCCGATCTCATCCGTCGAACCAACACCGCCGCCGGATGCAACGGCTTTAACTCCAGAAAAGGAGCCGAGCACTGTCGGGAGCGCTACAGGCGGCAAAAAGCCCGTTGCCGGGAAGTTACGACCTGGATCCAAATACACGGAGCCTGACAAACCCGAGCCTCAATCCACAAATCCCAACAAAGCTGCAAGGATGGCCCGGCCGAAGCCGACGGTCGCGGCCAGGCCGTGTCGTCCGAATGCTTTCGATGGTCTTCTTCAAGCATTGAACTTGTCCTCCCGATGCCAGACCTAGCGCAATGGCCTTCGTGCAATGTCGCGTTGGCCGGCGCCGAACCGGCCGACCTCGCTCGTAGATCTGGGGGCGGAGCCCGTGTGGACGAAATCAGGCCGCCTCGCCCGGACGAGCGGGGCGCACCTGACAGATCGCGAGATCCGTTCAACGTGGCAATCGTCGCGATCGTGTTAGCGGCGGCGATTGCGTTGGCTGTTATCGCAGGCGCCTACATCTTTCGCAGTACTTATTCAAACCGGCAGACAATCGAGTCAATCGACGTCAAGGCTCTGGTGGAGCGCATCATCAAAGTCGAATCGGCGGGAATTGCGAACAAAAAGAACAAGCTTTCCAGCGCCACAGGGGCTGGTCAATTTCTCGATGACACATGGCTCGAAGCCATCCGAAAGCATCGCCGCGATCTGATCAAGGGCCGCAGCGATAAGGAACTCCTGGAGCTACGGCAGGACGCAGAACTTACGCGGGAGATCATTGCGCGGCTGCTTGAGCAATATGCCAGGACACTGAATAAGCGAGGTCTGCCCCTCACGTCCGGTTCGCTTTATCTGGCCTATTTTGCCGGACCGGCTGGCGCCGTCGCTCTGCTGTCCGGCGCCGAACATGCCGACGCCGCGTCCGTCATGGCGGCCGCTGACGCGACCGGTCGAACCACCCGCCAGAAACTTGTCAGGGCTAACCCGTTCCTCGAGGTCCTAACGGTACGCGATCTCAAGAATTGGGCCGATCACAAGATGCGTGGCATCTAGATCGCCCAATTGCCGACATCTGGCCATTCGCCGCTATGGAACGACCGAACTGATCGCCAATGTCAGGGTTGCGCGGACTCTCGGGCTCACATTCCCGCCGACAATCCTTGTGCTCGCGGACCAGCTGATCGAGTGAAGCCCAAAAGCAACTCGCCGGGACGCATCTACGCCGAATGCCCGGAGGGACCGAAAGGTCAATTACACTGCCATGATGCGGGTGGTTCCGGCAAAGGACCGAAAGTCGTATAGTGGCATCCATTCTTGCCAGATGAGCCAGAGGGAGCAAATCCATGCGGAAGTCTCCATTCGGTGTCGCCGTCGCGGCTCTTATGCTTTCTACGTCTCAGCCGCTGGTCGCCGCGCAAGACGACGTGGATCAGCAGCTCGGTAACGTGAGCTTCAAAACCTCTTGCAACGATGTTGCGCAGCGTCGCTTCGATCGCGCGATGCGCTACCAGCACTCGTTCTGGTACATCAATGCCAAGGAGATCTTTGAGGAGGCCATCAAGGCTGATCCGACATGCGCCATGGCGTATTGGGGCATCGCGCTCACGATGATGGACAATCCGCACGCCGCAATTCCGCGGCCGAATCTTGCGCCCGGCCTCGCCGCGATCACCAAAGCCAGGGAGATCGGAGCCAAGACCGAGCGCGAACGCGACTATATCGATGCGATGATGGTGATGTATGCAGACCACGAAACGATCCCCCATGCCCAGCGCATGCGCGCGCTGCGCGACAAACAGGCCGACATCGCAGCGAAATATCCAGACGATGACGAGGCTCAGATTGCCTACGCCATCACGCTCAACACCTCGGCGGATTTGAAAGACAAGACCTACGCGCAGCAGACCAAGGGCGCCGCAATCCTGGAGCCGATGTCCGTACGGCTGCCGCAGCATCCGGGCGTGACGCACTACCTGATCCACCTCTACGACTATCCGGCGACTGCGCAAAAAGGCCTCGACGCCGCCAACCGCTACGCCAAGATCGCTCCGGCCGCGCCGCACGCCCAGCACATGCCGTCGCACATCTACACCCGCGTCGGCTATTGGAAGGAATCGATCGTCTCCAACGCCGCCTCCGTGAAAGCCGCGAAGTCCGAGAAGTCGGTGGGCAATTACCTGCACGCGCAGGATTACATGGTTTATGCCCATCTTCAGCTCGCCCAGGACCAGCAGGCGCGCGCCGTCATAGACGACATGATCAAAGAGACCGACTTCAAGGTGACGGTCGCGGCCGCCGACTACGCGCTGGCGGCCTCGCCGGCCCGCTTTGCGATCGACCGCGGCGACTGGGACGCCGCCTCGCAACTATCCGTCAGGCCGAGCGGCCTGAACTACGCGATGGCGATCTCGCATTTCGCACGCGCGCTCGGCGCGGCGCGCTCCGGCAAGCCGGAAGCCGCCAAGGCTGATGTCCAGAAGCTCGCGGAATTGCGCGACAAGTTACGCGACGCCAAGGATAATTATTGGTCGCAGATCGTCGACATCCAGCATCAGGTCGCCGTTGCCTGGGTGCTTCACTCGGAGGGCAAGTACGACGAGGCTCTCAAGGCCATGAGTGCGGCAGCGGACGCCGAGGACCTGACCGAGAAGCATGTGGTCACGCCAGGTCCGATGGCGCCGGCGCGCGAGCTCTACGGCTCCATGCTGCTCGATCGCGGCATGGCCAAGGAGGCGCTTGTGGCATTCGAGGCCACCAAGGCCAAGGAGCCGAACCGCTTCCAGGGCTACGCCGGTGCAGCCAAGGCCGCCGACACGCTCGGTGACAAGGCGGCGGCGCGACAGAACTATCAGCAACTCATGGCGCTCGCGGCGAACGCCGACACGGAGCGGCGCGAGGTCGCGGCGGCAAAGACGTATCTCGCCAGCAACTAGAGCATGATCCGCAAAAGTGGGCACCGGTTTTCCGAAAAGATCATGCTCAAACAAAAAGATAGAGCCGGATGACGATTCGAAGAAAAGTCATCCTGCTCCAGCGACCAGAACGGTGGTGCAATGAAAAGGGTAGCTATCGCCGTCGCAGCAGCCTCGCTGGGATGCGTACTCGCGGCGGCGTTGGCGTGGTTCGGTCTGCCACGGCACGCGGCGGCAACTGCGACCGCGCCGGTATGGACCGAGGTGGCCTGGCCCTTTCCCATCGATCAGTGGGGAAAGGGCAAAGCGTTCCGCTGCAAGGCGGCTGACTGCGGCGCCGAGGTGAGCCTCTATCTGCGTGCCAAGATCGGGTTCTGCAATTGCACGACCGGCGTCGCCGATGATGAAGATCTGGATCGCATGGGAGATCTTGTTCTCGTCGGCGACGTTGCGCCGCTCGGCGCCGGTCGTCCGGTCAACATTGCGTGGATGAAAGGCCGCAGCCGCGCCTACACGCTCAACGCGCGCAATCCGCCCGGCAAAACGGCGATATCGGTCGTCTTCAACGAACGCTGCGACATGATCGCCGCAACCGCTGTGCTCGGCCACGACCGGCCGGCGGCGACCGAGCGAAGCGTGATCGAGTTCCTCAACGGCGATAGGGTGATGCGCTGGGCCGAGGTCACGCTTGGCCTCTGATGTGAGTGCAGGCAAGACTGTCCAAACGGGATGGAGACGGCAAATGGACATTCGCGCCGCACTGAGGGAGCTGTGTGAAGCCTTCAACGCGCACGATCTCGATCGCATCATGGCGTGTTTTTCTGAGGATTGTGTGCTGGAGATGCCGAGGGGAAGCAGCCCGTGGGGCTCCCGTTTCGAGGGCAAACGGAATGTACGGGAAGCGCTGGCAACGCGCTTTGAAGGCTTGCCCGATGTCCACTACGGCAACGAAGCGCATTTTGTGGACGCGGCTGCCGACACCGGCATCTCAAAATGGACCCTCACGGGCACCACCCGCGAGGGCGCGCGAAAAGAGGTCCAGGGTTGTGACTTCTATACGTTCCGCGACGGCAAGGTGATCCGCAAGGACTCGTACTGGAAAATCGTGGATTGAGCGTACGGTTTGGGCACTTTCGGAGCAACGCGAACCGCCGTGGACCACTTTGAATTTGTCGGTTCACGCCTCGTTCACCTGCAATCTCCGAAGTGAGCCGCCGCGGATGCCCGAAGCGGGTTCCTCTTCCCGTTATTTGGCAATGTGAGCAATTTTGACCAGCGAGTCGGTGTTGCGACGCGGCATGATGCTATCGTCACCCCACATCGGAAGATCAGGCAGATGACATGGGCTCGCGAGCTTGTGGAAAATAACGCCGTCGAAACCAAGCGCTACACGATGGCGGAGCTTTACGAACTGCGCCGGCTACTTATCAGGCACTCGCGCTCCATGCCGCCCGGGCCAGCCCGCAATGAGCACCGGCAGATTGCGGCTTCGATGCGCTCGCTCGCCTGCGACAAAAAGTGGCTGGCCGCCCATGCCGTGGATGGCCATAAGTAGGGCCGCCTCGGACGTAGTTAAATTCCGGACCGCTACGGCCAAAACGGCTAAGGTAGATGTCCTGCCGCGGGATCAAACCGGACATGGCTAACAACACCAATCAGATTGCCTTTGATCCCAAGGCGTTTCTCGCCGTCGTGGGCGAGGGCAAAACGATCCTTGAATTTCATAAGGATCAGGTCGTCTTCGCCCAGGGCGACGCGGCAGACACCGTCTTTTACATTCAGAGCGGACGGGTCAAGGTTGTTGTCATATCTGAGCAAGGCAAAGAGGCGGTGGTCGGGATTTTTGGAGCCGGCCAGTTCTTTGGCGAAGGCTGCATGAACGGCCATTCGGTGCGGATCGCGACCACGACCGCGATGGAAGACTGCCTGGTCACCACTATCACGAAGGCCGCAATGCTCGCGGCCCTTCACGATCAACCGAAGTTTTCCGAGATGTTCATGGCCTATCTGTTGACCCGCAACAGCCGCATTGAGGAAGACCTGATCGATCAGCTCTTCAACTCCAGCGAAAAGCGGTTGGCGCGCCTGCTGCTTCTGCTGGCGAATTTCGGCAAGGAAGGCAGTCCCCAGCCGATCATCCCAAATATCAGCCAGGAGACCCTGGCCGAGATGATCGGCACCACCCGGTCCCGGGTGAGCTTCTTCATGAACAAATTCCGCAAGCTCGGCTTCATCAGCTACAACGGAAAAATTGAGGTCAATAGTTCATTGTTGAATGCGGTCCTGTACGACAAACCCGAGATCAAGCGCGAACCGTGACGCCCCCTTCAAAGGACCTCTTCACGCCCCTGAATACGTCACGACAAGTGCGGCAACTGCCAGAACGCAGCTCACGATGAGCACCAGGAGAACGGGTCTGCCCAAGAGACCACCTCTGGCCTCCACCGCTGTCTCGACTATTTGCTTTCCATCCTTATGCATTGAACTCTCCTGTGAGCGGACCAACCGCCGCATCTCGCACAAGTTCCAGGACCTTTCGGAACGGTCAACGTTGCCGGATTTCTGGTCCCTATAGTTGGAAGTGAGCAAAAGAGAACAGCGCCGCCGCAGCGAATGTGATCGGCTTGAAGCCGAACGTCGCTGTCCGCAACGGCGACGTTTCCAAGCGTGGCCCCGGCGCGGACCAGCCCCCAAGCCCAAGCGCCGGGGTCATTCTGTCCAAGTTCACCACGTTCGACCGTGAACGTGAAACGACGTCGCGCCGCGATGCGGCCTCGTTGATTTCTGGTGATCGCAATGGCGATGTGATCGGCCGGCGCGCCGCGATGAGAGCGGCCCCAGCCAGGGGCTGGCTTCCTGCTGGGGCCGGTCTTTGAGAGCCGGGCGCAGCCGAATGGCGCACCCGTCCTATGCAAATGTCAGCACATCCCTGCCTTTGGCGCTGCTCAATTTTGACCACTATGCGAAACAGATATGCCGGGTCCTGATTGGGACGGCCCCGACGCGACGCTTGTGCATCGCCATTTTGGAAGGCCTCCAACTCATTAACTTTCGGAATGTGAGCAAAATGGAACAGACGGGGGGACCGGGGGAGTGCCAAGCTGGTTCCATCACCGGCCCGCTTCGGCATCTACCGGTGACTGAGAGTTCTGGAACGCTCCCGCCCAATTCAGGGAAGCATCATGACTTCATCCCAACAATTTCTGATCGCGATCGAGCGCCCGCGCTGCCTCCACTGCCAAACGCGGATGTTGCTGGAGCGCGTTTGGCCGGGGCCGATCGGCTTCGAGCACCGGCTGTTCGAATGCCCTAAATGCGATCGCGTGCAGACAAGCGTCATTGTGTCGGATCCCTTGAAGTCGAAGGTGGTCGGATGGCTCGGGGGAGAACTCAGAACACCGAACTGAGGTAACGTCCATGCTGCAAAGACAAAGCCAGGGTCCACAATGCACGGCTTGTGGTTCTCCCATGAAGTTGACCGCTATCGAACCGAGCGATACGGGCCAGGACCTGCGAACGTTTACTTGCCCGCATTGCAGGAGGGTTCAACAGCACATCATCGAAAGCGCGGTGACTGATGCATGGTTGGAACGTGGCGGATTGATAGCCTGATGTATCGGCGCCACGAGTGCATCGCCAAAGCGTCAACCTGTCGTGAGAACGCGCACGAGGATCCAACACGTCATGACTACTGGATCGACGAAGCAATCGTATGGCATCAACGCGCCATCGACGCCCGTCGCGAATACGTGGCCACTCACGAAGTTCATGATGGGCGCCTGATACCGAAGTAGCGCGTTTGATTGGCCACGATCCCTGCAATCGAGCATTGACCATGCAAAAGTTCTTTTTTGACATGAAAGACGGCGTCCCGATGAGAGACCGCATCGGCATCGAGTTCAACACCAATGCCGAAGCGATCAGGCACTGCAAGGAGATCGCGCAGGACTTCCGGGACAACAGCCTGCGGGACGACCAGGACCTTGAGATATTGGTTGTCAACGAAAGTGGAAAAGAGATTTATCGCGAGTTTGTTCACCGCGAACCGGAATAAAGGCGGCAGGGCCGATTGCCCCGCCCGCGTTAAATAGAGTGGTCCAATGATGATAGCTAACTCAACTCTCGAGTTCGAGCGCTTGCTGGGCAAGGCCGCGCTCGCATTGTGGCCGGACCTCCCTCGCGACGTGCAGGAGAACCTTTTCGAAACCGCTATGGCCGGGGACATTATCGTCGGAAAACATCTGGCGTCGTACCTGCACGACCACCATCCGAAAACGGCTCATCCCGCAACGCCGACGCAGTTAGCATAAGAGGGTGTCACGGGCCTCTGGACGGACATAACAGGCACGTTGGCCGGGAGCGTCTTATTTGATTTACTTACACCAACTCAAGGTGAGTATCGTATCCTCTGTTGCTATCGCACTAAGCGTGTTGGTGAATGCAACCTTATGCAGCGCCGAACCCAACGCCGCTGCGGGCAAGGCGTTTGCACAAGCCAACTGTTCGCATTGCCATTCCATCGATAAGTTCACCCTGAGTTCCTTAGCCATTGCCCCGCCGTTTCGAACTCTCCACCTGCGGTATCCCGTCGAGTCGCTCGAAGAAGCGCTTGGCGAAGGGCTTTCCACCGGTCATGCGAATATGCCCGAGTTCAGGTTGGATCCCGGGCAAGTTGGCGATTTCATCAGCTTCCTTAAATCGCTTGAGCCTTAGCCAGTACAACGATCGGCGTTAGCGAGAACTCGCTGTCTGGACTCGAACGTGCGACCAGTGGCGATTTGACCCATCTCGGACATGGACTCTTCAGCTCGCTTTCCCGAGTCTGGTGCCCATATAGGAGTTATCATCGCGTTCGTTGTTCGCCGCTATCGGTGACTGAGAGCCACGGCGCTCCCGCCATCATCATCGCGCACCTCGCCCAGGATTTGGGCGATCGCGGCATTGCTATGAGGAGGAAGTCTTGGCTTTCAAAGATATTCTCGTGACATTGACCAGCTATCCCGAGCCGTCTCCTTCATCGGTAGTCGACGATGCGGTTTCAATCGCTGCGGTCCTCGGCGCGCATCTCGCAGCGCTGTCCTGCGAAACGCACGTTCAGGTGCCCGGACATTTCCTTTCGGGCTCGTTCGCCAATCTTCCCGAGATCATTGCGGGTGAAGGCGCCAAGAGCCGGCACAATGCCCAGACCCTGCTCGCGGCATGCGACAAAGCCGCGGAAAGGGCTGGCGTTCCTCACGAAGCAATCCTTCAGAAATGTACCCCGACTGAGGTCCCGAACCTGCTTGTCGACTATGCCCGGCTGCACGATCTGACCATCATGCCAGTTATGGACTCGGACGATCAAATGTACGCGGAGGCGGTTATTTTTGGATCAGGTAAGCCTACCCTGGTCTTGCCGAAAATTCCCCGGTCACGTTCGTTCGAGCTTGGCACGATCGCTGTGGCTTGGGATTTCAGCCGAGCTGCCGCCCGCGCGATATCGGACGCTCTTCCGCTTCTTGAAAGAGCGAGAAAGGTCCATGTGGTCACAATTGTCGATGAAAAGGACATGGACACAAAGCATTCTGCCGAGCAACTTGCAAAGAACTTGGCTCGGCACGAAATCGATGTTGTGCTGGAAAGGATCGAAGCCAAGGGCAAGCCGATTGGCAGCGTCCTTGAATCGTATTCGCTGTCCCACGGGGTGGATTTGCTTGTGATGGGTGCTTATGGCCACTCGAGGCTAAGGCAGTTCATCCTCGGAGGCGCTACCAAGAGCCTGTTATCGAAGCCACCCGTGCCGATCCTCTTTTCGCACTAACGACGAACCCGTCAGCGCTATCATTGCTTGACCGCCATATTGAGCGATGATCGGAATACCCGACGTGACAGCGGCGCCCGGACGCACCGCCGCTACGAGGCCAAAGCTGCGATTCCGGCAGCAATCCGATTTCTGCCCGGTGTGGTTAGGCGCAACTTGCCATCGATATCGGCCATGTAGCCTAACGCGATCAGTCGGGCGCTGTGTTCGGCAGGGATGACCGCCGGACGGTCATTTACGGCGGTATGGCCAACCGCAAGCAGCGATGCGAATTCTTGATGGGTCAGCATTGTCGCCTCCAGGTCATGGTCTGAGTATGGCCTGCTTCGGCAACACCGCATGGTCAATTTAGCTCAGTCGGAAAAAATTGAATCCGAAAAAATTGAATCCGTCAGTCCCCATTTGAAGAGCGAAGTTCTAAGCGCCCATGTCCGAGTCTGCCCCTGGGACCGAACCCGGGCACTTCACATCGCCGGGGACAACTTATGGATCGCAAAGAAGCCGCATCTAAGCCTGACTGGAGGCAAAGCCTGTCGGGTGGAGGATTCGCCATGGCTTCCAGATTCGTAATCGGTGACAAGGTCCATCAAGCATTCAGCAACCACGCCGAGGGAACGGTCGTTGCGATATTCAAGGATCGGGCCGGTGGGCTCCGGTATGCGGTTGAAATGTTCGGCCACCGCACCATTCAGATCGCAAGCGAAGGCAGCTTGGTCGCCCGCGACGATTGAGTCGTCGAACTGACCCGGCTTTGGGACGGCTATATGTCGGCGGCCGCCCTGATCAATGTCGGTCTGTCTGAGAAATCAATCCGGCCTTTGTCAGGGGATTCCGGGAACCTTAGCCATAACGGTCTGTTGGTTTCGAGCAATCCGACCAGACTCCCTCTTCGACCTTCGGCTGGGCAGCGTGGACTACGGCCATAGAGTTATGGCGAGGTCGGGCGGAGAAATCCGGCAACCTTGGTAACCCGTACGCTGAATAGGTGCTGCAGCATCGTCCCCAGCCGATTCAAAATCCGTTGAGAAGCAGGAAAATACGAAGCTGCGCCTATTCTTGCAATCGAGTCTTGCAATCGAGGCACATGATGGAACACGTTTATCATATCGATGACGGTGTCTTCCGCCAGGTTGACGGACCGCAGGGCTGCGATGTCGTCGAGCAGAGTAAGCTCTGACCAGGGCGCGGTTTGGATAATTCAAACCCTGCCCTTGACGTCTTGAACAGAGCTGGCGGCGTCGGCCGGGAGGATTGAACAAGGCTTGCGAGGTCGACAGAGGCAACCATGAAAATCGCGCGTCCACCGCCGAGCTGTACCCATTTCCAAACCACGGAGCTGCCGTGCGCCACATGCGGCAAGCCGATGAAGCTGACCCTCATCGAACCAAGCAGCTCCCACATCGAACTGCGCACGTTCGAATGCGCGGGGTGCGACACAGGCGCCAGCTTTTTGATGGCTATTTAGGCGGCGTCAACTCGTGGCCACTTCAGCCCGACGGGCAAATCACCAAAGCTCTGTCCCGCCCCGCTTAGTCGCGGATCATTGCGATCAGCTTGAAGTCCTTGTCGAGCTTTATGTCGTACTGCCCATCCCTGCATTTGGCGTCATCGACTTCAAAGTAGCTGCTGGCCTCGGTTTCCTTTTCCATCTTGCCACCCGTGCAGCCAAGGCCTTCCAGGACAGCCTTGATCTTCTCGGCCTCGGCCGGTGTCACGGGGGTGTCAGCAAGCGCGAAAGTGCTGCTTGCAAGCGCAGCAGCGAACGCCGTCAAGAAGAGCTTCTTCATCGGTGCATTCTCTCCAATTGAGCAAACGAAACCAGCCTGCCCCAGGTTTGTTCCAACAATCGTAGGGCGTCAGGAGGAACCCACATGCGCGCCCGGGAGCTCGCTGCACGGCGCACGCTCGGCCGCTCGCCACAAACAACGGTATTGAGGACGCTGCCTGCGTGTTATCGTCCAAAAAAACGAGCCTGAAAGGGAGCAAGTTAATGCGCGGACGGCGTGTAGTGATGGATTCGCTGGTGTCGAACGGCGTGAGCCACATCTTCGGCAATCCCGGGACGACAGAAACGCCGTTGCTGGACAGTCTGATGAGCTATCCGCAGATCGAATATGTCATGACCCTCCATGAGGGCGTGGCGGTCGGCGCGGCGAGTTTCCATGCGCAGGCCACCGGCCGCGCGGCTGTGGCCAATCTCCACGTCGCGCCGGGGCTCGGCAATGCCATCGGCGCGATCTACGGCGCGCTCAAAGCCCATTCGCCGCTCGTCGTGACCGCCGGCCAGCAGGATACGCGCATGCGGCTGGCCAACCCGGTGCTGGGCCACGACCTCGTCGCCATGGCGGCGCCGGTCACCAAATGGAGCGCGCAGGTGGAACGTGCGGATGAGATCGCGCCCGTGCTGCGGCGCGCTTTCAAGGTCGCGACCGATGCGCCCAGGGGACCCGTCTTCGTCTCGCTTCCGATCGACGTGCTGGAGCAGGAAACCAATGTCGGGGCGATCGCATCCGATAAATTGTGGCGTTCGGCGCAGCCGGACCCCGCAGGGATCGAGGAATTGGCCTCGCTTCTTCTGAAATCGCAGCGGCCCGCGATCGTCGCCGGCGATGACGTCGCCCGATCAGGGGCCTCTCAAGCGCTCGTCGCGCTGGCGGAGGCGATCGGCGCGCCGGTGTGGTTCGAAGGGTTGCGCGCCCATGCGCCGTTTCCGACCCGCCATCCGAGTTATCGCCAATCGCTCCCGGCCGACGCCGCGCAGGTTCGTAAAGCCTTATCGGATGCCGATCTCGTCTTGCTGCTGGGCGGGCCGTTCTTCGAGGACATCTGGTATGCGGAAGGCAGCCATTTCCCCGACGGCGCCGTTGTTGTCCAGATCGAGGAATCGCCCGAGCGTCTGGCGTTCAATCACCGCCTCGACAGCGGCATCGTCGGCAACATGGCGGCCAGCATCGCCTCACTGGCTGACATCATAAGCAGCCGGCAAAGCGCCGCATTCAGGCTCGCCGCAGAGCGCCGCAATCAGGCGCTGGCCGAGTCGAGCGCCCGCGATCGGGAGGCGTACCGGGCGCGGCTGGAGAAAGCCTGGAACCGCGAGCCAAGCTCGATGGCACGGGTGACGGCCGAGCTTCGGCGGGGGCTGCCTGACAATGTCGTCATCGTGGACGAAAGCATCACCGCCAGCCTCGACCTGGCGCGATCGTTCGATTATCGCGGCTTCGGTGATTATTTCGGCGGTCGCGGCGGCGGCATCGGTCAGGGATTTTCCGGCGCGATCGGGGTGAAGGTCGCGATGCCGGATCGCCCGGTGGTCGCCGTCTCCGGCGACGGCTCGGCGATGTACAGCATTCAGGCGCTGTGGACCGCAGCCCACCACAAGCTTGCGATCGTGTTCGTCATTCTTTCAAACCGGGAGTATCGCATCCTCAAGCATAACGTGGACGTCTGGCGACAGAACTTCGAGGCGGGAACGCAGCATCCCTATCAGCAGATGGACCTGACGGGACCGGATCTCGATTTTGTGCATCTGGCGGCCGGCATGGGCGTCGAAGGCACACGGGTCGAGAAGGCCGGCGACATTGCCGCGGTCATGGAGCGAGCCATTGCGGGAAATCGCCCCTATCTCGTCGAGATCGAGATCGAAGGAAAGCGGTGATGCGGCAGTGCGCTGAGGGTTATCCCCTCTGCTAGCGCGCCGTTGGCGGCGGCTTCTGCACCGTCGGCGCGGCGGCGGCCAGAATGTCCGCGCGTACACCCGTCCGCGGCGGATAGATCCGCTGCCGGTTGATAATCTGCTTGGTCGCCTTGGCAGCCGCGCCGGAGGCGTGCAGCTGGCGATCCCATCCGACGGTGTGCAGCGCTCCCCAGGCTCCGAGGTCCAGCACGGTGACATACCAATCGATGTCAAGCGGAAGCATCGGCTGCCCAAGCAAATCGGCGACAACGTTGTTTCCGGCAAAGCGGCCCATCGGCCTCGCGAACTGGCAGGACATCACGGTGGCATGTTCGCCGTCCACGACGCAGGAAGCCACGTCGCCGGCGGCAAAGATGTTTGTCGCACCGGTGAGGCGCATGAACTGATCCACGTGGAGACGGCCGAGCCGATCCCGCTCGACATCAATTGTTTGCGCCACCGGGCTTGCCCGCATCCCGCCGCACCACACCACCGTCCGCGTCGGGATGACTTCGCCGGAGCTCAGCGTGACGGTATTCGCATCGATCGCCGTGACTCTAACGTTGAGCCGCGTTTCCACACCCAGCGCCGCCAGCGCTTCACCGACGATCGGGCGCGCTTGTTCTCCGAGTGTCACGCCAACAACGGGGTTGGGATCAACAAGAATAATGCGTCGCTCGCCGGTGAGGCCTGCCTTTTCAAGCTTGCCCGGCATCTCGGTCGCGACTTCGATGCCGGTAAAACCCGCGCCGACGATGACCACCGTGGCGCAGCCTCCGGCATCCGCCTGCCCGCCCAATGCGGCAAGGTGCGCCTCGAGCCGGACGGCCGCCGCATAACTGTCCACGTCGAAGCCACAGGCCGCCAGCCCCGGTATCGCGGGGCGCGCGAGCTGGCTGCCGAGCGTCAGCACCAGCCGATCGTAGGCGATGACCTCGCTGCCGCCATTCGTGGTGACGCTCACGCGCTGCTTGACGGGATCGACCGCCCTCACCTCGGCAACCCTGTGATCGACGCCGACCGGGTCGAGCAGTTCGGCGAGCGGTATCGCCGCCTCGCCGATGTCGACTTCGTAATTGCGAACCCTGATGTTGTGGTAGGGGTTGCGGTCGACGACCAGTATCTCGACATCCGCCGCCGGCGCGCCGATCTGGTCGCGCTTGCGCGCCGCACCCAGGGTGGCCCAGAGCCCCGCGAAGCCAGCACCGAGGACAACAATGCGCGGCATCTGATTTTCCCGAACGTTCGGCTTGAGCTAATCGTGTGAGAGAAGCGGAATCAAGTGTGTTGGGCCAAATCCCGTCAGTTTGGCGACTCCGCTTGCTACTCATTCCCGTTTGATGTTGGCCGCCAAAACCACCTTCCTCCATTTCTTGACCTAGTCCGAGATTAGTTTGGCGAATCGGCGGGGGATCCGCCAAGAGCCGTGCCGCCCAGACTGGCAAGCTTCACCTGCAAATCCAAATTGGCTTGAGTGATACCTGATTGAGGCAGCAGCCGATTACCGCATGCTGAGGCTGGGCTACGCGGTTTTGACTTCCGCGTACCGCGGCAAACTGGTAAGATTTAGGTCGAACCTGCTCACGGAATGCGACGAAGCCGATCACGCCACTTTATGTGAAGTGATGCGCAATGGTTCCGAAAACCCAATACGCAAAGAGCGGTGATGTTCGCATCGCCTATCAGGTCGTCGGCGAAGGGCCGTTCGACCTCGTGTTCGTTCCTGGTTTCATTTCGAACCTCGACGTCGCCTGGGAGGAGCCATATCGGGCGCGGGTTTGGACCCGCTTGGCGGCCTTCGCCCGCCTGATCATGTTCGACAAGCGCGGCACCGGGCTTTCCGACAGAACGGTTGGTGTGCCAACCCTCGAAGAGCGCATGGACGATGTTCGCGCGGTCATGGATGCCGCGGGCTCGCAACAGGCTGCCCTGTTCGGCATCTCCGAAGGTGGCGCGATGTCAGTCTTGTTCGCAGCAACCTACCCGGAGCGCACCCGAGCGTTGGTCCTGTACGGCACCTATGGCCACTTCCTCTCGTGGGTTATACCCCCGGACAGGATAGATGCCGCCCTGGAACGCTTGGAGAAAAATTGGGGCACCGGCGAGAGCCTCCGTTTGTTCGCCCCCAGTGTGGCATCCGATGAGACGTTCAAGTTGTCATGGGCCCGTTTTGAACGCCTGGGTGCAAGTCCCTCCGCAGTTGTCGCGCTTATGCGAATGAACAGCGAAATCGATGTGCGTCCAATCCTTCCGTCGATCCGGGTGCCGACGTTCATTATTCATCGACAAGGGGACGTTCGCGTCAACGTTGAAGCCGGGCGGTTCATGGCCCGGCAAATCCCGAACGCGAAATATCTCGAGCTTCCCGGCAGCGATCACATGTTGTGGACCGGCGCAACAGAACGGATATTGGATGAGGTTGAAGAGTTTCTGACAGGCTCGCGATCCGCAATCGAATCTGATCGCGTGCTCGCGACGGTTCTGTTCACTGACATTGTGAACTCAACCAAGCGTGCCGAGACGATCGGAGATCGTGCATGGCATGATGTGCTCGATCGGCACAACGCGCTCGTGCGGCGGGAGATTTCGCGACATCGAGGGCATGAGGTGAGAACAATGGGAGACGGCTTCCTGGCAACCTTTGACGGGCCGGCTCGGTCAATCCGGTGCGCTCTGGCGATCAATGAAGGCGTTGAAGCTCTTGGACTGCAGGTAAGGGCCGGCCTTCACACCGGCGAGGTCGAAATGGCCGATGACGATCTGAGCGGAATTGCGGTCCACATTGCATCGCGTGTCGCGACGATGGCAAAGCCCGGGCAAGTTCTGGTGTCGAATACAGTCCGTGATCTTGTCGCAGGATCAAACATCAGGTTTCATGACGAAGGTAGTCATTCCCTGAAAGGCCTCACAGAAACGGTCAGATTGTTCGCGGCCGAACGTTAGTAGTGCAAAGCGGTTGCGGCTATATCGAAGACTTTACCCGGGCGCGCCATTCATTCCGTACCAACCGCACCGCAACCATCCTCAACGGAATAGCCGCTCAACAACCGCATGCGCGAGGAAGTTCCGGGAACCTTAGCCATTACGGCCTGTTGGTTTCGAGCAATCAGACCAGATTCCCGCTTCGACATTTCGGCTGGGCAGCGTGGACTACGGCCATAGAGTTATGGCGAGGTCGGGCGGAGAAATCCGGCAACCTTGGTAACCCG
>NZ_JAFCMA010000018.1:0-167637 GCF_018130125.1 Bradyrhizobium sp. AUGA SZCCT0177 | reverse complement strand
GAGAGCACGGCATAAGCCGTAAAGCCATTGCGCAGGGAAGGCCGGGTGTTCCCCGCTGCCCTGTATGCTCGTGTGCACTTTGTTTTGTGCAAACCGCACGCGAGACCGCGGGTGCAGCGCGCACCCGGTCTTCCCTGCGCCCTCTCCTTTCCGAGCGGGCGGAAAATGACGCAAAACTCGGGCATCTCGTGCCCTGAGAATGTGGACCCATGCCCTCACATTGTTTGAAAGACGATCATTGCAAGTCGAGCGGCCAATTTCGCGTTGCGGAAGACAAATCAGAGCCCAAACGCTCATCCGAAGCGACGCGCTGTGTGCTTGCCAAGTTCTCGCTTTACGTAAAAGATGGCAGCGCCTAGCCGGGCGGCCGTCCATGCCTTCGTTCGCGCATTGCTGGCTATTCGGCCTGCCTTTTAGACGTGGAGAATTGCGTGAGTGAAGCTCTTCATCCAGCCGCTCCCCATCATCTGCCAGGTTTCATCACGGCGCCGGGTGACACCGACGTTTTGATGGTCGTTATGGGGATCTTCCTGATCGGCACCATTCTCGCGGTCGGTAATTTCTATTTGCACCTGCACACGCTGCCGGAGCGGTTGGCCCACAAGTCGCAAAAGCTGCAGTTTGAAATCGTGGCCGTGCTGGGTCTGCTGGCGCTGTTCACGCACAACCATTTGTTCTGGGTGATCGGCCTGTTCCTCGCCATGATCGATCTTCCGGATTTCGCTTCGCCGCTGCGCAGGATCGCCGGATCGGTTGAAAAGCTGGCCGGCGTTCCGCCTGAACCAGACCCGACCGAGCCGCCTCCAGAAACTGCAGGCCACGCGGCCGTCACTGACAGCGGCGCTGCCAAGAGTGAGGCAAAGAGTCATGCTTGAGATCATCCTCTGCTCGCTCGTGACGATATTGCCGGACTATCTCTATCGCCGCTATCGGCAGGGAAAGCGCATCGGCCACGAAATCACGCTTTATTCGGTCTGGTTCGAGCTGCGATTTGGCATCATCGGCTGCCTGATGCTCACGGTCGCGCTGATCACGATGATCTTCTATTATCATCCATCGACCTCGTCGGCGACGTTGTACTATCGGACCGTCCCGATCATGTCCGAAGTAGCCGGCCGGGTGGCGGAGGTTAACATCGATGTCAGCGCGGCCGTCAAGCAAGGTGAGGTGATTTTCAGACTTGACAGTTCCAAGCAGGAGGCAGCGCTACTGACGGCCAAACGCAAGATCGCCGAAGTCGATGCCGCCATGCTGTCGGCGCAGGCCGATGTTCTCAAGGCCGAAGGGCAGATCCTGCAGGCTCAGGGCGATTATCAGCAAGCCACCGACGAGCTGAATACCAAGCGGGACCTCCAGCAACGCAATCCCGGCATCGTTCCGCAGCGTGACATCGAAAAGCTCCAGGTGCTGCAGGCGGGTCGGCAGGGCTCGCTAGATGCCGCCAACGCTTCAAAACAATCCGCGGCGGTTCGCGTCACCGCCCTCCTCCCCGCCGAGAAAGCCAGCGCAGAGGCCGCGCTGGCCGAAGCGCAGGTCGATCTGGACAAGACCTTCATTCGTGCAGGGTTCAACGGGCGGGTCGAGCAGTTCGGGCTGAGGCCGGGCGATATCGTCAATCCAATGATACGGACGGCCGGCGTCCTGATTCCGGAGGGCGCGGGACGGGTTGCACTGTCGGCTGGGTTTGGGCAGATCGAGGCTCAGGTCATGAAAGTCGGAATGGTGGCCGAGGCCACCTGCATTTCCAAGCCGTGGACGATCATTCCGATGGTGGTGACCAATGTGCAGGACTACATCGCGGCTGGCCAGTTCAGGGGCGGCGAACAGCTGATCGAGGCGCAGAGCACCGTGCGTCCTGGCACCATTCTCGTTTTCATGGAGCCGATCTACAAGGGCGGGCTGGAGGGCGTGACGCCCGGCAGCAGCTGTATCGCCAACGCCTACACCAGCAATCACGAACGGATCGCGTCAGGCAAGCTCAGCGCGTTCAAGAGCTTCGCGTTGCACGTCGTTGACGCCACCGGCCTCGTGCATGCGATTCTGTTGCGGATTCAGGCCCTGCTGCTGCCCATCAAGACGCTGGTGCTGAGCGGGCACTGAGGGTTTGTCCGGATGCTCCCGGTGTCGGGTTAACTGACACCAGGCACTCCAGGCGGCCCGCCGGCTTAGTGCGAGGTCATCCAGGCGCGGGCTTCGCGCTGCGCCGTGGCGATCTCGACATCCGACATCATCTCGGCGACTTCGCGGCGCATCGAGATTGCGTCAGTGCGGCCTTTCAGGGCGGCGAGATTGAACCATTTATGGGCGGCGACCAGGTTGACGACGCCGGAACGACCGCTCGCCCAATACAGGCCGCGCTCGAACAGCAAATCGGGGATTGCGGTTTCCACCGGTGTCGCCGTCTCCAGATCGAATTGTCCCTGAAACATCGTAGTCTCCCCTTTTTATTGTTGCCGCCCTCCCCCGAGCGCGGCCCCTGTCCACTGTCTAACGTCCCGTTATGCCCCACGCC
The DNA here is from genome assembly GCF_018130125.1 of Bradyrhizobium sp. AUGA SZCCT0177. Classification (NCBI taxonomy): domain Bacteria; kingdom Pseudomonadati; phylum Pseudomonadota; class Alphaproteobacteria; order Hyphomicrobiales; family Nitrobacteraceae; genus Bradyrhizobium; species Bradyrhizobium sp. AUGA SZCCT0177. The sequence continues at coordinate 165,125 of NZ_JAFCMA010000018.1, read as the reverse complement.
GTTTGCCGGCTTGTTGGGATGATCATGGCCCATCAAATTTGAAGGGCAGTTTAAATATCGCGATGAACGGGGTGTAAACGTGAAGCGCCCCGGCGCCGGTGAGGAATCGCAGAAGTCCCTGTGCCGCAGCAACAAGTGAGGATTCGTGAAGACCGGTTTACCCTGCCGTTTCGCACAACGATAACCATTGCGACGTCTCGCATCTCGCGCGCGTCGTCATCGGCGCGAACGGAGAACCTGGCAGCGCAAGAGTTCCCGTGATGGATCGGCGGGCGCATGGCGCAAACGGCGTGCGGTGGCGCATGAGCACGATCTGCGGCAGCCCGACGCGGGCCACGGGCGGTCGGGGCAGTCATGTAAAGGATTTGGAAAGATCGAATGCCGGGCACCAAAGGCGCGGCTATCGTTCCGGGGAACAGGAGACGTTCCGGGGAACGAGGGCGTCGGCGAACACGTCAGGACCAGATTTCAGTCGGGGCTTTGGGCCCAGTGAAATTGCGGAGCAAAGATTCCGCACCGAACGAAGAAAACCTGTTTCTTCTGCCGGACCGGTTTTGGGAAAGCGAACTCTCCCGAAAGTCGATCCAGCCGTTTGACCTGATGTCTCGCCGACACCCTCTTTCGTCGACCAGAGCCATCCGAGCTATGTTTGCTTAGAGAAGCAAACCGTCTGATGGCTCGTGTGACGTGCCGGCATCAAGCCGCCGGCAATTTTTTCAAGACGAAGTTACTTCTTCTTCTTGGCGACCTTGCGGGTCTTCTTCGCAGTCTTCTTCACTGCGCTCTTCGCCTTCTTTGCCTTCTTAGCTTTCTTGGCCATGTTGCCCTCCTAATGTAAGTGAGATGGCTTAGTTCGCTGCGTGCACTCGGGAATCGATGTGCACTACATCCCGAATACACCAACACATTCAAAAAAACAGCGTCCCGCTTAAGGAAGTGTTGACGCAGCAATGTGAGAGCGCGCGCGAAGCTGGTGTCGGCGCCACCAAAACACGCCCGTACGACGATGCAAAAAGTGCAGCAACGACCGACATCGGCGTTTGTCAATATTGGAGGAAACGCTTGTATTACAGATGTTTTCGCGATTCACGCATGTGATGATTGGTGCGCAAACGACGTTATCGCGACTCATCGAGACCGCCCAAAAGCCGCTTGCGCGGACTCTGAGTCGCAAATTTTGGCAATGAAAATATTTTCGTGGATTCAGCGTCCACGTCTCATCGCCGCTCGCCAGAACCGAATTTTTGGACGAATCGCTGCGACCGATTCGCAAGGCCCGTTGTCCGTCGTGACGATGATTTTTGATCCGCGATGCGCGATCGATGCACGCTTTCGCGCGTCGATCGCAACGTGAGCTACCGCGAAAAGCGTCCCGTTACGGGACGCTTCAGATGCCGAGCTTCGCCTTCAAGAGATCGTTGACGGCTTGCGGATTGGCCTTGCCGCCGGACGACTTCATCACCTGGCCGACGAACCAGCCGGCGAGTTGCGGCTTGGCTTTCGCCTGCGCGACCTTGTCCGGGTTGGCGGCGATGATGTCGTCGACCACCTTCTCGATCGCGCTCAAGTCCGTGACCTGCTTCATGCCGCGCGTCTCGACGAGCGCGCGAGGGTCGCCACCTTCCTGCCAGACGATCTCGAACAGGTCCTTTGCGATCTTTCCTGAGATCGTGCCCTCTCCGATCAGGTCGACGATCGCCGCGAGTTGCACCGCAGAGACCGGTGAGCCCGCAATATCACGGCCTTCCTTGTTGAGGCGTCCGAACAGCTCGTTGATCACCCAGTTGGCGGCAAGCTTGCCGTCGCGCGCCTTGTCGGTGAGCCCGGCCAGCACGGTTTCATAGAAGTCCGCGCTCTCGCGCTCGGCCACCAGCACGCTGGCGTCGTAGGGCGACAGTCCGAAACCTTCGATGAAGCGGGCCTTCTTCTGGTCCGGCAATTCCGGCAGCTCGGCCTTCAGGCCGGCGACATAGGCTTCGCTGAACTCGAGCGGCAGCAGGTCGGGATCGGGGAAGTAACGGTAGTCGTGCGCCTCCTCCTTGGAGCGCATCGAGCGCGTCTCGCCCTTGCCCGGATCGTACAGCCGGGTCTCCTGATCGATGACGCCGCCATCCTCGATGATTTCGATCTGGCGCCGCGCCTCATACTCGATCGCCTGGCCGATGAAGTTGATCGAGTTCATGTTCTTGATCTCGCAGCGGGTGCCGAGCGGTCCGCCGGGCTTGCGCACGGAGACGTTGACGTCCGCGCGCAGCGAGCCCTTCTCCATGTCGCCGTCGCAGGTGCCGAGATAGCGCAGGATCGAACGCAGTTTGGTCACATAGGCCTTGGCCTGCTCGGCATCGCGGATGTCCGGTTTCGAGACAATCTCCATCAGCGCCACGCCGCAGCGGTTGAGGTCGACATAGGACATGGTCGGACTCTGGTCGTGCAGCGATTTGCCGGCGTCCTGCTCCAGGTGCAGACGCTCGATCCCGATCGAGACGCTGTGGCCGCCGTCAAGTTCGACCTCGACCACGCCCTCGCCCACGATCGGCGACTTGTACTGGCTGATCTGGTAGCCCTGCGGCGAATCCGGATAGAAATAGTTCTTGCGGTCGAACACCGAGCGCAGATTGATCTGCGCGTTTAGCCCAAGGCCGGTGCGAACTGCCTGACGAACGCATTCCTCGTTGATGACAGGCAGCATGCCCGGCATCGCGGCATCCACCAGCGAGACGTGGGTGTTCGGCTCGCCGCCGAACTCGGTCGAAGCGCCCGAGAACAGTTTTGACTGCGAGGTGACCTGGGCATGGACCTCCAACCCGATCACCATTTCCCAATCGCCGGTCTGGCCCTTGATCAGCTTGCCGCTCGCCGCCGTCATGTCCGTTCTCCCAACAGCAGTGTAAAGATGATCCGGTCCCACTCTGCCTCAAGCGAATCGATCGCCGCTGGTTGGCCGGACTGGCGATACCAGTAACCGGCGTTGCCGAGATCACCTTCCACGCGGTGCAAATAGGCGTGCACCCACGCCGCTTCCGCCGAGGATTCGTCCTGAACGATCTTATGCGCCGCGTCCCAATTGCCCTTGGCAGCCCACCACAACGCGGTGAGTGACGGGCTCAGCGCCGGCTGCGGCGCGTCATCGGAAAGGCTGGCCTTGAAATCTGCCATGGCCTCACCACCATCTGGCCGGCGTGAAGCGCCCGGCCGCCTGCTCCACCACTTCGCCGAGCGAGAACAGCGTCTCTTCGTCGAAAGGCCGGCCGATCAGTTGCAGGCCGAGCGGCAACCCCTGCGTATCCTTGCCGGCGGGAACGGCGATGCCCGGTAGTCCCGCCATGTTCACGGTCACCGTGAAGATGTCGTTGAGATACATCTCGACCGGATCGGCGCCGCCCTTCTCGCCGACGCCGAATGCCGCTGACGGCGTCGCCGGCGTCAGGATTGCGTTGACGCCCTTCGCAAAACAATCCTCAAAGTCCTTCTTGATCAGGGTGCGGACTTTTTGCGCGCGCAGGTAATAGGCGTCGTAATAGCCGGCGGAGAGCACATAGGTGCCGATCATGACGCGGCGGCGCACTTCGTCGCCAAAACCTTCGGCGCGGGTGTTCTCGTACATCTCACCGATGGAGCCGCCGGGCACGCGCAGGCCATAGCGCACGCCGTCGTAGCGCGCCAGGTTAGACGACGCCTCGGCAGGCGCCACGATGTAATAGGCCGGCAGCGCGTATTTGGTGTGCGGCAGCGATATCTCGACGAGCTCCGCGCCAGCCGCCTTCAGCCAGGCCGCGCCTTCGGTCCAGAGCTTTTCGACTTCGGCCGGCATGCCGTCGAGGCGGTATTCCTTGGGAATACCGATCTTCATGCCTTTGACGGACTTGCCGATCGCGGCCTCGTAGTCCGGCACCGCGCGATCGACGGAGGTCGTGTCCTTGGGATCGTGACCGGCCATCGAGCGCATCAGGATCGCGCTGTCGCGCACGGTGCGCGCAATGGGCCCTGCCTGATCGAGCGAGGAGGCAAAGGCGACGATGCCCCAGCGCGAGCAGCGGCCATAGGTCGGCTTGACGCCGACGGTGGCGGTGAACGCCGCCGGCTGGCGGATCGAACCGCCGGTGTCGGTCGCGGTCGCGCCCATGCAAAGCAGTGCGGCCACCGCGGAAGCTGAGCCGCCCGACGAGCCGCCCGGCACCAGCGAGCTATTGGAGCCTTCGCGCCGCCACGGATTGACCACCGGGCCGAAGCACGAGGTCTCGTTCGAGGAGCCCATCGCGAATTCGTCGTTGTTGAGCTTGCCGAGCATGACCGCACCGTCGCGCCAGAGCTGCGAAGTGACTGTCGACTCATAAGGCGGCACGAAATTGCCGAGGATTTTCGAGCACGCAGTGGTGCGCACATCCTTGGTCGCGAACAGGTCCTTGATGCCGAGCGGAATGCCGGCCAACGGGCCGCCCTCGCCTTTTGCGATCCTGGCGTCGATCGCGCGCGCCATGGCTCGGGCCTTGTCCGGCGTTTCCAGCACGAAGGCATTGAGCGCGCGCGCCGCCTCGATCGCGGCAAGGTGCGCGTCGGTCAGTTCAAGCGAGGTGAAAGACTTGTTCGCGAGGCCATTCCTGGCCTCGGCGATCGTCATCGAAATCAAATCGGTCATTTATTGATCGGGCTGCAGAAGAATGGAGACAGGGTCTTGTCGCTCGCGGGGTCGTCTTGCTTGGGCCGCGTCAGCTCGGACGCCTCGAGCGCGTCGAGCACCGCGTCCATCGCCTTGTCGGGATCGGCGACCTTGCCCTGGCGCTCCATCGCGTCGAGATAGTTCATGTAGGCCTGGTAGGCCTTTTCATCGTCGCAGAGCATGCACATCGCGGATCTCTAAGACTCTTTTGTTTGACGCGTTTTCTTCACGCGAACCGGTATCCACTTCGCTCGAAAACACGATGTTACTCGACGACCTTCGGCACCAGAAAGAAATGGTTCACGGTGTCGGGCGCGTTTCTGACGACATCGTCGGCGATCTCGCCGTCATTGATCACGTCAGGACGTTTCTTCATTTCCATCGGGGTCACCGAGGTCATTGGCTCGACGCCGTCGACGTTCACCTCCGAAAGCTGCTCTACGAACGCCAGCATGGCGTTCAGTTCGCCCTGCAGGTGGGGAACTTCGGCCTCGGCGACCGCAATTCGCGCAAGATGCGCGATACGGCGAACGGTAGCGGCATCAACGGGCATTAATATAAGGCCTCAATCGGGGGATCGCACCCGCCGTATAGCAGAGCCCGGTTTTGCGCCGCAACCACGGGGAACCGCCCCGCCGGCATTTTGGGGCCAAAATACCGCCAAACGGGGCTCAAAGGCCGCATCAAAGTGCCGCCGTTGCGGCCCGCGCCGGGAGTCCGGGGTTTCGACAGGGAAAAGCCGCCGACGAAACCAATTTGGCGGGCTGACGCAGTCGTTTTGAAACAGTCGCGGCGTGTACTCGGCCATCACTCTGGAGGCCGTGCCATGTGGACAACGGAACACGACGGTGTAACGGAAAGTTGGGATCCTGCTCTGTGGTCGATCGGTGGCGTGCTTGGCGTCGCGATCCTATATCTGGCGTGTCTAGCCTGACGAACGTGAGGCAACGCCATGTCCAAAGCGAAAGAGCTTCAGGAAAAAGCCGAGATGTTCGAGCGGCGCGCAGAAAGCGCCACCGATCCAATCTCGCAACGTCACTACAAAGAGATGGCCGCGCATTATCGATCGCTCGCCGTCGAGCACCTGGACGTCGTCAAACGCGACGAGCCGGCGCATTAGCACAACGACCCCGGCAGCCGCCGGACGCTAAGCCAGCGAACTCAGCCTAGCCAACGCCGCGCCCGCCAGCGCCCGCGTCAGTTCTGCGGCCGGCATCTCGCGGCCCATCCGCACCGCCTGCCCGGCCCAGAGATTGGTGAAATCGACCTTGCCGAGCTTTTCGGCGGCCGCCTTCAGCGGACCGAGTGCGGTTGCGGCGTGCGGAAAATCAGGCGCATCCGGCGAAATCGGTCCGACCTCGCGCATCACGCGGTTGGCGACGCCGCGCGCGGGCCGTCCCGTCATGACGTTGGTAATCACGGTGGCATCATCACTCGCCTGGGCAAGCGCTACCCGCGCCGGCGCGGACACCTTTGATTCCGGGCAGCGCAGATAGGCCGTGCCGATCTGCACGCCCGCAGCTCCGAGCGCAAACGCCGCCGCGATCCCACGCCCGTCGGCAATGCCGCCGGCCGCGATGACAGGCACCTTCACGGCGTCGACGACCTGCGGCACCAGCGCGAAGGTGCCGGGCTGCTGGGCGATATTCTCGGTCAGGAACATGCCGCGATGGCCGCCGGCTTCGGCGCCTTGCGCAATGATGACGTCGGCGCCGTGCTCCTCGAGCCATATCGCCTCTTTTACGATCGTGGCTGACGACATCACGATGGCGCCCGCCGCCTTGACCCGCCTCACCAGCGCCGGATCCGGCAGGCCGAAATGGAAGCTGACTACTTGCGGCTTCATCTCCTCAACCAGCGCGCACATCGCCTCGTCGAACGGCGCGCGGTTCGCGGCAGTGACAGGCGTTGAGGGATCGAGGCCCAACTCCTTGTAATAGGATGCGAGCCGCGCCTTCCATCCGGCTTCGCGCGCGGGATCGGCCGCGACCGGCGCGTGGCAGAAAAAGTTCAAGTTGAGCGGCGTGGAGACGCGCTGGCGCACGATGCTGATCTGTTCGCGCGCCTTTTCCGCCGTGATCATCGCGCATGGCAGCGAACCCAGCGCGCCACCCTGGGCCGCCGCGATCACCAGCTCCTGGTCCATCACGCCGGCCATTGGCGCCAGCACGATCGGAAATTCGGTCTTGAAGAGATCGAGAAGTCGGCGGTCTGGCCACATGGGTCTGCTCGCTTGAATGAGTTGAATCAGGCTCTTGTTGCTGCGGAAGAGTTGCGCCGTCCAGCCAGGAGCTGATCGGCCTCGCCGACGATCCTGTCAACGATCACTGCCGCCGACGGAATATCATGGATCAGGCCGACGGCCTCACCTGCGATGACAGCGGCGACATCATAATTTCCGGCGGCTCTCGCGGCGGCATATTCGGCCGCGACCGCGGTGACGTTTTGCATCAGTTCGACCTCGCGACCGATCCAGCGGCGCGCGTGATCATTGATCAGGCAGCGGCCGTTGAACGGCGCCGGCCAGACATTGTTCCGGGAGATATCGAAGATGATGCTCCTGATGCTACTGCCGCTGGTCGCGTTGCAGATACGCTTTTTGGCTTCATCGGCGCCGTCGCATTCCTGGCTGGCGTAAAAGCGCGTGCCGAGCAGCACGCCGGACGCTCCCAGCATCATCATCGCCGCCAGCCCGCGGCCGTCACCGATGCCGCCCGCCGCCGCAACCGGCACCCGGCCCGCCACGAGATCGACAATCGCCGGCACGATGTCGATGGTGGTGCGGGAGGCACCGTGTCCGCCGGCCTCGCTGCCTTGCGCAATCAGCAGGTCGGCACCGGCGTCAAGCGCCTGCCGCGCCATGCCCTCGTCCTGCACCTGGCAGATCAGCAGCGCGCCGCTGGATTTGATCTTGGTCGCAAAGGGTTTTGGATCGCCGAACGAGAGCATGATGGCGCGCGGCCGTGCCGCGAGCGCGATGTCCATCAGCTCCGGCCGTTTGGCGAAACTCCAGGTGATGAAGCCGATGCCAAAGGGAGCGGATACGCCTCTGAGCTTGGCGGTCTCCTGCTCCAGCCAGGCCTTATCGCCATAGCCACCACCCAAAATGCCAAAACCACCGGCGGCGCTGACTGCCGCCGTCAGTCGTGCGCCGGCTATCACGTCCATTGGCGCCGACAGGACCGGATGCGTGATGCCCAGGAGAGCCGTCAATGGCGTGCTGATCGACATGTCCAAACCCTTCTATCTGGACAGACACGATAAGCCGACATATCATTCTCATAAAATGAATACTATAGAACGCTGCCATCGCTATAATGAAACGGAGGCCGGTCCATGGAATTGAGCGATCTCGTGACGTTTTCGACGGTGGCGCGCCTCGGCGGCATCACCCGCGCCGCGGACGAACTCAACACCGTGCAATCCAACGTCACCCAGCGCGTCAAAGCGCTGGAGACCGAGATCGGCACCGCACTGTTCGAGCGGCATAGCCGCGGCATGACATTGACCGGCGCCGGCCGCCGCTTGCTTCCGTATGCGCAGCGGATGGCGGCGTTGTCGCGCGAAGCCGTGCTGGCCGCGCGCGACGATGGCGAGCCCAAGGGGCCGTTGTCGATCGGCTCGATGGAGACCACCGCTGCGGTACGGCTGCCTTCCTTGCTCGCCGAATTCCACCGCCGCTTTCCAGCGGTGCGCTTGAGCCTGCGCACCTCGCCGACCGCAGACCTTGTCGCGGCCGTGCTTGACGGATCGCTCGACGGCGCATTTGTGGCCGGTCCGATCGACCACGCCGAACTCAGTTCGACAATCGCTTTCAGGGAAGAACTCGTGCTGGTGACGTCGAGGCGCTGGGCAAATCTGGCCGCCTTGCGCGCGGGCACGCCAGAATCGGGGCCGACCGCCCTGGTATTCCGCACCGGCTGCAGCTATCGGCAGCGGCTCGAACAGGTGTTTTCCGAGTTCGGCTGGCCGTCTTCGGCGCGGTTCGAACTCGGCACGCTAGACGGCATGATCGGCTGCGTCGCCGCTGACATGGGCGTGACGCTGCTGCCCCGTGCCGTTGTCGGAAAGAACGAGACCGTCAACGTCCACAAGCTGAAGGCCGCTCAGTCTGGTGTCGACACCCTCTTCATCCAGCGCCGCAGCGCACATCAATATAGCGCGCTGCAAGGCTTTACCGCCTGCCTGAACAATAGCGGCGAGGTCATCGCCGCCTGAGATTTCAGCGCCGCAGCCCGCCTCCGCCCCTGACCGCCTCGACCAACCCTAACGGCTAGGCCCCCTGTAGAAACCCGTAAATTGAACCCAGCGCGCAGGCCGCCGCAAAGGGCAGAATAAACCAGCGGCGGTGGTCTTCCAGCGCGTAGCGGATGAGCATCGCGGTCACCGCGAGCAAGCCGAACAATTGCAGTGCATCCATCGCGTTGCCTCGTCGCGCGCGACGTTCCGCTGTGCGAAATATCGGCGCCACATTTCTGTAACAAAGAAGATTTGCGCTGCACGACCGGCTCGCGGCCTTCCATCGCAATAGCCGCATCAAAAACTTTTTGGATCGTCGCACACTACTACGTTAGTATGAGGCGCTGACTACCAAGAACCATAACGTCAACTCTGGGAGGATCTGCGATGCGCCACGCGTTCGTGCTGTGCTGTTCGGCTGCCCTGTTGGGAACGGTTGGAACGGCAAGCGCTCAAGACTGGACGAAATCGAAATGGGGACCGAACGACGAGATCGGCGCCGCCAACTATATGACCCCGGAGCTCGTTGTGAAGGCGGCCGGCCTCGTCAAGACCGGCAAGACCTACGCGCTCGGCTTCCCGGTCGACTCCAAGATGCCCGCCTACCCTCCGCGCGCCTTCAAGATCACCGTCGTCCAGCCCGGTCAGGCCGGCATTCCCGGCCTTGGGCCGAGCAAGACCACCTATAACGACGACATCATCGAAGGCTGGGTCGGCGTCGGCAGCCAGATGGACGGCCTCGGCCATATCGGCGTGGAGCACGTCTATTATAACGGCAACAAGCTGCTCGACTTCGCCGATCCCACCGGCCTGAAGAAACTCGGCATCGAGAAAGTGCCACCGATGGTGACCCGCGGTGTGCTGCTCGACATGGCCGCTCACTACGGTACGGATGTGGTCAAAGAAGGCACCGCCTTCAACGTCAAGGAGATCGAGGAAGTCGCTAAGAAACAAGGCGTGGAAATCCGCCAGGGCGACGTCGTCCTCTTTCACACCGGTTGGGCTAGTCTGATCGGCAAGGACGACAAGCGCTTCAACTCAGGTGAGCCTGGCCTTGGCGTCGAAGGCGCCAAATATCTCACCGGCAAGGGCGTGGTTGCCGTAGGCGCCGATACCTGGGGGTTGGAAGTGATACCGTTTGAATCGAAGAACGTGTTCGAGGTGCACCAGATCCTGCTGCCAATGAACGGAACCTACATTCTCGAAGTCATCAATACTGCCGAACTCGCAGCCGACAAGGCCTATGAGTTCCTGTTCGTGCTCGGCCAGCCGCGCTTCAAGGGCGGCGTGCAGAGCATGATCAACCCGGTCGCGATTCGCTAAGACGATCTCGACGGATGGCGTGGCGTTCCCGCATGGACGCCACGCCGCATCCGGCTTTGCATGTCAGACTAGCTGCGTGTTATGCGGGTCCATGCCCGCCCTCATCCTCCCTCTGATCGAAGCGGTCACGCATTGGCCCGAGCGCGGTGCGCTGGTCGGCCTCGATCTCGGCACCAAGACCATCGGCGTCGCGGTTTCCAACGCCGATCGCAGGCTGGCGACCGGCGTTGAGACCATCCACCGCAAAGCCTTCAAGGCCGACGCGGCGCGGCTGCTTTCCATTGCCGGCGAGCGCAACGCGGTCGGTTTCGTGCTCGGCCTGCCCATCAACATGGATGGCAGCGAAGGTCCGCGCGCGCAATCGACCCGCGCCTTTGCGCGCAATTTTTCCAAACTCACAGATCTGGCGATCGGCCTGTGGGACGAACGGCTCTCAACATCGGCCGTCGAGCGCGAACTGATCGGGATGGACGTCAGCCGGGCCCGCCGCGCCGAAGTGATCGACGAGCATGCCGCGATCTTTATCCTGCAAGGCGCGCTGGACCGGCTCGCCACACTGCGCGGCGAGCGCTGAAGATGGCAGTGGTGGTCGCGGCGCTGCTGCCGGTGTTCTTGCTGATCGTGCTCGGCTTCATACTGAAGCGGAGCTTGATGCGGCTGGAGACGCAGTGGCACGGGCTGGAGCGGCTGACCTATTACGTGCTGTTTCCGGTGCTCTTGATCCAGACGCTGGTGAGGGCCGACCTCAGCAAGGTCCCGGTCGCAGGCGTCGGCGGCGCGCTGCTGCTGTCGGCGCTGCTGATGTCGCTGCTGTGCCTGGCGCTGCGACCCCTGCTCGCCCGCGGCGCGGTCAACGGACCCGCCTTCACCTCGGTGTTCCAGGGCGCCATCCGCTGGCAGACCTATGTGGCGCTCGCCGTCTCGGGCAGCCTGTTCGGCGATGCCGGACTGGCGCTGGCCTCGGTCGCGATGGTCGCCATCATCCCCTTGGTCAACGTGTTCAGCGTCAGCGTGCTCGCGCGGTACGCCTCGACCGAAAAACAATCGGTCGGATCCATCGCCATGACGGTCGTGCGCAATCCCCTGATCTGGGCCTGCGCGATCGGGCTCCTGATCAACGTCACCCACCTCCCCCTGCCAAAGCTCTGGCATGACGTCGCCGACGCGCTCGGCCGCTCCTCGCTGGCGATCGGCCTGCTGGTGACCGGCGCCGGCCTGCATCTCGAAGGCCTGTTCCGCCCGAGCCTTGCCGCTTCGGTTGCGGTGTTCCTCAAGCTGGTGCTGATGCCGGTGATCGCCGTCGCGCTGGCGCTGTGGTTCGGGCTGTCAGGCTCGAACCTGGCGATCGTGACCGCGTGCGCGGCGGTGCCGGCCTCATCCAGCGCCTATGTGCTGGCCCGGCAGATGGGCGGCGATGCGCCTTTGCTGGCGCAGATCATCACGCTGCAGACCATTCTGGCGGCGATCACGATGCCGATCGCGATCGCATTGGTCGGGTGAGATCAGAAGTACGCAAGTTTCAGGGCAGTATGGGCTATGACCGCGAGGTTGAAAAAGCCGTGAGTTATCACGGTGAGCCAGGTCGAGCCGCTGCGGCGTCGCAGATGCCCGAAGATCAGACCGACGAGGAAGATCTGGCAAATATAGTACCAGCTATACTGCTGGTGCATCAGCGCCCACAGCGCGGACGACAGCACGATCGTGCCGATCGGACCGAGAAAAGACTGCGACCAGCCGCGATACAGCAGGCCACGCACCACGAATTCCTCCGTGACCGGCGCCGCGACGCAGAAGCCGATCAGCAACAGCCACAACAGCCCAGCGTCTTGCGCGGAGCGGTAGCTGTCGATCACGAATGCAAGCATCGGATGTCCCGAGAGAAACGAAAGCAGAAGCCATGCGAGCAGGAATGCCAAGGTTATTGGGAGGCCGTGAAGGAGTTCGTCGCGGCTCGGCCAGCGAAGTGCAAGATAGTCCGCGAAGCCTTGCCTTGCGATCCGGATCGCGGCCCAGAGCACGGCAACGACCAAGGCACATGCGGCAATCGTCCCCGCGGCGATGTTGCCGCCTTGAGACGCCAACTCGACGATTTGCGCCCCGGTCATGTCCAGATCGCCGTGCCAGATGAACACCACGACCATCATCACGAGGTAGCCGAGATTGAACGCAACATAGGCAAGCAACGCGACGACCGCCGAACCCAAGAAATACCAGGTACGGGGCTGACGTGGCGAAACAGGCAAAGCGGGCGGCGCGGAAATCTCGGGCGTTGACATAGGGACCTCCGCGCCTTGGTCGCACCGGCGCGGCGTCAGGTTCGAGGTCCGCGGCTATTGCCCGGCGAGCCAGAAGGTTTGAATGGTCGCCGCCGTGTTGTTGAGACCGTGCAGTACGATCGTCAGCCAGGTCGAACCGGTGCGGTAGCGGAAATAGCCGAGCAGCAGGCCGATGGTGAACACCTCACCGAAGAAGAACCAGCTGTACTGCAGATGCATCGAAGTCCAAACCAGCGACGACAGGAAGATGGCGCCGGGCACCCCGAGGCGCGATTCCGACCAGCCGCGGTAGAGAAAACCGCGCGCCATAATTTCCTCCGAGATCGGTGCAGCGACGCAGAACGCGATCACGAGCAGCCATAGCGCGCCGTCGGCCTGCGCCGATTTCAGCACGTCGCCCATAAAGCCCGGCGTCACCTCGCGCCCGAGCGCACGCGACAGCAGGTCCCAGCCGCCGACCAGCACGGCCAATGAGACGGCGCCGATCAGGAAATTCTGCCACGTGGTCCAGCGCAGCGCGAGATAGTCAACAAATGGCGTGCGCGAGGCACGCGTCGCGACCCAGGCTGCGAGCAGCACCGCAGGCATTCCCATGATCACGGACAGCGAGATCGTCAGCCCGGCGCCGACGACATCGATCGCCGCCGCGAGATCCCACGAACCTTGCCGCAACACGAAGTAAACGATGACCACGGCCTGGCCGACGAACATCCCGGCAAAGATGAACAGCCCCCACAGCGCCGTGCCCCAGAACTTCCAGATCCGGGGCGGACGCAGGGCGGACGCGACGGGAGGGGGCGGTTGCGGGAGGCTGAGGGAATCCATCAACTGACTTTCAGGGCAGCGCCCGTTCCAGCAGACCAGCGACGTCGGCGCTGGCAAGATCGACCGCGCCGTACATGCTGGCGTGATTCCCGGCAAGGCGCGTGGCGGCAAACAGTTCCGCATGCCGTGGCGACACCGCATTGAGCGCCGCCGCGGCGGCGAGCAGCGCCAGTTTTTCGACCGCCAGCCGGGCCACCCGTTCGCTGTCGGGCCGGCGGAAAGCTTTGCCGATAAAACCGACCGCCTCGCCGGCCTCCGGCAGGCCCAGCGTTTCACCGGTGAGTTCGTGCAACACGGCGGATGCCGCCTCGGCCTCGCGCGACAGCGCCCGGAGCACGTCGAGGCACATCACATTGCCTGACCCTTCCCAGATCGCGTTGACCGGCGACTCCCGGTAATGCCGCGCCAAAATGCCCTCCTCGACGTAGCCGTTGCCGCCGAGGCATTCCATCGCCTCATAGAGAAAACCCGGTGCGCTCTTGCAGACCCAGTATTTGATCGCCGGCGTCAGCAGCCGCATATAGGCGGCCTCTTTGGCGTCTGACGGCGCCCGGTCGAACGCCCGGCACAGGCGCATGACCAGCGCGATCGAGGCTTCGACATGCAGCGCCATATCCGACAGCACCGCTTGCATCAGCGGCTGGTCGGCGAGATGCTTCTGAAACACGCTGCGGTGCCTTGCATGGTGCAGCGCATGCGCCAGGCCCGAGCGCATCAGGCCGGCGGAGGCAATCGCGCAATCCTGCCGCGTCAGCTGCACCATCTGGATGATGGTGCGGATGCCTTTGCCCTCGTCACCGATGCGCTCCGCATAGGCGCCTGTGAATTCCACTTCTGATGAGGCGTTGGAGCGGTTGCCGAGCTTGTCCTTCAGCCGCTGGAAGCGGATCGCGTTGACGGAACCATCGGGGGCAAAGCGCGGCATGAAGAAACAGCTCAGGCCGCCGCCCGCCTGCGCCAGAACCAGGAACGCATCGCACATCGGCGCCGACATGAACCATTTGTGGCCGGTGATGCGATAGGCATCGCCGTCTCGCTCGGCGCGCGTCATGTTGGAGCGCACATCGGTGCCGCCCTGCTTCTCGGTCATGCCCATGCCGACCGTCATGCCGCGCTTGGTCCACCACGGCGCAAAGCCGGGATCATAGGTACGCGTCGCCAGCACCGGCATCACCTTCGCCAGCAGATCCGGCTGCTCGGCGAGCGCCGCCACCGACGCGCGCGTCATCGTGATCGGACAGAGATGCCCGGTCTCGACCTGCGAGGCGATGTAGAATTGGGCGGCGCGCACGACTTCCGAAGCACCGCCTGCCGGCTTGCCGTCGGCGTTCCACGTCGAATTGTGCACGCCAGCATGGGCCGAGTGGGCCATCAGCTCGTGATAGGCCGGGTGAAACTCGACCTCGTCGCGGCGGTTGCCGCGGGAATCGAAGGTCCGCAGCTTCGGGGTGTTCTCATTGGCAGCACGGCCTCGCGCCGCCATTTCGGCCGAACCCCAGTGCTGGCCGAAGTCGGATAGTTCTCGGCTCGCCTCGCCACCGCCATTGGCGGCTACCGCCTCGGCCAGCGGCCGGTCGGCCGCGAACAGGTCGACATCTTCGAACGGCGGCGACTGATTGAAGACCTCGTGGGTCGAAAATGATGCCTGGCTCATGGCGGGTCTTGCTCCGGGATCAATTCCGTCGCGCAATCGGGAAATCATAGGCCTGCCGGCCGACCCCCGGCAGCGAAAAGTGCCACCACTCCTTCGAATAGTTCACAAACCCTTGCCGGGCCATCGCGGCGACCAGCGCATTCCGCGATCGCCGTTGCGCCGGCGTGATCGAGGGGGCGGCGGTATGCGATTTGACGTCCGAGCAATCATAGCCGGTGCCCATATCGACGCTGCCTTCCGGCGCGCGCGCCTCTGCAGGCGCGGTGCAGTCGGCGTAAGCCTTGGTGGAATCGAACTTCGCGGAATTGTCGGCGGTCAGATCGACCAGGGTCAGATCGAGCGCGGCGCCGGTCGAATGTCCGGACCGGGTCGCGATATAGCCCAGGCGGAACAAATCGGCCTTACGGAAGGCCGGGTTATAGCGGCGTTCGGCAGGTGTCTCCTTGCCGTTCTTCGACCACGCCACCATGTCGGCGACCGCGCGTTCCGGCCGATAGCAGTCGAACATCTTCAACGACAGCTTTTGCCTGGCGAGTTCCTGCTGGATGTTCTTCAGCGCCAGGCCGACCTCGCGCTTCACGACGCATTCGGCGCCGTCATACCCCCTCAGCGGCTTGCCGACAAAGTTGTTCGACGTGGCGTAGCGCATGTCCTGGATGATGCTGGGATCGATATCGCGCAGGTAGACGAAGCCGCCCGGCAGGGCCTGTGCTCGCACAGCCTGCGGGCTGGACAAGCCAAGACCGGTTAATGTGATCACTAAAATGGCCTGCCATTTCTGCATCGAACACCTTCCCCGCGCGCTGAACGCGGCCCAATTGCGGCAACCCTCTTTACCCTGCGCGGCGACAGACCGGGGGATAACTCGCAAGCCCCCTATTCGCACTTGCCCCGCATGGGAAGTCTGCCTATAGCTCTCGTTTTAATGACCCCTGCATCGAAATCGACCTTCGTCCTCGGTCACCGGCATCTGCTGGGAATCGAGGGGCTTTCCGCCGCCGATATTACCGGCCTGCTCGACCTTTCCGAGGAATATGTCGAGCTCAACCGCCAGGTAGACAAAAAGCGCACTTCGCTGCGCGGTCGCACCCAGGTGAACCTGTTCTTCGAGGCCTCGACCCGAACCCAATCCTCGTTCGAACTGGCCGGCAAACGGCTCGGCGCCGACGTCATGAACATGTCGGTGTCCTCGTCCTCGATCCGCAAGGGCGAGACGCTGATGGATACCGCCGTCACGCTCAATGCCATGCATCCGGACATCCTGGTGGTGCGCCACCACGCCTCGGGTGCGGTGGAACTTTTGGCGCGCAAGGTTGACGGTTCCGTGATCAATGCCGGCGACGGCAGCCACGAGCATCCAACCCAGGCGCTACTCGACGCGCTAACGATCCGCCGCAACAAAGGCCGGCTGGAAGGCCTTGTGATCGCGATCTGCGGCGACGTGATGCATTCCCGCGTCGCCCGCTCCAATATCCTGCTGCTCAACACCATGGGCGCCCGCGTCCGCGTGGTGGCGCCCTCCACGCTGTTGCCGCGCGGCATCGAGCGGATGGGCGTCGAGGTGGCGCGCGACATGCGCGAGGGCCTCAACGGCGCCGACATCGTCATGATGCTGCGGCTGCAGCGCGAGCGCATGAACGGCTCGTTCGTGCCGTCGTCCGGCGAGTACTTCCACTATTTCGGTCTCGACCAGAAGAAGCTCGCCTACGCAAAACCCGACGCGCTGGTGATGCACCCCGGTCCGATGAACCGCGGCGTGGAAATTGATTCATTCGTAGCGGACGGCGCGCAATCGCTGATCCGCGAACAGGTCGAAATGGGAGTGGCGGTGCGGATGGCGGTGCTGGAAGCACTCGCCCGCAACCTGCCGAACGCCTGACATGCTGACCGATCGCCGCCCCATCCTCCTGGCCAACGCCCGCGTCGTTGACCCCTCGCGCGACTTCGACGGCCCCGGTGATGTCCTGATCGCCGACGGCATGATCCGCGACTCAAAGCGCGGCATCGGCGCTGCCGGCGTCCCCGAAGGCACCGACATCGTCAATTGCGCCGGCAAGGTCGTCGCCCCCGGGCTGATCGACATGCGCGCCTTTGTCGGCGAACCCGGCGCCAGCCACCGCGAAACTTTTGCTTCCGCCAGCCAGGCGGCAGCCGCCGGCGGCATCACCACGATCATCTGCCAGCCGGACACCTCGCCGGTGATCGACAATTCGGCCACCGTCGACTTCGTGCTGCGCCGGGCGCGCGACACCGCGATCGTCAACATCCACCCGATGGCGGCGCTGACCAAGGGCATGGGCGGCGAGGAAATGACCGAGATCGGCCTGTTGAAGGCCGCCGGCGCCGTCGCCTTCACCGATGGCGCCCACAGCGTCACCAATGCGCAGGTGATGCGGCGCGCATTGACTTACGCGCGGGATTTCGACGCGCTGATCGTACACCACACCGAAGACCCCGATCTGGTCGGCGAAGGCGTGATGAACGAGGGCGAGTTCGCCGCAAGGCTCGGCCTGGTCGGGATCCCCAATGCCGCCGAGGCCGTGATGCTGGAACGCGACATGCGCCTGGTGGCGCTGACCGGCGGGCGCTATCACGCGGCGTCACTGAGCTGCATCGAGTCGCTCGAAATCCTCAAGCGCGCGCGAGATGCGGGACTTGCAGTTTCGGCGTCGGTTTCGATCAACCACGTCACGCTGAACGAAAACGACATCGGTCCCTACCGGACGTTCCTAAAACTGTCGCCGCCGCTGCGCACCGAGGACGACCGTCTGGCGCTGGTCGCAGCCGTGGCCTCCGGCCTGATCGACGTCGTGA
Source organism: Bradyrhizobium sp. AUGA SZCCT0177 (assembly GCF_018130125.1). Taxonomy (NCBI): domain Bacteria; kingdom Pseudomonadati; phylum Pseudomonadota; class Alphaproteobacteria; order Hyphomicrobiales; family Nitrobacteraceae; genus Bradyrhizobium; species Bradyrhizobium sp. AUGA SZCCT0177. The sequence goes on along the minus strand of NZ_JAFCMA010000018.1, from coordinate 147,337 downwards.
TGTCCGATCACAATCCGCAGGACGTCGAAGTAAAGCGACTGCCGTTCGCGGAAGCCGCCGCCGGCGCGGTCGGGCTGCAGACCATGCTGCCGGCGGGCCTGCGGCTGATCCACAATGGCGAGATGGACTTCAAGACCCTGATCCGCGCGATGTCGACGCGCCCGGCCGAGATTTTGGGCCTCCCCGGCGGCTCGCTGCGCGCGGGTTCCCCTGCCGACGTCGTCGTGATCGATGCCGACGTACCCTGGGTGCTCGACCGCGACGACCTCAAATCGCAATGCAAAAATACGCCGTTCGACGAAGCCCGCTTCTCGGGCCGCGTCGTGCGTACTATCGTGGGCGGACGGACGGTCTATGAACATGTCTAATAGAGCGTTTTCAAGCAGTACCGGTTCGCGTCAAGAAAACGCGTCAAAAAAAGACGTGCGCGAAATACTCCGCGGCGGGAGCAACGCCGATGTCGTTTGAACCATTCCTCGTTGTTGCGTTTTTCGTGGGTTATTTCTTTGGCTCGATTCCATTCGGGCTGTTGCTGACCAAGTTCGCCGGCACCGAGGATCTGCGCTCGATCGGCTCCGGCAGTATCGGCGCCACCAACGTGCTTCGCACCGGCCGCAAGAGCCTCGCCGCCGGGACGCTGATCGGCGACGCGCTCAAGGGCACGCTCGCGGTCGTCGTCTGCGGCTATTATGGCGGCCCCAACGCCGCGATGCTGGCCGCATTCGGCGCCTTTCTGGGGCATCTCTATCCGGTCTGGCTCAAGTTCAAAGGCGGCAAAGGGGTCGCGACCTATATCGGCGTGCTGATCGGCCTGTTCTGGCCTGCGGCCGTCGTGTTCTGCGTGATGTGGATCGCGACCGCCATCACCACGCGCTACTCATCGCTGTCGGCATTGATCGCGGCCTTCGTGACGCCGCTGTTCCTGTGGTGGTTCCTCCACCCGGCGCTGGCTTCGCTGTTTGTGGTGATGACGCTATTGCTGTTCTACGCGCACCGCGAAAATATCAAGCGCTTGCAGACCGGAACTGAGAGCCGGATCGGCGCGAAATAATCCTACTTCTGCGCCAGCGCGTCCTCGACGAACCGCGCTGCCGCCAGCGCTTTCGCATCGTCGCCATAGCGCGCGATAACCTGCACGCCCACCGGCAATCCGCCGGCAGCGATATGCGCGGGAATGTTGACGCAGGGCGTTCCCATCAGCGTCCACAGCCGGTTGTAGCGGGCGTCGCCCGTCGAGCCCAATCCCGCCGGTGCTGCACCCGGGGCTGATATGGCCAGCAGCACGTCGACGTCTTCTAAAACTTTTGCCAGCGCGATTCTGGCCTGACGTGTAACTTGCATCGCCCCGTCATAGGCGGCAGGCAGCATGCCCTTGCTTTCGTCCAGCCGTCCACGCAGGTTCGGCGCGACAGCGTCGTAATGCACGCGGTATTCCCAGGCGAGCGCCTGATGCGCTTCGAATTCCTGCACCGTCGGATGCTCACGCCATGCTTCGGCTACGATCTCCGGCATCGCCAGCGTGCGCACGGATGCCCCTGCCCGTTCCGCAGCCTTGGCGGCGATCTGCAGTGCCTCGGCGCCTTCGGCCTCCGGTGCACCGGCAAAGTCCTGGGTCACGACGCCGATACGCGGCGTCGGCACTGACGCCTGCGGCAAAAATTCATCCCGGCCCGTCATCGCCGCAAGGCCGTGCGCAACGTCGCGAACACCGGCGGCGAACAAACCAACGGTGTCCAGCGTCCACGAATAACACTTCACGCCGACGGTCGGCAGCAGGCGGTAGGACGGCTTGATCGCGGCACAGCCGCAGAACGAGGCCGGCCGGATCACCGAGCCACCGGTCTGCGTGCCCAGCGCCAACGGGATCATGCCGGCCGCGACCGCCGCCGCCGAGCCTGCCGATGATCCACCCGGCGTGTGCGCCGTGTTGCGCGGGTTGAGCGTCGCGGTCGGATCTGACGATGCGAACGCCGTCGTCGTGGTCTTGCCGACGATGCTGGCCCCTGCCGCCTTCAGCGCCATCACGACAGCCGCATCTCCGCGCGATCGAAATCCCTTGTAGATCGATGAGCCCATCTCGGTCGGAAAATCAGCGGTATCCATGATGTCCTTGATGCCGACGGCGACGCCGCGCAACGGCCCGGCGTTCTCAGCGCGGATGTTCGGATCATGGCAGACGAAGGCGCCGATCGCTTTCTCCTGCGCGCCGATCGCCTCCAGCGACTGGGCAATCGCGGCATCCGCGGAAAGATCACCCTGCGCGATACGGCGTTGAAGGTCGGCGAGCGAGATCATGGACATTACTCCTGCGGCGGACCAACGGGTTTTACGGAGCCGACCGGAACGGGGCAACGCATCGGCGGGCATGGCAGCCGTGAGAACAGGTGTTGATTGCAATCTCCGGTTGGGCAAAGCTGCACCGACATGCATGACCGTACGCCCAGCGCGCCCCACCTCACCGATTCCGAGCGGATCGACCGGTTGCGGCTCATTCGCTCCGACAATGTCGGCCCACGCACCTTCGCTTCCCTGCTCCGCCATTTCGGCAGCGCCCGCGCCGCGCTGGAGCGGCTGCCCGATCTGGCGCGGCGGGGCGGCGCGTCAGGACCGGGGCGCATCTGCAGCGAGGACGACGCGCGGGGTGAACTCGCGGCTGGCCGAAAGATCGGCATAGCTCTCGTCGCGCCCGGTGAAGCCGGCTACCCGCCGCGGCTGGCCACGCTGGACGATGCGCCGCCGCTGCTTGGCGTCCGCGGCGCGCCCGAGGTGATGATGCGGCCGATGATCGCGATCGTCGGTTCGCGCAATGCCTCCGGCGCCGGATTGAAATTCGCGGGCCAGATCGCGCGCGACCTCGGCGAAGCCGGTTTTGTCGTTATCTCCGGCTTGGCGCGCGGCATCGACCAGGCCGCGCATCGGGCAACGGTTGCGAGCGGCACGGTTGCGGTGCTGGCCGGTGGCCATGACCGGATCTATCCGCCCGAGCATGAGGACCTGCTGGCCGCATTGCTCGAACAAGGCAGCGCGATTTCCGAAATGCCGCTTGGCCACGTGCCCCGCGCCCGCGATTTTCCGCGCCGCAATCGCCTGATCTCCGGCGCTTCGCTCGGCGTCGTCGTGGTCGAAGCCGCCCACCGCTCGGGATCGCTGATCACGGCGCGGATGGCCGCCGAACAGGGCCGCGAAGTTTTTGCGGTCCCCGGCTCGCCGCTCGATCCCCGCGCCGCCGGCACCAACGACCTGATCAAACAGGGGGCGACGCTGACCACGGAAGCGACCGACGTGATCAACGCAGTCGCGCCGATCATGGAGCGCCCGGTCGCAATTGAAGTGCGCGAGCCCGACGGCGAGCCGCTGGATTTCGACGCGGGCGCCAGCGAACGCAAGCGCATCATCGACCTGCTCGGACCAAGCCCGATCAGCCTCGACGATCTGATCCGGATGTCGGACGCCTCGCCCGCGATCGTCCGGTCCGTGCTGCTCGAGCTCGAGCTCGCCGGACGGCTGGAGCGCCACGGCGGCGGACTGGTTTCGCTGATCTAGTTGGAATTTTTCCCGTCGAACTTGGCGCGCGCGCTTTCGATCTCGACCCGGTGATCAAAAGCCCATTTGCCGAGCGCCTCGACCGGCTTCGACAGCCCGCGGCCGAGATCGGTCAATTCATAATCAACGCGCGGCGGAATCGTCGGGAAGACGGTTCGCGTGACGAGGCCGTCCCGCTCCAGGCCGCGCAGCGTCAACGTCAGCATGCGTTGCGAGATGCCCCCCACCATGCGCTTGAGTTCGTTGAAGCGCAGCGGCCCGCCACCGAGCATCATGATGACGAACACGCTCCATTTGTCGCCGACCCGCGCCAGGATCGAGGCCACGCCACGGCAGTCGCTGCTCTCGTGAGCGCTGGGCGGCAGGACAGGCACATTGATGTGCTCGGGTCTCATGGATGTGCTCGGGTTTCAAAAATGTGCGTTCTTGCGGGGTTCTAGGACAGTCACTCATATAGCGCTAGTTACAAATCAATACCAAGGGTGACCCAAATGAAACTTCTGCATATCGACTCCAGCGTCCTCGGCCCCCACTCCGTCAGCCGCCAGGTTTCCGCCGCCATCGTGGAGCGGCTGCGCCAATCCACCCCCGGCCTTCACGTCAGTTACCGCGACCTGACCCTGACGCCGCTGGCGCATCTGTCGGGCTCGCACCTCGCGGCCGGCCAGGGCGCCACGCCCGAGGCATCGCTGCAGCCGGACCTCGCCGCCGGCCAGGCGGTGCTGGAAGAGTTTCTCGCCACCGACATCGTCGTGCTCGGCGCGCCCATGTACAATTTCACCATTCCGAGCCAGCTCAAGGCCTGGATCGATCGCATATTGGTGGCGGGCAAGACGTTCAAATACAGCGCACAGGGTGTCGAAGGTCTGGCCGGCAACAAGCGGGTCATCGTCGCGATCTCGCGCGGCGGATTTTACGGCCCGGGCACGCCGGCCGCCGTCGGCGAGCACCTGGAGACCTATTTGCGCTGGGTGTTCGGCTTCATCGGCATCGCCAATCCCGAATTCATCTCCGCCGACGGAATCCAGGTCGGTCCTGAGCATCGCGAAAAAGCCGTCGCCGGCGCGCTGAAAGCCGCGGGCAATCTGAACGCAGCCTGAGTTGATGCGTGAGCGGTTGCCGTCACCAGAGCCTTTTCCGTTCCGGTGGAATCGGAACGGGGCTCTAGATTCTTGTTTTGACGCGTTTTCTTGACGCGAACCGGTATCCACTTCGCTGGAAAACGCTCTAGGTGCGCGACGGCAGCCGCTCCAATCAGAAAATGCCGTTGATGCGCAGGATCACGACAATCAAGGAGGCCAGGAGACCGACACCCGAAAACAGCGCGACTGAAACAAATTGCGCGGTGTCCGAGTTTTCCGCCGGGGTCGAGGAGATGCCAGTGGTCTTGGGCACGACTGGGCTCACCGGTTGTTGTTTACGAAACGTCCTCGAAATCTCAAGCAGTTGCACGCATGGTTCAATGCGCGTTCTGGCTCAGCGCCAATCCGCCGCAGGTGACACGGGAGCCGGCCAGCGTCCCGCCGGCCGGCTTCGATATTGCCGGGAAATTCGCCCCTACCCCCGATAGATCGGCGCGCCGCTTGGCGAGGCCGTAGCACCCCCGTCGACGAACAATTCCTGCCCCTGGATATGCGCCGCATCGTCGGAGGCCAGGAACAGCACCGTCTTCGAAATGTGATCGGGTTCGCCGATGCGGCCGAGCGGCGTGGTGGCGCCGATGCGCTTCTCGAACGCCTTTTCGGCTTCGGGGGTCGCCAGTGCCGCGCCCCAGATCGGGGTGCGGATCGCACCCGGCGAGACCACGTTGACGCGGATATTGCGCGGCGACAGTTCGGACGCCATCACCCGCGCCATCGCGCGCACGCCGGCCTTGCTTGCCGCGTAGGCGGAGTAGCCGGGATTGCCGAGCACCGAAATCACCGAGCCGTTCAGGATGATTGAGGCGCCATCATTGAGATGCGGTACCGCTGCCTGCACGGTGAAGAACACCGCCGTGATGTTGGTACCGATGACCTTCTCAAAGGTTTCGAGCGTGGCTGATCCAAGCGGCGTGCCGCCGGCAATGCCGGCATTGGCGAACACGACGTCGAGCTTGCCGAATTTCCCAACCGCCTGCTTGATCGCAGCCTCGGTCGCGGCGATGTCGGTGGCGTCGGCGACGATCGCAAGCGCATTTGGCCCGAGTTCTCTGGCGGCGGCCTCCAGCGTCTCCTTGTTGCGCCCGGTGATGGCGACCCGCGCCCCCTCCGCCACGAACAGCTTGGCCGTCGCAAGTCCGATGCCGCTGTTTCCGCCAGTAATGAACGCCGTCTTGTTCGCCAGTCTCACGGGAGCCTCCGATGGTTGCATTATTAAACTAAGTTGCCATCTAGGCCATCTGGTTTTATAATGCAACTACACAAGGCTGTGATCATCCAAAGCGTTTTCGAGCGAAGTGGAGTCCGGTTCGCGTGAAGAGAACGCGTCAAACAAAGAATCCGCGGAGATCGCCATGGTGAAACGCACGAGCTTCGAGAACGACGATTGCCCGATCGCGCGCTCACTGGACGCGATCGGCGACTGGTGGTCGCTGCTGATTATCCGCGAGGCGCTATTCGGCAGCCGCCGCTTCGGCGAATTCCAGAAAGGTCTCGGGCTCGCAAAGAATATCCTGACCGTGCGGCTGCGCGCGCTGGTCGATCAGGGCATCCTCAAAATGGCCCCCGCCTCCGACGGCAGCGCCTATCAGGAATATCTGCTGACGCCGAAAGGCCGCGGCGTGTTTCCGATCCTGGTAGCTTTGCGCCAGTGGAGCGAGGAATTCGACGATCATCCCGACGAGATCGCCACCATCCTGGTCGACAAGGAAAAGGGACGCCCCGTTCGCAAGCTCGAACTCTATTCGCAAGACGGGCGGCTATTGACCGCGGCCGATACCGCGCTCAAGCCGCGCCCGGGCGCCAAGTCATCACGGAAGCTCAGGTCTATTTCGGCCTGAACAGAAGGCTGCTCACGACAGCTTGCGCTTGCTCCGCAGCCGCAGGTGCTCTTGGGCTTCCAGCAGCGCCATCCCGAGCAAATGGCTGAGGACCTCAAGCCGGTGGCGCTCGGCGAGTTTTGTCAATTCGGCAACGGTCTCCGCGATGAAGGCCACGGCCTCGTCGGGGCCGCCCTCCTCACCTGATTCAACCTCTGGCGATCGCCGATTCCTGCCCGAAGCGGTGCGCTTCCGGCCGCCCCCTGCCTTGCTCAAAAAAAATGCACCCAATCCCATGCAGTATGGACAAGGAATAACCCCTTTGCGGGCGCAACTCTAGGACGCATTTCGCAACTTTTCAGATATAAAGTCGCACTTCAAAGGCCCCTGCTCAGAATCTGTCGATTTGACAGGGGCCGCCTCACCACCCATGTTCGGGTCGAAACGGCGGTCGCGAGTCTCGCGGAACCGGCCTTAATCTTTTCCCGTAAGCTATTGGAATGACATGAATATCGTCATTGTGGAGTCGCCGGCGAAAGCCAAGACGATCAACAAATATTTGGGCGCCTCCTATGAGGTTCTGGCCTCGTTCGGCCATGTTCGCGACCTCCCCGCCAAGAACGGATCGGTCGATCCGGACGCCAATTTTCAGATGATCTGGGAGATCGACCCCAAGGCGGCCGGCCGGCTCAACGATATCGCCAAGGCCCTGAAGGGCGCCGACCGGCTGATTCTCGCAACCGACCCTGATCGCGAGGGCGAAGCGATCTCCTGGCACGTGCTCGAAGTGCTGAAGGAAAAGCGCGCGCTGAAGGACCACAAGATCGAGCGCGTGGTGTTCAACGCCATCACCAAGCAGGCGGTGACCGATGCGATGAAGTCGCCGCGCCAGATCGATGGCGCGCTGGTCGACGCCTATATGGCGCGCCGGGCGCTGGACTATCTGGTCGGCTTCACGCTGTCGCCGGTGCTGTGGCGCAAACTGCCGGGCGCCCGCTCGGCCGGCCGCGTGCAGTCGGTAGCGTTGCGGCTGGTTTGCGACCGCGAACTCGAAATCGAAAAATTCGTGCCCCGCGAATACTGGTCGCTGGTAGCAACGTTGACGACGCCGCGCGGCGACACGTTCGAGGCGCGGCTGGTCGGCGCCGACGGCAAGAAGATCCAGCGCCTCGACATCGGCACCGGCGCTGAAGCCGAAGACCTCAAAAAAGCGATCGAGGCCTCCAACTTCACGGTCTCGACCGTTGAAGCCAAGCCCGCCCGCCGCAATCCGCAAGCCCCCTTCACCACCTCGACGCTGCAGCAGGAAGCCAGCCGCAAGCTCGGCTTTGCGCCGGCGCATACGATGCGGATCGCGCAGCGCCTGTATGAAGGCATCGACATCGGCGGCGAGACCACCGGTCTCATCACCTATATGCGTACCGACGGCGTGCAGATCGACGGCTCGGCCATCACGCAGGCGCGCAAGGTGATCGGCGAGGATTACGGCAACGCCTATGTGCCGGAAGCGCCGCGGCAATACCAGACCAAGGCCAAGAACGCCCAGGAAGCCCATGAAGCGATCCGCCCGACCGACATGTCGCGCCGTCCGACCGAAATGCGGCGGCGTCTCGATACCGATCAGGCCAAGCTCTATGAGCTGATCTGGATCCGCACCATCGCGAGCCAGATGGAATCCGCCGAACTGGAACGCACCACCGTCGACATATCAGCCAAGGCCGGCTCACGCGTGCTGGACCTGCGCGCCAGCGGCCAGGTGGTGAAGTTCGACGGCTTCCTCGCACTCTATCAGGAAGGCAAGGACGACGACGCCGACGATGAGGACAGCCGCCGCCTCCCCGCCATGAGCCAGGGCGAAGCGCTCAAGCGGCAGGACCTCGCCGTCACCCAGCATTTCACCGAACCGCCGCCACGCTTCTCCGAGGCATCGCTGGTCAAGCGCATGGAAGAGCTCGGCATCGGCCGTCCCTCGACCTACGCCTCGATCCTGCAGGTGCTGAAGGACCGCGGCTACGTCAAGCTGGACAAGAAGCGGCTGCATGGCGAGGACAAGGGACGCGTCGTGGTCGCGTTCCTGGAAAATTTCTTTGCGCGCTATGTCGAGTACGACTTCACCGCCAATCTGGAAGAGCAGCTCGACCGCATCTCCAACAACGAGATTTCCTGGCAGCAGGTGCTGAAGGATTTCTGGACCGGCTTCGCCGGCGCGGTCAACGACATCAAGGATATTCGCGTCTCCGAAGTGCTCGATGCGCTCGACGACATGCTCGGCCCGCACATCTATCCGCCGCGCGCGGATGGCGGCGATGTCCGGCAGTGCCCGACCTGCGGCACCGGCAAGCTCAACCTGAAAGCCGGCAAGTTCGGCGCCTTCGTCGGCTGCTCGAATTATCCGGAATGCCGCTACACCCGCCCGCTCGCGGCCGACAGCGAGGCAAGCGCCGACCGCGTTCTGGGCAAGGACCCCGCGACCGATCTCGATGTTACGGTGAAGGCCGGCCGCTTCGGTCCCTACATCCAGCTCGGCGAGCAGAAGGATTATGCCGAGGGTGAAAAGCCCCGGCGCGCCGGTATCCCGAAGAACATGTCGCCCGGCGATATGGAATTGGAACTGGCCCTGAAGCTTCTGTCTTTGCCGCGCGAAATTGGAAAACATCCGGAAACCGGCGAGCCGATCACCGCCGGTATCGGCCGCTTCGGTCCGTTCGTGCGCCACGAAAAGACCTATGCGAGCCTGGAGGCCGGCGACGAGGTGTTCGACATCGGCCTCAATCGCGCCGTGACGCTGATCGCCGAAAAGATCTTGAAGGGTCCGAGCGGCCGCCGCTTCGGCGCCGATCCGGGCAAGCCGATCGGGGAGCACCCGAGCCTCGGCGGTGTCGCCGTGAAGAACGGCCGCTACGGCGCTTACGTGACCGCCGGCGGCGTCAACGCCACGATCCCGAGCGACAAGACGCCGGACACGATTACGCTCGCCGAAGCCATCGCTTTGATCGACGAACGCGCGGCCAAGGGCGGCGGCAAGCCGAAGCGTGGCGCGAAGAAAGCCGCACCGAAGAAAGCCGCCAAGGCCAAGGCGCCCGTTGATCCCGACGCGCCAAAACCCGCCAAGAAGGCCGCGGTGAAGAAGGCCGCCGCAAAACCGAAATCGGAAGCCGTCAGCAAGGCGCGCGCGCCGGTCGCGTCTGCGGCAAAGACCTCAGCAGCAAAGCCTGCAGCAGCACCCAAAACGCCTGCGAAGAAAAGCGCGGGCAAGGCCCGGGGATAAGTGAAGAGCAAACACGACAATGGTTTTCCGGCCCGGGACGCCATCGTTGCCTTCATCCGTGCGAATCCAGGCAAGATCGGCACCCGCGAGATCGCCCGCGAGTTCGGCCTGAAGAATGCCGACCGCGTCGAGCTGAAGCGAATCCTGCGCGAACTCGCCGACGAAGGCACCATCGCCAAGCGCGGCCGCAAGGTTCTCGAGCCCGCCGCGCTGCCGCCGACCGTGATGGCCGACATCACCGGCCGCGATACCGACGGCGAGCTGCTCGCCACCCCCACCGAATGGGATGAAGAGGAATTCGGCGCGGCGCCGAAGATCCGCATCCATGTTCCGCGTCGTCCGCAACCGGGCACCGCCGCCGGGGTCGGCGACCGCGCGCTGCTCCGCGTCGAAAAGACCGACGACACCGCTGGCACGCCCTATCGCGGACGCGTCATCAAGGTCATCGACCACGCCCGCACCCGCCTGCTCGGCATTTTTCGAAAGCTGCCCAATGGCGGCGGAAGGATGGTGCCGGTCGACAAGAAGCAGGCCGGGCGCGAATTGAACATCGCAAGCTCAGACACCGGCGGCGCCGAGGATGGCGATCTCGTCAGCGTCGATCTCGTGCGGACGCGCGGCTACGGCCTGGCGTCCGGCAAGGTAAAGGAGCGGCTCGGTTCGCTCGCGACCGAGAAAGCGGTCAGCCTGATCGCGATCCACGCCCACGACATTCCGCAAGCCTTCACACCATCCGCGTTGCACGAAGCCGAGGAGGCAAAGCCGGCGATACTCAAGGGTCGCGAGGACTGGCGCGAAGTACCGCTCGTCACCATCGATCCGCCCGACGCCAAGGACCATGACGACGCCGTTCATGCCGCACCCGATGACGATCCGAACAACAGGGGCGGCTACATCGTCCATGTCGCGATCGCCGATGTCGCGTTCTATGTGCGGCCGGCCTCGGCGCTCGATCGCGACGCGCTGACGCGCGGCAATTCGGTGTATTTCCCGGACCGCGTGGTGCCGATGCTGCCCGAGCGCATCTCCAACGATCTGTGCTCGCTGGTGCCGGGCGAGCCGCGCGGCGCGCTCGCGGTGCGGATGGTGATCGGACCTGACGGCCGCAAGCGCTCGCACAGTTTTCACCGGGTGCTGATGCGTTCCGCCGCCAAGTTGAACTATGCGCAGGCGCAGGCCGCAATCGACGGCCGCCCCGACGACACGACTAGCCCCCTGCTCGAACCGATCCTCAAACCGCTCTATACGGCCTATGCACTGGTAAAGCTGGCGCGTGACGAGCGTGATCCCTTGGATCTCGATCTGCCCGAGCGAAAAATCCTGCTCAAGCCCGACGGCACCGTCGACCGCGTCATCGTGCCGGAGCGGCTGGATGCGCATAAACTGATCGAGGAGTTCATGATCCTCGCCAACGTCGCCGCTGCCGAAATGCTGGAGAAGAAGGCGCTGCCGCTGATCTACCGCGTGCACGACGAGCCGAGCCAGGAGAAGGTTCATAACCTGCAGGAATTCCTGAAGACGCTCGACCTGCCGTTTGCGAAAGCTGGTGCGTTGCGCCCCGCCCTGTTCAATCGCGTGCTCGGCCAGGTCCGCGGCGAGGACTATGAGCCGCTGGTCAATGAAGTGGTGCTGCGCTCGCAGGCGCAGGCGGAATATTCGGCGGAGAATTATGGCCATTTCGGCCTGAACCTGCGGCGCTATGCGCATTTCACCTCCCCGATCAGGCGATACGCCGATTTGATCGTGCATCGCGCGCTGATCCGCGCGCTCGGCCTCGGCGAAGGCGCGCTGCCGGACACCGAAACGCTGGAAACGCTGAGCGAAGTCGCCGCACAGATATCGGTCACTGAACGCCGCGCCATGAAGGCCGAGCGCGAGACCGCCGACCGGCTGATCGCGCATTTCCTCGCTGACCGCATCGGTGCGACGTTCCAGGGCCGCATTTCCGGCGTCACCCGCGCCGGACTGTTTGTGAAGTTGTCTGATACCGGCGCCGACGGGCTGATCCCGATCCGCACGCTCGGAACCGAATACTTCAACTATGACGAGACGCGCCATGCGCTCGTCGGCTCACGCAGCGGTGCCATGCACCGGCTGGGGGACGTTGTCGACGTACGTCTGGTAGAAGCAGCACCTGTAGCTGGCGCGCTGCGGTTCGAGTTACTATCTGAAGGCAAGGTCATTCCGCGCGGCAGAAAACAAGGCGGCCGCCGCGAAGGTTCGAAACCGCCGGTCACGTCATCGAAGACGCGTCCGGGCCGCAGCCCGCATCCGAAGGATAGCAAGTCCGGTAAAGGCAAGCCCGGCAAATCGAAGAGAGGCAAGTCATGGAAACGGTGAACCCCGCGACGACAGTCTGGACCAGGGAATCCGTGAAGGGCGAAAAGCGTGATCTCTGGACCGCGATGAAGCGCGGCTTCATGTGCCGTTGCCCGCGTTGCGGCGAAGGCAAGCTGTTTCGGGCGTTCCTGAAGGTCGACGACCATTGCAAGACCTGCGGGCTCGATTACACGCCGCACCGCGCCGACGATCTGCCGGCCTATCTCGTGATCGTCATCGTCGGCCACATCGTGGTACCGGTCGTGCTGTGGGTGGAAACCAATTATTCGCCGGCGATCTGGCTGCAGATGGCGATCTACCTGCCCTTCACCTTCCTCTCGTCGCTGTTGCTGCTGCAACCCGTCAAGGGCGCCGTGGTCGGCTTCCAATGGGCGCTGCGCATGCATGGCTTTGACGAAAATGCCCCTAGCGACATTCCGCCGGTCTAGAGCATAATCGGTTCTGATTGCATCAGAACCGAAGCTCTAGGTTCTTATTCTGACGCGTTTTCTTCACGCGAACCGGTATCCACTTCGCTCGAAAACGCTCTGCCTAAACCAAGAACAACAAGAGACTGAACGGGGATGGAATGACCGAAGCAGCGCCTGCAATCGTCGAAGGAAAAGAAGCCGATCACCATCCCTATTTCCGACCGAAGGATGCCGCGACGCTGATCCTGATCGACCGGAGCGGCGACAAGCCGAAGGTGCTGGTCGGCAAACGCCACGACAATGTGGTGTTCATGCCGGGCAAGTACGTTTTCCCCGGCGGCCGCGTCGACAAGGCTGACAACCGCATTCCCGTTGCCGCGCCCATCACCGGCGAACTCGAAGCCAATCTGCTGAAGGGCAGCCCGAAGATCGCGCCGTCGCGCGCACGTGCGCTGGCGGTAGCAGCGATCCGCGAAGCCTGCGAGGAAACCGGTCTCTGCCTCGGCCGCAAGGTCGAGAAGCCCGTCAAACTCGAAGGCGCCTGGCAGCCGTTCTCGGATGCCGGCCTGCTGCCCGATCCGTCCAGCCTGTTCCTGATCGCACGCGCGATCACCCCGCCCGGCCGCGTCCGCCGTTTCGACACCCGCTTCTTCACCGCCGACGCATCGGCAATCGCCCACAAGGTCGAGGGCGTGATCCACGCCGACGCCGAACTGGTGGAGCTGGTTTGGGTCGAGATCGGCTCCAAACCGCTCGCCGATGCGCATGCCATGACCAAGAACGTGCTCGCCGAACTCGACCGCCGCCTCGCCACCGGCCCGCTGCGCCACGACGCCCCGGTGCCGTTCTTCCATTTCTACGGCGGCAAGATGCAGAAGGACGTGCTGGGGGCGTAGGGCTCGGCTCTCACAGCGTCATTGCGAGCGAAGCGAAGCAATCCATCTTTCCCCGTGCGGAGATGTGGATTGCTCGCTTCGCTCGCAATGACGGTATTGGCGGCGTAGAATCCTTCTCTCCCGATCCCTTAAATTGCAAGATTCTTCCCGTCTCGCCCGATGGCGCGGCCTTCACCCATGCCTATCTCTTTCGTCAACACCAACGAACACGGAAACGGGGCGATGGCACAACGGCAACTCAAGCTCGGCGCGTTCATGCGGCCGGTTTCTATCCACACCGGCGCGTGGCGCTATCCCGGGGCTTGGCCGGACGCCAACTTCAATTTCCCGCATATCAAGAAACTGATTCAGAAACTGGAAGCCGGCAAGTTCGACGCCTTCTTCATGGCCGACCATCTGGCCGTACTGAACATGCCGGTCAATGCGCTCAAGCGGAGCCACACCGTGACCTCGTTCGAACCGTTCACGCTGTTGTCGGCGCTGGCCGGCGCCACCGAGCATATCGGCCTGATCGCGACGGGTTCGACCACGTTCGACGAGCCCTATCACGTCGCGCGGCGCTTCGCCTCGCTCGATCACATCAGCAATGGGCGCGCGGGGTGGAACATCGTCACCACCTCCAATCCGGACGCCGCGCTGAATTTCGGGCTCGACGATCACATGGAGCACGCGGAGCGCTACAAGCGCGCGCGCGAATTCTATGACGTGGTCACCGGCCTGTGGGATTCCTTTGCCGACGATGCCTTCGTGCGCGATGTCGAATCCGGCCTCTATTTCGATCCCGCCAAGATGCACGTGCTCAACCACAAGGGAAAATATCTGAGCGTCCGCGGCCCTCTCAACATCGCCCGCCCGGTGCAGGGCTGGCCGCTGATCGTGCAGGCCGGCGCCTCCGACGACGGCCGGCAACTCGCGGCAGAGACGGCGGAGGCCGTGTTCACCGGCGGCGGCTCTCTCGCCGATGCCCAAAAACTCTATGCCGACATCAAGGGGCGGATGGAAAAAATCGGCCGCAATCCCGAGCATCTCGTCATCCTGCCGGGCGCGTTCGTCGTGGTCGGCGACAGCGTCGATGAGGCAAAGGAGAAGCGCGCAAAGCTCGACAGCATGGTGCATTACGACAGCGCCATCGCCTCGCTGTCAGTCCAGCTTGGCACCGACGCATCCGGTTTCGATCCCGACGGCCAATTGCCTGAAATCCCCGAGACCAACGCCAGCAAGAGCGGCCGCCAGCGCCTGGTCGATGTCGCGGCGCGCGACAAGCTCACCGTGCGTCAGCTCGCCCAGCGCGTCGGCGGCTATGGCGGGCTCTCCTTCGTCGGCACGCCGGTGACGATCGCCGACCAGATGGAGGAGTGGCTGACGAGCCGCGGCAGCGACGGTTTCAACATCATGTTCCCGTTCCTGCCTGCCGGCCTCGACGATTTCGTCGACAAGGTGGTGCCGGAACTGCAAAAGCGCGGGATTTTCCGCAGGGAGTATGAGGGCAAGACCCTGCGGGAGAATTTGGGGCTGCCGAGGCCGAAAAACCGGTTCTTTGAGGGTTAATTGCCCGGATTCATACCGGTATTTGCCCTGGAAACCTTGACTTTGGGCGATCAGAAGCTAGGTTGCCCGGCAAATGCGGGCCGATTTGGCCGGCACCCGATTTTCACACATCAAGGGTTCTGAACAATGGCCAAAGCGGTCACCATCAAGGTCAAGCTCGTTTCCACGGCGGACACCGGCTTCTACTACGTCGCCAAGAAGAACTCGCGCACCATGACCGACAAGCTGGTCAAGAAGAAGTACGACCCGGTCGCGCGCAAGCACGTCGAGTTCAAGGAATCGAAGATCAAGTAAGCGTTCGAAACGCTGCTGTCTGACTTGAACGGGGCCTCACGGCCCCGTTTTCGATTCCGGGTTCGTGTCCTGGACACGGTGCAGCGTGCAACGCTGCTCCGCAAAGCCGGGACCCAGAAAAGCAACACAGTGCGATGCCGACACATGGGCCCCGCTCTGCAGCGCACCGCTGAAGAAGCGCTGCGCTGCGTCCGGGGCACGAGAGCTGAGTTGACTCCTGCCGCCATCGTCAGAGACGCTATAGGTGCCCGAGGGATTTTCGGATGGGGGAAGTGAGAACGCAGCTGGTTGTCCTGCTCGCAGGCTTGGTGGGTTTCGCGGTTGGAGCAGCTATGCTTGGATTCGCGGCTCTATCTATCGGGATCTTGTTTCTCGGTCTCGTACCAGGAGGTATTCACGGTGGTAATTGGACCGTCCTTGTGCTCTTCGGAACCCTAGTTGGCCTTGGAGTGGGTGGAGTGGTGGGGGCCAAGGGAGCGGTCCGCCTCGCCAAATCCTGGCGCCGTTAGAAGGAATAGCCTTGGTGCCGTCAAATGCGGCCCTGTTTCGATTCTACGCCGCTTTCACCAATGGCGGTTCGCTTGGTCTGATCAGCGCGAATGCGACCTGAATGATTCCGCCCGCAAGCCCCAGCGCGACGCCGATCCGCCACGCCATGGTGTAGGAGCCGAGCTGGTCGTAGATCAGCCCGCCGCCGTAAGCGCCGAGGAACGAGCCGAGCTGGTGGCTCATGAAGGCGAGGCCCTGGATCATCGCCTGCCATTTCAGGCCGAACATTTCGACGACGGCGCCCGCCACCAATGGGCCGACGCCCATCCAGAGGAAGCCCATGATCGCGCCGAACAGCAGCGTGGTCGCCGGCGTTGCCGGCAGCATGAAGTACCAGGCGAGCGCGATCGAGCGGACGATGTAGATGCCGCCGAGCAGCGCAAGCTTGTTCCAGCGCTGGCCGGCCCAGCCGAAGAACAGGCTGCCCAGCACGTTGAAGCCGCCGATCATGCCGAGCGTCTGCGCGCTCAGCATCGGATCGAGGCCGCAGATCAAAAGATAGGACGGCAGATGCGTGGTGAGGAACACGAGCTGCATGCCGCAAACGAAATAGGCGCAGGTCATCACCACGAACGATGCGTTGCCGAACGCGATCTTTGCGGCGGTTGCAGCCGAAGCGTCGCCGATGTCGTCGACCGCCTTGGGCGGCAGCGGGATCTTGTCGGCCCTGCCCGCGTACCAGGCCGCCGGCAGCATGAACAGCGACAGGATCACAAAGCCGGCGACGCCGGCGCGCCAGCCAAAACCTTCATTCAACATCTGCCCGATCGGCGCCGACACCAATGCGGCGAGCGATCCTGCCGCCGAGACCATGCCCATCACGGTGCTGCGCACGGTGGCCGGCACGGCGCGCGCCGCCACCGACATCGCAATCGCATTGGCCGTGCAGGCCAGCGAGAAACCGATCAACACACCCGCGCCGATCAGGATCGGGATCATCCCCTGCGCGGTCGCCATCAGGGCAAGGCCCACGATGTACAGCAGCGAGCCCACGATCATGATCGGGCGGAAGCCGTAGCGCACCGTCAAGGCGCCGGCGACTGGTTGCAGGAAGCCCCAGGCGAGGTTTTGCACGGCAAGCGCCAAGGTGAAATCCGACACCGAAATTCCGATGTCCTTCGTCAGCGGCTGCATGAAAATACCAAAACTCTGCCGCAGGCCCATGCTCAAGGTCAGCATCAGCGAGGCGCCGATCAGGATGGGGAGCGTTGGGCGCAGGATTTGCAGCAGGGCCATTGTTTTTATTCTCCCTAGCGGCCGCGATTCAAAAGCCGCGTCCTGCAACTGGCACCTGAAATAGGTACACAGACCTGTGTAACTAGTCTATAAGGGCTCCCGACTGTCAAGGCGGAAGGATATCGCGCGCACGCATGGCACCCCTGCCCGCCAAACCGGCGATGAAGGACCGGATACTCGAAACCGCGGATAGACTGTTCTATCTGCAGGGGATTCGTGCGGTCGGCGTCGATACCATCGCGGCCGAAATCGGCATCAGCAAGCGCACGCTGTACAACCACTTCCCCTCCAAGGATGCGTTGATATCGGCCTATCTGGCACGCCGCTGCGTGCAGCCTCGACCGTCAGACAAGCCACCCGTCGAACAGATTCTCGGCACCTTCGATGCGCTGGAGCGGCGCTTTGCAGCCAGGGATTATCGTGGCTGCCCGTTCGTCAACGCGGTGGCCGAACTCGGCGGCGAGGATAAATCCGTCCGCAAGATCGCAATCGCGTTCAAGGAAAGCCGCCGTCTCTGGTTTCGCGATCTGCTGGTGCAGCTCGGCGCCGCCGACGCGGAAGGCCTTGCGACGCAGCTAGCGTTGCTGGTCGACGGCTCGATCGCGCAGGATCTGGTGCGCAACGATCCGGCGATGGCGAGAGCGGCGAAAGCGGCCGCAACGGTGTTGCTGGCGAATGCGGGAGTGCAGGTCGGTGGGGCCGCGCAAATGCCGCAAGTAAAAACACGGTGAGATAATCATGCTCTATCGTCGTCCCTGCGCACGCAGGGACCCATACGCCGTGGCCTTTCAATAGGGCGATGTGGTAGCTACCTTCCGCTACCAGTGAGGCCGGTGGTTATGGGTCCCCCGATGCGCAATTGCGCATCTGAGCGTTCGCAGGGACGACTAAAAAAATTCGGCCCGTGCGATGCGTGTGCCGGCAAATGAGGAAACACCATGGAAGACCTGAAAGTGACGGCTGGCGGTTACGACTTCAAACCGGCCCACGCGGCCATGCAGCGCTATATCGACGGTAATCTGCTGTCCGGCATCTCCTGGGCGGTCATGGTCGGCCGCGATCTGGTTGATGTCAATTGCGTCGGCTGGGCTGACAAGGAAGCGCAGACGCCGCTACGCCCCGACCATATCTTTCGGATTTTTTCCAACACCAAGCTGATCACTTCCTGCGCCGCATTGCTGCTGTTCGAGGAAGGCAAATTTGGGCTCGATGACCCGATCGAGAAGTTTATTCCGCAGCTTGGAAATCGAAAGGTGTTACGCCCTGGCGCAACCTCGCTCGATGACACGGAGCCGGCGAAGAGCCCGATCACCATCCGTCAACTGCTGAGCCACAGCTCCGGCCTGAGCTACGGATTCTTCGATCCCGGCACCACGATCTTCAAGGCCATCAACGAGCGCGGCGTCCACAACCCGATGACGACGCTTGCCCAGATGGTCGACGTGCTGGGGGACCTGCCGCTGATCTATCAGCCGGGGACGTCCTGGGAATACTCGCTTGCCATCGACGTGGTGGCGCGGCTGGTGGAAGTCATCAGCGGCCAAAGCTTCGACAGGTTCATCCAGGCGCGGATTCTTGATCCACTCGGCATGGTCGACACCGGTTTCGTCGTGCCGGAGAAGGACTGGGGAAGACTGGTCGCGTATTACGCCGGCGCTGACATGATGGAGCCGATGAAGCCGGGCCTCACCCGTACCGATAACGCGCCCTTCCCCGGCGCCTATCTGCGGCCCATTGCGAGACTCAATGGCGGTGGCGGCCTGGTCTCAACGATGCCCGACATGGTCGCGTTGATCCGAAGCCTGCTGCCTGGCGGCCGAACGCTGCTCAAGCCGGAAACGATTGCGCAGATGATGACCAACCAGCTGCCGGACGGTCAGTGGATCCGCTTTGCCCTGATGGGCGAACAGGTCGGCAAGGCGCACACGCTGGCCGGCGGTCTGATCGTAAAGCCGACGCCGTTCGATCACCCCGATGCCTCGGGCGAGCTCTACTGGGGCGGCCTCGCCGGCACGCAATGGTGGATTTCGCCGCGACATAACATGGCCGGCGTGATGATGGCACAGCGGCAGATGGCGTTCGTCCATCCGTTCTCGTTCGAATTCAAGCGGCTGGCGTATGACGCGGTGAAGCGCGGGCGGTAGGCTAGACTAGCTCCACGATCTTTACCTGCGTCTCCGGATTGGCCTCAATGTAGCGCGGTGTCGTGCGAAGATTGGAGTGACCAGCCAGCACGCAACGACCGTTGCTGCATTCATCCGCGTCATGCTCAGGCGAATTGCTGCAAATGCCTCGCCATGAATCTAAACTTCCCGGAAAGGCTCTAAGGCTTCAGTTTGAACGTGCCCCACATGTCCGAGAGGTGAATAATGCACCAGAAATTAACGTCAGCCTGAAAGTTGTCCATTATCTGGAGCTTTACCGACGGGAGTAGTTCGACATTAAACCGGCTGCGGCCGCACTCGACCTCGCGCAGCACGTGGTTGGGCTTGGTACTAGGATCCTCTCCGCAAGCGAGGACCAGTTGCAAATTCTCAGCGGCGTTTGGATCGCTGCCCGGCTTGTCCAGCGTTACGACGCCGTGGCCCAAGGTCGCGAGCCTGAACTCGATCACGTCACCCTTCTTTACTTCTACGGGAAGCGGGTTGACCCCGGGATTGGTGCCAAGCCTCCATTTGGCGCCCTGGTTCGTGATCACGATGTTATCGGCTCGGGCGGGGCCCGAGGCCAGCAAGCCGGGCCCAAGCAAACCCAACGACAGCAACACTGCATTGAGCGATGTTCGCATGGCATCCTCCTGTAAGTATTTCACCTGACGACGAGCGCCGGTTTCACGACAGATGACGGAAAACACCTATTGCGTCGCGGGCATCGGCTTCCATACCTCGATCGGAGCCATGAGGCCGGTGTCTTCATGTTTCAGTATGTGGCAGTGGAACACGTAACGGCCGACTTGCTCTTCGGCGACAAAGCTCATGATGACAAAAACTTTTTTGGACGGAGGCATCGGGATGGTGTCGTGCCATTCCGTATTCTTGTCCGCCGCCTTGGCCTCGTACAGCTTGTAGACCGGCCCCTTGCACGCGGGCGGATCGGCGCAAACCTCCGCCGGCTCATTTGTCACGTCGATCTTGAATTGGTCGGTGAGTTCTTTGGCGGTTGCCAGGCGAAATTTCATCTGGTGGATATGGAAATTGTGAAGTTGACCGGTCCCGTTCTTGAGCACCCAAAGTTGTTGTTGGCCGCTCGTGTTTCCGGGGCTGCTGGGATCGGCGAAGACGCACACATGCGGCCGCAGACCATTGCTGTTGTCCCAGTCAATGTTTCCGTCGCCGAGATCGTAGTCCTCGAATGGGATGCCCACGAGGCCTTCGTCCGGGTCGATCTTTCCCACCGTCTTTGCATCGACTGACACGAAACTGTCGTATGGCACTGGTGAAGTGCTGCCATCCGGCGGATGCACGATCTCGGTCAGGACGCTCCAATTTATTATTTTGCCGGGTGGCGGGATGCTGACGTCTTTGAATGTCACCCTTCGATGCTCATTCTTTGCCGGATCGATGTCGTCGACGCAGCCCTTCGGCTTCGTCGCGACGCGTGCGCCTTTCGACAGGATGACGGCCTGAAGATCAGCTCTTGCTGCAACCGCATTGAGCGCAATTTCCTCGGTGCATGATACGGTGCTCGCTTTGAGCACGATACGTATCAGTTGAATTTCGGGCCAACGATCGCTTTTTGTGTTGTTGACGGTGCCGGCATTCAGACCTTTGGTGCGCAAGACATAGGTCCGTTCTTTTGGTCGCAGGCAATCATTGCGAATGAAAATTTCAGCGCGTGAGGCCGGCATCAGAACGAGATCGTCCACCGGCGTCGCCTGAACGGGTATCCGGTTCGGGTCAGCGAGAACCGCCTTGGCGGGAACCACCCCATCGACGCCCACAAGAAGCAGCTTTTGCTTGTCGGCCTCGTTCTGCTCGTTATTGAGCTCCAGCCAATAGACGACGTTCGGGCTCAGGTTGCCGAGACGGAGCAGCAGGTTCCTTCCACCCTCCACCGTGATTGTGGGGAAGCGCTGCCCGTTGACGGTGAAAAGCCAGGCGTTGTCCTTATCTCGCTGGCAATACCCCTTCCGGAGCTGCTTGGCGTCCTCGTCCTCTTTGAGTTGCCCATCGACCAAGCGCCACACCCCGCACTCGCCATCGTCCTTGACCCAGCCCTTGAGGTCGGGCGCCCAGGTTGCGGTCTTGGGCGTAGCCGTGCCGGCATCCGGCAGCGCGTCGATCCTTCGCAGCGAGATGTCGCGCAGCAACGCATAACGGACGTCGGTCCGCGCCTTGAGGCCAGCGGTTGCCTGCGGGTCATCAAGGCATTTGGTCTGATCGGCTGGATCCTTCTTGCACGCCACCACGTTTGCCTTTGCGTCGCCGACGGAAAGCAATCCCGACAGCCCGCCCATTACCTGATCCGACGAGCGTCCGTGCATATGAGAATGGTACCAATTGAGTCCGCTCGGATGCGGGATCTTGCCGACCTCGTCGAGGACGCGCGCGTCGAGACTGTGTGGTATTGGCACGTGATAAGCGAACGGCGCCTCACCTGGCTTCCAATATGTATAGACGTTGTCGCCGTCGCCCTTCCTTGCGGCATCATCGTTGGGATCATTTGTGCGGCGGGCATTCCGGGGAGTTACAACACCGCCATGGAAAAAATGCAGGTTGGTGGCGTTGTCGGTCCCGTGGTGTCCCGCGTTCGCACCATCCGAGTCTGATGGCACCCGGGGTTTGAGCGAATTCTCGAGCACCGCTGCCGCGGTATCGCCAACGTCTACTTCGATCACTGGCGATAAATAGAAGCCATTGTAGTTCTCAGTCTCAACCGTGTAACCGCCGACCTTGATCTCGCTGGTCACCGCCTTGAGGTTTACCTGCACGCGTTTGGCGTTTGGAAGACCCGGAACCGGCTGATCTGTTACCGTACAGAGGGCTGCCGGCGCGGTTGATGCGGCGGGATCTCGCGAACATACTGGCGGCAGCACCAACTCGCACTCGCCCACTGTTGGATCTTGTGCGCAGGTGATCTGGCCATGGGACGGTTCGATCCCGAGAGGAAGGATCAAGACAGCCGCAATTGCCCAGGCAAAGTATGAATTGGATATACGAGCAGCCCGAATATGAGTCACTGCAATTGACTCCCGCTAGCGCACATCACAGCACAATCAAAGCGTGTGCACAACAGCGGTTGCACTGCGGCAAAACGCCCGCAGGCAATGACGACTAGCTAGGCCGCGGCGGAAACCACGCGATTGCGCCCGTCGTGCTTGGCGCGATAGAGCGCCGTGTCGGCGCGTTTAAGCACGTCGGCGACCGCCTCGCCCTTGCGCTCCAGCGTCGACAGCCCGATCGAGACCGTGACCTCGATGCGCTTGGTGCCCTTGGCGATGGCGAACGTCTCGCTCACGATCGAACGGCGCAGCCGCTCGGCCACCATGCCTGCCACATGCAGGTCGGTTTCCGGCATCACGATGACGAACTCCTCGCCGCCGTACCGGCAGGCGAGATCGATGCCGCGGATCGACTTGCGGATGCGCACCGCGAATTCGCGCAGCACATCGTCGCCGGCGTCGTGGCCGTAATTGTCGTTGATCGCCTTGAAGAAATCTATGTCGAGGATCATCAGCGCCAGCGGCTTGCCGCGGCTCGAGGCCTGTTCGGCCAGCGTCGCCAGATGGCTTTCCATGTAGCGGCGGTTATGCAGACCGGTCAGCGCGTCGGTGATCGCCATTTCGATCGAGTTCTGCACGTTGTCGCGCAGATGGTCGGTATAGCGGCGCTTGCGGATCTGGGTGCGCGCGCGCGCCAGCAATTCGTTCTTGTCGACCGGGCGCAGCAGATAGTCGTTGACCCCGATCTCGAGCCCGCGGAGCAGCCGCGCATTGTTGTCGGCATCGGAGATCGCCAGTATCGGCACCTGACGGGTCCGCTCCAGCGAGCGCGCCTGGCTGCACAGCCGCAAGCCGTCGTAGTTTTCGAGGCTGAGGGAGACGATCAGCAGATCGTAATTGCCTTCGGCGGCATGAAACAACGCTTCGGCCGGATTGGCCTCGACATCGACGGTATGCTCGGTGGAGAGCAGCGGCGCCAGCCGCTCGTAGGATGACGGGCGGTCGTCGACCAACAGGATGCGCCCGCCGACGCCCTTGTCGGCCACCGCCGTACGTTCGGGCGCTTCCATGCCGATTTCCAGCGAGGTGATGGCGCGCATGCGCAGCTCATCGGTCATCATCTTCAGCCGCGTCAGCGAGCGCACGCGCGCGATCAGCACCACGTCGGACACCGGCTTGGTCAGGAAATCGTCGGCGCCGG
Source organism: Bradyrhizobium sp. AUGA SZCCT0177 (assembly GCF_018130125.1). Classification (NCBI taxonomy): domain Bacteria; kingdom Pseudomonadati; phylum Pseudomonadota; class Alphaproteobacteria; order Hyphomicrobiales; family Nitrobacteraceae; genus Bradyrhizobium; species Bradyrhizobium sp. AUGA SZCCT0177. The sequence continues at coordinate 123,932 of NZ_JAFCMA010000018.1, read as the reverse complement.
CCTCCAGGCCGCGCACGCGATCGGACGGGCTATCGAGCGCGGTGACGATCACGACCGGAATGAAATGCGTGGCCGGGTTGGACTTCAGCCGGCGGCAGACCTCAAAGCCGTCCATATCGGGCATCATGACGTCGAGCAGGATGATATCGCATTCTGCGCGCGAACAGACATCCAGCGCCTCGGCGCCGTTGGTGGCGGTCAGTACATCGAAATACTCGGCCGACAGACGGGCTTCCAACAGCTTGACGTTGGCGGGAACATCATCGACGACCAGGATACGCGCAGACATCGAAACTCACTCCCACTACCCAATAAAACGCCGTACTGTCTCAATAAACTTGCCGACCGAAATTGGTTTGGACAAATACGCCTCGCAGCCGCCTTCGCGGATGCGTTCCTCGTCGCCCTTCATGGCGAATGCCGTCACCGCGACCACCGGTATCGCGCGCAGTTCCGGATCGTCCTTGATCCAGCGCGTCACCTCGAGGCCGGATACCTGCGGCAATTGAATATCCATCAGGATCAGATCGGGGCGCAGCTTGCGAACGAGATCGAGCGCCTCGAAGCCATTGCTGGTGCCGGAGGTCTGATAGCCATGCGCTTCCAACAGGTCGCGAAAGAGCTTCATGTTGAGCTCGTTGTCCTCCACGATCAGGACGGTTTTGGCCATCCCGTCCCTCCCTTATCCCAGGATACAGGCCCGGCCTTTGGGTGCTTCCGCACCGTCTTTCCGGGCTTGTCGAAAAGTGAAATCAAACTAGCGCCAGATTCGCTCTAACCCGTTAAATCCGAGTCCTGTTTTTCTACTAACAAGTGCCATCTTTTCGCGAAGCGGTTTCCACTTGCTTGAACACATTCCGCAGACTCGGGCATGATGGCCATCAAACTAGAGACCATAAGTTAACGGAAAGGCAAACCCGTTTGTTGAAAAAGCCTGTTCACAACCCCCGGGAAGTAGCTGAAATCGTTGCGGTTCAGGCGCTTTCCTTCATTGCGTCCGACCCGGAGCGCCTGGGCCTGTTTCTAGCCGAGAGCGGAATCGGCCCGGAGACGCTCCGGACGGCCGCCGCCGACCCGCAATTTCTGGCCAGCGTGCTGGATTTCGTGATGCGCGATGACGCAACCGTGAAGGCGTTTGCGGCCGCCTCCGAGCTCCATCCGACCAACATCGCCGCCGCCCGTCAGGTGCTGGGCGACCCGCATTGGGAGCGCGACGTGCCGTGAGCGCACTGGCGCAGGCACCAGTGCGGCGAATTTGAAGTTCCTACCAGACTCGCGGTAACCTCTTCGTAGGAACTTCAAATTCATCAGCCGCACTGGCAAAAATAATGTTGCTGGTGCTCCTTATCATTCCGCAGTTCGCATAGGTGGTGCGGCAAATGCGTGCGAACTGCGGAATGGGAGCACCAGTCGGTCCGCGCTGTTTTTGCCGGGATTGCCTCGGCGACCTCGACATCAAGGCCAGGCGGTGCGGTGAATGCGGCTCCCCTCGCCTGGTTCGGCACCCTTCGTTACCGGCGCTGGCGATGGCGCATATCGATTGTGACGCATTCTACGCGACGGTGGAAAAGCGCGACAACCCGGAACTTGCCGACAAGCCGGTCATCATCGGCGGCGGCAAGCGCGGCGTGGTGTCGGCCGCCTGCTACATCTCGCGGACGTTTGGCGTGCGCTCGGCGATGCCGATGTTCAAGGCGCTGGCGCTGTGTCCCGCGGCGATCGTGATTCGGCCGGACATGGCCAAATATGTCCGGGTCGGCCGCGAGGTGCGCCACGCCATGCAGACGCTGACGCCGCTGGTCGAGCCGCTGTCGATCGACGAGGCGTTTCTCGACCTTTCCGGCACCCAGCGCGTCCACGGCATGATCCCGGCCAAGGTGCTGGCGCGCTTTGCCCGTGACGTCGAGCGGGACATCGGCATCACCGTGTCGGTCGGCCTGTCCTGCAACAAGTTCCTCGCCAAGATCGCCTCCGATCTCGACAAGCCGCGCGGCTTTGCCGCCCTCGACCAGGCCGAAGCCCGCGAGATGCTGGCCGACAGGCCGGTCGGTTTCATCTATGGCGTCGGCCCCGCGACCCAGGAAAAGCTGCTGCAGCGCGGCTTTCGCACCATCGCGGACCTGCAGCGCGCCGACGAGGTCGATCTGATGAAGCAGTTCGCCAGCGAAGGCCGAAGGCTGTGGCGGCTGGCGCGCGGCATCGACGACCGCCTGGTGGTGCCCGATCGCGGCGCCAAGACGATTTCGAACGAGACCACCTTCGATAATGACATCCGCGATTTCGCGACGCTGGAGCGAACGCTGTGGCGGCTGTCGGAGAAGGTGTCATCGCGCCTCAAAAGCAGCAACCTTTCCGGTTTGACCATCACACTGAAATTGAAGACCGCCGATTTCAGGCAGCGCACCCGCTCGCAATCGATCCAGGCGCCGACGCAACTGGCGGCAAAGATCTTTGCGGTGTCCCGAGAATTGCTGGCGAAGGAGATCGACGGCACCGCCTTTCGCCTGATGGGCACCGGCGTCAGCGCGCTGCGCGCAGGCTCGCAGGCCGACGACACCGACATGCTGGATCGCCGCTCGGCCCACGCCGAGCGCGCGATGGATGATCTGAGGAAGAAGTTCGGCAATGCCGCTGTGATCAGGGGCATTGCGTATAAGGGGCCGGTGGGGGACGAAGAGGAGGAAGAATAGCTATCTCCTCGTCATTGCGAGCGAAGCGAAGCAATCCACTCTTGGTCATTCCGGGATGGTCCGCAGGACCAGACCCGGTATCTCGAGATTCCCCGATGCGCAATTGCGCATCTGAGGTTCGATGCTTCGCATCGCCCCGGAATGACGGGCTTTCGCCCGTCACTTACACGGCTTGGAATCCCTGACGTCGAATTTGCCCATCGCGCCTGAAATCACAAAATCATTGTAGTCCAGCATCAGCGCGCGGGAGACGCCGTTCTCGAACAACTCGAACGACATCGCATAGACCGGCGTCTGCTCGCCGTCCTTGGCTTTGGCGTCGCGGTCGTAATAGCTCACCGTGACCGGCCAGCGCGTCAGCGACTTCATCTGGTCGTTCGCGGTGGAGGGATCGGGGGAAGCGATGGTCTTGGTGCCGGGAATCGGCTGCCCGATCACCGACAGCGTGTTGTAGACCTTCTCGCCATTATCAGAGCCGTCATAGACCATCAGTTCCAGCACCGACTTGCCTTCGCGGGCAGCCGCGATGATGAGCTGGATCTGCTCGGTCGGGAACACGATCTTGCCTTCGAGGTTGAAGGTCTTCGCCACCGGCTGTTTCAGCTTGACCGTGATGTGATCGCCGGTCCGCTCGGCAACGCCGTCGACCGGGGCGGAATCCGTATCGTTCATCCGCGTGTCGATCTTGAAGCGGTAGCTCTTGCCTGCCGCGTCTTCCCAGGACTTCGAGCGCAAATCGCTGAGCGTCAGCTTGCCCTCGCCGCTGTCGAGCTCCGACACCTGCCTGAATTCGGACGTGTAGCCCTCGCAGGCGCTGCCGGAGAAATTGTAAAGGATGCGCCCGCGCGCGCCGCTGATGGCGTTGGAGCCGCGCGACTTGACCAGGTTGAGTTCGTAGAGCGCCTGATGGGCAAGGAATGGCCCGCTTGCGGCTGACAGCGCTGGCCCGGCCTGGAAAACCGATCCTGTTGCAACGGCTGCGATTGTCAGCACCCAAGCACGAGGCGGAATCCGGAACGGTCGAGCCATGTGTTCTCCTTGTGAAGCGGAAGATTCGATACATTACTGTCGGCCCTATTGCGTCGCAACTAGGGCGGTGTCACGAAATCGTAGGAATTTGACGCCGGAATGCCACGTTTTCCTGCCTGTTCTCGGAAATGCCGCCGCTTGCGGGTATCCGTCTCCAATCCGCCCTCGCTTGCAACCTCGAACGTGATGCGCGAAACAATGCGGACCTGAAAAGGTCAGATGTGGTCAATTTAAACGGGGACGAAACATGGCGGGTACGGTCGAACAGAAGCTGACGGCACAAGGTATCACCTTGCCCGAGCCCCGCGCCGCCATGGCGAACTATGTCGGCTTCGTCCGCACCGGAAACCTGCTGTTCGTCTCCGGCCAAGTGTGCGCCAATGCCGAAGGCAAGCTGATCGCCAAGGGCAAGCTCGGCGCCGGCGTCACCACCGAACAGGGCTATGCCGCCGCACAGGGTTGCGCGGTCAATCTGCTGGCGCAGATCAAGGCCGCGCTCGGTGATCTCGACAAGGTGGTGCGCGTGGTCCGGCTCGGCGGCTTCGTCAATTCGGCGCCGGATTATTTCGACGGGCCGAAGGTGCTCAACGGCGCGTCCGACCTGATGGTCACAGCCTTCGGCGACAAGGGGCGCCATGCCCGCACCACCGTCGGCGTCTCTTCCCTTCCCTCCGATGCGGCGGTCGAAGTCGACGGCGTGTTCGAGGTCTCCTGAAAGCAACGCGCGATGCGAGCGCCTGATTGGTTGACGGCACGGCCGGTCGCCCATCGCGGCCTGCATGACGCTGCGCGCGGCATCCTCGAGAACATGCCGGGCGCGGTGCAGGCGGCGATCGCGGGAAATTTCTCGATCGAGGTCGATATCCAGCTTTCCGCCGATGGCGAGGCGATGGTGCATCATGACAATGCGCTCGGCCGCCTCACCGAGGGCTCAGGCGCATTGCTCGGCAAGACCGCCGCCGAACTGAAGGCGGTCAAATTCAAGAATACGCCGGAGCGGATGATGTCGCTCGGCGATCTCTGCAGCCTCGTCGCCGGCCGCGTGCCCCTGGTGATCGAGGTCAAAAGCCATTTCGATGGCGACCGCAGACTGGTGGGGCGGATGGCCGAGGTGCTCGCTACCTATTCCGGACCCGCAGTCGGTATGTCGTTCGACCCCGACCAGGTGCTGGCGCTGCGCGAGCTGATCCCCTTGCTTCCCCGCGGCATCGTGGCCGAGCGCGAATACACTGAGGACGAATGGCCGGAAGCGTCGGCGGCACAGCGCCGGGGCATGACCCATCTGCGCCACGCCTTCCGCACCCGGCCGCATTTCGTCGCCTATTGGGTCAACGAACTGCCGGCGGCCGCGCCCTGGATCGCCCGCAACATTTTCGGCCTGCCGCTGCTGACCTGGACCGTGCGCACGCCGGACCAGCGCGCCCGCGCCATCAGCTACGCCGACCAGATGATCTTTGAGGGATTTGTGCCCTGACGTCTTGGGCTCGAGGTTTCCCGCCGGGAACCTGATCCGCACTGCACGGCCTTGAAGTCGCGCGTGCAATGCACGATCTTTCCGGATGTTGGTCACCATCGCGATGGCTGATCGCAGTGTGGGACCGGTCCGAATTCTCGATGGCGTCATCCGAAATCACCCTCGAAGCCGTCCCCTCCGCCAGCGATATCCCGGCTGCGGAATGGGACGCCTGCGCCAATCCGAAGGGCGATCCGAACAGCCTCGAAAACCTCGACACGCTGGCTTCACCCGGCGTGGCAGGCGATTCGTGCGCCGACTCAAAACCTGCCTATAACCCTTTCGTTTCTCACGCTTTTTTTGCCGCCGCCGAAGCCTCCGGCTCGGCCTGCGCCCGCACGGGGTGGGGTCCGCGGCATCTCCTCGCCCGGCTCGATGGCGGCATCGCCGGCATCGTACCCTGCTATCTGAAATCGCACTCGCAAGGCGAATACGTCTTCGACCGCGGCTGGGCGGATGCCTATGAGCGTGCCGGTGGCCGCTATTATCCAAAACTGCAGGCCTCGGTGCCGTTTACGCCCGCCACCGGCCCGCGGCTGCTGATCCGCGGCGACGTCGACCACGAGCGGATCGGGACGGCGCTGGCAAGCGGGCTGATGGCGCTGTGCAACGCCACCAACGCCTCTTCTGTGCACGTAACGTTTGCCCGCGAGGCGGAAGCAAAGTTTCTCGGCGCCCAGGGATACCTGCAGCGTACCGACCAGCAGTTCCACTGGCACAATGACGGCTACAAGACCTTTGACGACTTCCTGGGATCGCTGAATTCCCGTCACCGCAAGGCGATCAAGCGGGAGCGGCGCGAGGCCGTGTCCGCCGGCATCACCATCCACCGCCTGACCGGCAGTGACATCACCGAGGAGGCCTGGGACGCCTTCTTTGCGTTCTACATGGAGACCGGCTCGCGCAAATGGGGCCGGCCCTACCTCACGCGAAAATTCTTCTCGCTGATCGGCGAGAGCATGAGCCGGGACGTGATACTGGTGATGGCGCGGCGAGGCGGCCGCTGGATCGCCGGCGCCATCAATTTCATCGGCGGGGACACCCTGTTCGGCCGCAATTGGGGCGCGGTTGAACATCATCCGTTCCTGCATTTCGAGGTCTGCTATTATCAGGCGATCGAGTTTGCGATCGAGCGCGGCCTGAAAACGGTGGAAGCCGGCGCGCAGGGCGAGCACAAGCTGGCGCGCGGATATCTGCCGCAGACGACTTATTCGGCGCATTACATCGCCGATCCTGATTTGCGCCGGGCGATCGCGGACTATTTGAAGCGCGAACGCGCTTACGTCGCCGAGGTCGGGAGGGAACTCACCGAGGCCGGGCCGTTCCGCAAGGCCGCCGACGAGGCTTGACCTTTACAATATCGATCCGAGAATGAGAGCAAACCGAGGGAACCACCATGTCCGCCGCCTATGACACCAACAACATCTTCGCAAAGATCCTGCGCGGCGAATTTCCCTGCCACAAGGTCTATGAGGACGAGCATGTGTTCGCCTTCCTCGACATCATGCCGCGTTCGCCCGGCCACACGCTGGTGGTCCCGAAGGCGCCTGCCCGCAACATCCTCGACATCTCGCCCGACGACTACGCCCATGTCGCCCGCGGCGCCCACAAGATCGCCGCCGCCGCGATGAAGGCCTTCAAGGCCGACGGCATCACCATCCAGCAATTCAACGAACCCGCCGGCGGACAGGTCGTCTTCCACCTCCACATGCACGTGCTGCCACGCCACGAGGGCGTCGCGATGCTGCCGCCGGCGAGCCGCAAGGAAGACGTCAAGGTGCTGGAAGACAACGCGACCAAGCTGATCGCGGCGTTGAAGGGGTAGCGGAGCTGCAAGAGCGTGCCGGGTCCCATGAACCCAACGGCCCGCGCTTACTGCACCCGCGTATCAAGTCTCATTAGACCATCCGCAGTAAAGAGTTGTAGCCGGGAGCGGCTTGCGACAACGGAAAAGCATGCCTCGCGCGTGTTGGGCTCGTTCAGAGTTCGACAGAGGCGATCGCCGTCGACGCGCCATGAACCCGTGAACCGTTCCCGCTGCTCGGCGCCCGCCAGGATCGAAAGCGTCCCATCGGCGCGCAGTTGCCATAGATACGGGCCGCCGCTCAGCATCTCGCCGACCGAAAAAGTCGCCCCGGTCAGTTTCGCCTTGATTTCCTCGCCTGCGAGACGATCGCCCGCCGCGTGAGCCAGACTGACATCCGGCCCGACATCCCTGTCGCCTGCCGCCGACAGAATGAGCCACAGCAGCCGCGCAAGTTGCGGGGTCGTCGGTTCGGGCTTGCGCTGGCCCGGTAGCGGCCCGACCGGGACATCGCTGTTGACGCGATGAACGATGACGAGATCGTAGGCCGGGATCACGAAGGCATACTGCCCTTCAGCACCCATGGCGGCGAAGGTGCCGGCCGGGACCCTGACCATCGGTGCGCCGTTGTTATCGGGAAATCCGATCCACCACAGATATCCGTAGCCGTACCCCCGCCCCTGGTCGGGAAATGCATCGGAATAGGACTGCGTACTTTCGCGAACCCATGCGCTCGGAATGATCTGCCGGCCGTTCCACCGTCCCTCGTGCAGATAGAGCAGCGCAAACCGGGCCAGGTCGCGCGCGCTCATGCGGATGGGATAGGCGGGATGCTCGGAGGGCTTGCCCCTGAAATATTCGCCGTCGCCCGGCTGATAGTCCTGCATCCCGATCGGCCGCGCGATCCGGCCCTGCAAGGCTGTGAAGATTGAGTCTCCCGTGGCGCGCTCATAGATCGTCCCGAGTGCGTTGAAATCCCAGTTGTTGTAGTACCAGAAGGTTCCGGGTGGATGACGGCCGCGCGCGGGGCGTCGTCGGGCCATGCCCGGCGTTTCGTACAGCGCCGCGTGGTAGATGCCCGACCGCGACTTCAGGAGATCGCCGACGGTCGCAGTTTTTTCGGTCGGGGTCAGGCCCGGCGTGTTGTCGTCGATGCCGAGGCTTTCCATGGTCGCGCCGAGTTCGATCTTGTGTTCGTCGACGGCAATACCGATCAGCGCGCTAAGCAGGCTCTTGCGGATCGAATGTAGGTTGGACTTGATCGCAACGTCGCCCCATTGGGCAACAACGAGGCCGTGCTGAACGATCATCACAGCGGCTGACGGCGCGATCTGCTGCGACCAGGATTTTGCCTCCGCCAGTTTTTCGGCCGACCAACCCGCAGCCTCCGGCGTCGTCGACTCAAAGGCCGCGCCGGGATAACGCTCCACGATCGCAGGCGAATCCGCTCGCACCGCCGCACCTGCGGCGAGGCCGAATAGCATGACCGCGGTGAAAAGCCTCAGGCCCGTCCGCTTCATGGAGAATCACTCCGTCTCGAAATCCCCTGCCTGCGGCGGCGCCAGCGGCGTGAACTCGCAGCGATCTGGCTTGAGGTCGATCAGCGGCGTCTCGTCGAGGCAATCGAGGCCGCGCACCAGCACGACGTTGCCTTCGACGCCGACCAGCTTGACGATCGAGGTGCCGATCGGATTGGGCCGCACCGGCGTGCGCAGCGAGAATGCGCCGCGCGTATTGCCGTTGTTCTTCGGGCTTTGCAGCACGAGGTCCCGTCGCGACTGGTGCAGCCAGTAGATCACTTCGAGATTGGAATAGAAGTCGACGCCCTTGATCGCAGGCACCCAGGGCTCGAAAATCTCCAGCCGGCAGACCGGGCCGTCGTGACGGCCCTGCCGCGGGGTTTCCAGCCGCGATTTCCAGGGCGTGCGGATGCGCCCGATGAAGACAAGGCCGGCGTCGCGCGCCGGTGGCATATCGACGGCGAGTTCGCCTTCGCGGATTTCACTTTCCCGAACCATATCCTAATCCAGTGAGATGTTGAGCGCCTTGATCACACCCGCCCAGCGCGCGCGATCGGTTGCGATGAACTGGTCAATCTCGGCCTGGCTGCGCGGACGCAGCGGCGGAAAGCCGACCTTCTCCAGCGAAGCGCGGAACGCATCGTCGGCCAGCGCCTTGTCGAGGCTGGCGGTGATTTTTCGCGCGATATCGTCAGGCAGTTTTGACGATGCTGAAACGCCGTACCAGACGCTGACGCCGTAGTCGGGATAACCGCTTTCGGCCATGGTCGGAACGTCGGGCAGATCGGGGATGCGTTGCGCCGAGCTCACCGCGAGCGCCCGCAGCAACCCGCCCTTCACCGGCGGCAGCGCGGTGCCGAGCGTGTCGAACATCAACTGGATATTGCCCGATATCAGATCGGTCAGCGCAGGGCCCGCGCCCTTGTAGGCGACATGAACCATGTCGACGCCGGCCATCTGCTTGAACATCTCGCCGGCGAGATGAATGGTGCCGCCGGTGCCGGCCGATCCGAAATTGAGCTTGCCGGGATTCTGCTTGGCGTAAGCCACGAACTCCGCCACCGTCTTGGCCGGCACGGAAGGATGGACCTCCATGACAACAGGCAGATCGGTGATCAGCGCCAGCATCCGGAAATCCCGCTGCGGATCATAGGGCAGCTTTTTGTACAGCATCGGATTGAGCACGAAGATCGATGCCGCCGTAAAGAACAGCGTGTAGCCGTCGGGCTCGGCCCGCGCCGCGGCCTCGGCGCCGATCGCGCCCTGCGCGCCGGCCTTGTTCTCGATCACCACCGGCTGCTTCAGGTCGCGGCTGAGATATTCGCCGACCATGCGCCCGAGCACGTCGGTCGGACCGCCCGCCGCATACGGCACGATCAGCTTGATCGCACGGGTCGGATATTCGGCTGCCTGCCCTTGCGGCGCGGCTGCAACCAAACCAAAGGCCATAGCCGCCACTGCGCGCCAATTCATGCCGTTCCCCTTGCCGTTTCTGAGTTGAAGGGACACTACCGGATTATGCAGCGGCTGCAATCAACCGAGCCACCATTTTCCCGCCACCATTGCGACCTCGCCCGAAACGACGCCGGCGAAGATCGAGCGCCGCGTCAGCATGAACACCGCAAAGCCCGCGGCGACCGCGCCATAACGCAGCCAGTCCGGCACGCTCGCGAGCGCGCCCGGCGGCTGCACCAGGATCTGCGCGATGACGCCAGCGAGGATCGCGGTCGCCACCGCCCTCACCCAGATCAGCGCTTCCGAGCCCTCGTCGACGCCGCCGCCGAGCCACAGCCCGAGCATGCGCCAGACCTCGTTGGGCAGGAAACCCGCGATGACAAGCACCAGCAGCGCGTGAGGGTCACCCAGAAAGTTTGCGAACCAATCGTTCATGCGCGCGCCCGCCACCAGTACGCGCCGTAAGCGATCGTGCCGGCCGATATGCCACTGATCAGGATGTCGACGCCGGTCTGCAGCGTCGCGACAAGCGGATACAGCGCGAGCCCAAGCACCAGCGCCAGCACGTCCGATAGCTGGCGGCAGTTGCGCGCGGTCGAGAGCAGGAACGCCAGCGGCGTCAGCATCAGGATCGCGGCGGCGAACAGCGCCGGCAGATTGGCGGCCAGGCCGTAGCCAAGCGCGGTCGCGACCAGACAGACGGAAAGCAGGCCGCAGCCGAGCCCGTGCGTGAATGCGATGCGCCGCGCGCGCGGCACCAGCGGCAACAGCCGATAGCACTCGACCCACAGCGTAACCGCGATGAAATGCGCCGCGAGCACCAGATGACGGCGCTTGGTCCCGGGCATGCGCATCAAGGGCAGCACCGACACCACCATCGGAAACAACCTGATCGCACTGACGGCGACCGCAACCGCCGCCTGCACCACGGTCGCCCCGGAGCCCAGCGTCGTAATCAGGATGATCTGCGCCGGGCCCGCCCAGACCAGAACCGTGCTGCCGAGCACCCAGCCCAGGCTGAAATGGCTGTCATGGGCCAGCGCGCCGATGCCGAGATAGGTCGCAAACAGCACCAGCGTCAGCACGGTGGTGACGACCGAGCGCATGCCCCAAGCGAAGGCGCGCAACGGGCTTTGCCATTTCGGGGAGTCGAGCGGAGGTAGCGCCACGTATAGCCGGCCGGGGGTGAATCCTGTCGGGCATAACGGCGGTGAAACAAGGCGGCGTCAAGCGAGGCCCGCCTCAGGGCTGGCATGCAGCCGCCGGTCCGTGGCCCTACGACGCCGCCATCTGCCTGACGGCGTCATCGTAATTGCCGAGCACGCGCTCCTCCAGATCGGTATCGCAATATTCGACCACCTCGGCGATCTTGTCGCCGCGAAACCTGAACACGAAGCAATACTCATTGTTGTAGCGCTGGCCGCGCTTGGTCTGCACGTCGCCGCGCACTTCGGCCACCACGTAATCGCCTTCTGCGACCAGATTGATGGCGCGTGCCCGATACTCGGTCGCGAACAGCGCAAACAGCGGTTTCAGCAGCTTGGTGCGAACCTCTTCCTGACCACAGAAGCGTTTCGACCAGCTGCTGTGGCCCGGAAAGCGCCAGACATAGTCGGGGTGCACGGACGCGCCGAACACGCTGCGATCGCCGGTCTCCAGCGCCTGATAAATGCGCCGGATGGTGTCCTTGTTCTCGATGGTTCCCATTTGAATTCTCCGTTGCGGGGTGCAACTGACATGCCCGAGACGGGGTCTATTCGTCCAATCGATCGATCATATAGTCGCCATTCGCCCGGTGAATTTCGGCAAGGCTAGACGGCGCCTTCGAGTTTCGGCGCAGCAACGCCGGACAGGAATGACGCCAGGTACATCTTGCCGAGGATGTGCCGGGTCCCGACCGCACCGCGTATGAGCCGTCCTTCGTCGATCGCAAGGCGGAACTGCTCGGGAGTTGGGGCGGAAAGATCGGTGTCGTCCTTCGTCCATGACGCCGCGGCCGACGCGCTAAACATGACGCCCGCATAAAAAAGGCAGGTGAGCGCGCGGACCGACGCCAGCCGGGAAAGAAGCGCCTCGTCAGGCGCGCGGCCGAACCAGGCCGTGAGCAGCACATCTTCCAACTCCTGGGAACGCGCGAACTGATTGAGCACGATCGCCGCATCGACCAGGGGATCGTTGCAACAGGCTGATTCCCAGTCGATCAGCCAGAGCCGTTCGCCGTCGAACAGGATGTTGTTCGGAGTGGGATCGTTGTGGCTGGAGACCAGCCTGGACGCGCCTGCGTCGTAGGCCTCCCGGAGCAGTTCGAGACGCTCCACATGCGCATCAAGCACGCCGGCGGCAAACAGGCCGGTCCGCCGCACATGCGCAAACAGGCGCGCGACGATGTCGCCATAGTTGACGTAATAGGGGAAGACCGCGGTGGCCTGCACCCGCGAGAACAGCTCTCCCAGCGCCTGCGCCAGTGCGGGCGGCCCGCCCGGATAGGTTTTCAGCGGTTGGTGCTCGACGAAGTCGATCACCACGATACGGGCCGCCTCGTCGAGATAGCGAATGGCAGGAGCAATCCCCGCCTCCGTCGCGATACGCATCGAGACATATTGGTGCGGATTGCGCAGCGGGCTTGGTTCGCCCTCGATCCGCAGCAAATAGCGCCGTTGGCCTACTTCGACACGATAGACCGATGCCGTCGTCGCCCCACCTGTCATCGCCGTGATCGCGCCGACCGGAGCCGAGCCAAAGGCGGCAGCGAGCGCTGAGCGCGCGGTCTCGCGATGGGCTATTGAGAACACGTCGAAACCGTCTTTGCTCATGAATGTACCTTACTGCGCGCCAAGGCGGTCGGTCACCCCGGCACGCCCCTGTTTCGCAGCACAAAGCACGCCCCGCCGGCTCGGCGGATGCGGTTGCAGAGATCATCGGCCGCAGGCCGCGTGTCCGCGCCAATCCGCACCTGGTAGAACAGGCTGCTGCCGCGGGTGCGCAGCCGCGCGCTGAGCAGGCTCGGGTCCTGGTCGCCGATCACAGCATTGAGTCGCTTCATCGCGCGCGCATACATGGCCAGCGCCTTGTCGCGGTTGAAGCCAGCGGCGAGCTGCACACCCCACAATTTCGCGGCCGAGAGCGTGATGCGCTGTTCGAGGCCCGTCACGAAGGGATTGGGCGCGCGCTTCAGCAAGGCCATCAGTTCGCGGCAACTGGAGGCTGGTGCGGCTTCCGGCATCTTGCCGTTCCGTCCTGCGGTTGCCCACTCCTCGACCGTTGAGCCGGTGATGGCGACGACATAGTTGCGGGTTTCCTGCGGCATGTATCCCGTGCCGGCGAGCCATTCCTGCACCCGCCTCGGGCCGGCATTATAGGCCGCCGCCGCGAGGCCGAGATTGCCGAACTGATCGCGCAACTCGCTGAGGAACTCGGCGGATTTCGGTAATGCCTGCACGGGATCGAAGGGATCGAGCAGTCGCCGCTCGTTCGCGGTTCCCGGCATGAACTGCGCAATGCCCTGCGCGCGCTGGCCGCTCCTGGTCATCGGCCCCACCGCGTCGGATTGAAAGCGGCTCTCCTGCCAGATCACGCGCGCGAAGAATTCCAGCGGCAGGTTTGCCGCCCTCGCCGCCGATTCCACCATCAGGCACAGCGCCTCGCGCGTATCGCTCTCGCGCGCGGTCTCCTTGGGCTTCTCTGGAGCTGCCGCGTCCGGCTGTTTCGCAGGTTCCTCGACGCCCGGCCGCGCGGGGTCGGTCGGCGCGGATGTCGCGTCCTGGGCGACAGCCTGCGCAAGCGACGCCAGCATCGCCAGCAAGCTCAACCCGGCGCGGAGACCCTGACCTGTTCGCATTGCCGTCTGATTTCCATCGAAGGTACTTAATAGCGGCCCGGCGCTGTCGGTTCCAGAGCGCGGCGTAACCATGTTTGGGCCACGTAAAGCCCTGAATCGCCGCCATCGCGGCCGATGTTAGTTTACGTTAACGCCGCTTTTTGCCGGCCAAAGCCTTTCGCGGCCGATAAAGCGGCGTAAAAGTCTTCCTTTGACTGGGAGATATCGATGCAGGACCGACGCGAGAACGCGCGCGACAAGGTGATTTACGGCGGCGTCGCGGAAATCGGCGAGAACGGCGCGAGCCGTGAATGCATCGTTCGCAACATCTCCGACAAGGGCGCCAGCGTCGAATTCAGCAATACCGCCGACCTTCTGAGGGAACAGATCTCGCCGAGGGAACAGATCTCGCTTCGCATCGCACGTAAAGGCCGCTCCTTCCTCGCCAAGGTGGTGTGGTGGCGCGATAATTTCGTCGGCCTTGCCTTCAGCGGCGAAACGCCGGCCGCGCCCGTCTCCGATCTGGAGGAGCGGCTGCGCAAGAGCGAAATCAAGAAGCGGCAGCTTCAGCGCCGGATCAACGAGCTGCTCGGAGAACGCTGACCGCTGGACGTCGCCTTGCGCGCCTGTCCTGCCTCACTCCGCGGCGAGCTTTGCCGCCGGCGGCGGCGACCATCCAACGACGCGATTGCGCCCCTGATCTTTGGCCTGGTACAGCGCCTGATCGGCCGCTTTCAGTAAGGCCTCAAATCCCGGCATACTCACGGTCGCGGCCGCAAAGCCGATACTGGCCGTGACCCTGAAATGGACCTCGTCAGCCTTCAACGTGCTGGCGGCGACGGCCTTGCAAATCCGGTCCGCCACGATCCGCGCCTGATAGAGATCGGTCTCCGGCAACAGCATCGCGAATTCCTCGCCCCCGAGCCGGCCGACGATATCGGACGAGCGTTTGCCCTCCAGGCAGGCATTGGCGACCGCGATCAGCGCATCATCACCGATCGCGTGGCCGTAGCGGTCGTTCACCGATTTGAAGTGATCGACGTCGATCATCAACACGGAGATCGGCCGGTAGTAGCGCTGAAACCGGCTCCATTCCGCCGCAGCGAGCGCCATGAAATGGCGGCGGTTGTACAGCCCCGTCATGGAATCGATCGTCGCCAGCTCTTCCATCTGCCGGGCGTTGTGAACCAGATCGGTGACATCGCAATAGGTGATCATCCGGCCGCCGTTCTTCAGGACCGAGCAACGCGCCCGAATGTGCCGGCCGTCGGTGCTTTGCAAATCCCGCAACGGCTCGTTGCCCGCCCGGACAGCGGCGACCCGGCCGGCGCGGAAAGCGTCCAGTTCTTCCGGCGTCAAACCGCGATCGGGTGCCAGCGACGAATTCGCGAGCAGCGATGCATAGGAGGGACGGCGCGCAGCCTGTTCATCGGTGACGCTCCAGTATTGTTGCATCTTGCGGTTGACGAACTGCGCATTGAGATCGCTGTCGAGCAGCACGACGCCTTCCGATAAATTGTCGAGGGCGCCGCGCAAGACTTCCAGTTCGTCCATGTGACGGACAATGTCGGTCACGTAGGTGTAGCTGATCATCCGCCCGCCATTCGGCAGGTTGGCGCATTGCATCCGGACGACGTCACCATTGGTGCGGCGCAGATCGAGCGGCGTGGTGTCGCCTTCCCTGACCAGGCGAACGCGGTTGGCGACGTAAGCGTCGATCTCTGCAGGCGCAATCTCGTAAGCCCTGGTGTCGCGGCCGTGATACATCAGCGCCACGAAAGCCGGATTGCGGTCGGCGACCTCGTCCGGCAAAGCCCACATGCGGCGGAAGGCGCGGTTGATGAATTGGGATTTCAGGTTGGCGTCGAGCAACAAAACGCCGACATCGACCACGTCGAGCGCGGCACGGAGCGCCAGCATCTGGCCACGCATGATCTGATCGGCGCCCTTCGCTTCCTCGGGACCGACCTCTGCGGCTTCTGCCTTGACGTCTGCCGCCGTCTCGAACACGAGGCCGATCTGTTTCTCCGACTGCCACGACCGCTTGCACGGCTGCGGATCGCCCTCACCCGGAATCATCAGATGGAAGTGCTGGGGAATGCCGAGCACGCTCTCCACCTCGATCACGGCGCCGGTGTCGGATATCCGGCGGACGGTGCAGTCGATGGTGGACTGGCCATAATTGGAGATGATCTTGCCGGCCAGGAAGGTCCGGCCTCGAGGCATCGGTTTTTGTTCGGACATGACAGCGTTTTCCAGTTTTGCCTGGTCCGATTAAACGGGCGCATGGTCTAAACTGGCTTAACCTGATGGTTCCGACCGCGCTCCTGCGGACGCCGGCTTCATCCCAATGCTAACGACCGGTTAACGGACCGGCGATTGAAGCCGGCAATCGCCCAGCAAAAAGCCGGCGGTCTTTCGACGCGCCGGCTTCGTTAATGCGTAAAATCCTGGCCGCTCAGACCTTGACCAGCGGCCCCCGCGAGGCCGGCCCATTGGAGCCGCCCCCGCCATTGGGACCGGACTTCGGCTTCCGCGGCGTGGCGCGCTTGCGCGCACCGGGCAGCTTCTCCGGCTTCGGCATCACCGGCCCTTCGACGAACTCGAAGCCGATCTTGTCCCTGCCTTCGGCCTCGTCCTTGATCAGCACGACGCGGACATGGCCGCCACCCTTCAGCCGGCCGAACAGCACTTCATCGGCCAACGGCTTCTTGATGTGCTCCTGGATGACGCGCGCCATCGGACGCGCGCCCATCTGCTCGTCGTAACCATGTTCGATCAGCCAGGCCTTGGCGGGCTCCGACAATTCGATGGTGACGTCGCGATCGGCCAGCTGCGCCTCGAGCTGGAGCACGAACTTCTCGACCACCATGCCGATGACGTCGGCATTGAGATGGGCGAACGAGACGATGGCATCGAGGCGGTTGCGGAATTCCGGCGCGAACTGCCGGTTGATCGCTTCGTGGTCGTCGCCTTCCCGCTTGCTGCGCGTGAAGCCGAAGGCCTGGCGCGCGAGGTCGGCCGCACCCGCGTTGGTGGTCATGATCAGGATCACGTTGCGGAAATTGACCTGCTTGCCGTTGTGATCGGTGAGCCGGCCATGATCCATGATCTGCAGCAGCACGTTGTAGAGATCCGGATGCGCCTTCTCGATTTCGTCAAGCAGCACCACGCAATGCGGATGCTGGTCCACGCCGTCGGTGAGCAGGCCGCCCTGGTCGAAGCCGACATAGCCCGGAGGCGCGCCGATCAGGCGCGACACCGTGTGCCGCTCCATATATTCGGACATGTCGAAGCGGATCAGCTCGACGCCGAGCGACGCCGCCAGCTGTTTTGCCACTTCGGTCTTGCCGACGCCGGTCGGACCGGAGAACAGGTAGGAACCGATCGGCTTTTCCGGCTCGCGCAGGCCGGCACGCGCCAGCTTGATCGACGCCGACAGCGCGTCGATCGCCTTGTCCTGGCCGAACACCACGCGTTTCAGGGTCTGCTCGAGATGCTTGAGCACCTCGGCATCGTCCTTCGATACGCTCTTGGGCGGAATCCGCGCCATGGTCGCGATCGTGGTCTCGATCTCCTTGATGCCGATGGTCTTCTTGCGTTTGTTCTCAGCCACCAGCATCTGCGCCGCGCCCGACTCGTCGATCACGTCGATCGCCTTATCCGGCAGCTTGCGGTCGTGGATGTAGCGCGACGACAATTGCACCGCGGCCTCGATCGCCTCGTTGGTGTATTTCAGCCGGTGGTAATCCTCGAAATAGGGTTTCAGGCCCTTGAGGATCGCGATGGCGTCTTCCACCGTCGGCTCGTTGACGTCGATCTTCTGGAACCGGCGCACCAGCGCGCGATCCTTTTCGAAATGCTGGCGGTATTCCTTGTAGGTGGTCGAGCCCATGCAGCGGATCGTGCCCGATGCCAGCGCCGGCTTGAGCAGGTTGGATGCATCCATCGCGCCGCCGGAGGTGGCGCCGGCGCCGATCACGGTGTGGATCTCGTCGATGAACAGGATCGCGTTCGGATGCGCCTCCAGTTCCTTCAAAACCTGTTTGAGCCGCTCCTCAAAATCGCCGCGATAGCGCGTGCCCGCGAGCAGCGTACCCATGTCGAGCGAGAACACGGTCGCCGCGGCCAGCACTTCCGGCACTTCCGAGTCGACGATGCGCTTGGCAAGGCCTTCGGCGATCGCGGTCTTGCCGACGCCGGCTTCGCCGACGAACAGCGGATTGTTCTTCTGGCGGCGGCACAGCACCTGGATCGCCCGGTTGATTTCGGAATTCCGTCCGATGACGGGATCGATCTTGCCGTCGCGCGCCTTCTTGTTGAGGTTGACGCAGTAGGTATCGAGCGCCTCGCCCTTTTTCTTGGCGTCCTCGTTGCCCTTGGTCTCGGTCTCCTCGTCGACGCCGCGAACCGGCCGCGCTTCGGAAACACCGGGACGCTTGGCAATGCCATGGCTGATGTAATTGACCGCGTCGTACCGCGTCATGTCCTGCTCCTGCAGGAAATAGGCGGCGTGGCTTTCGCGCTCCGCGAAGATCGCGATCAGTACGTTGGCGCCGGTCACTTCTTCGCGACCGGACGACTGGACGTGAATCACCGCGCGCTGGATCACGCGCTGGAAACCGGCGGTCGGCTTGGCGTCGTCGGCTCCGTCCGTCACCAGATTTTCGAATTCGGTCTCAAGATAATTGACGAGGCTGGTGCGCAGCTTGTCGAGATCGACGCTGCAGGCACGCATGACCGCGGCTGCATCCGAGTCATCGATCAGCGACAACAGCAGGTGTTCGAGCGTCGCGTATTGATGATGCCGCTCGTTTGCAATCGCCAGCGCACGATGCAGGGATTGTTCAAGGCTTTGGGAAAAAGTTGGCATTCGCGTCCTCTGTGGCCCCCGGTCATCATGATCGCCATTACCCGGTCAGGCAACAACAACCTTCGTCATCCCGTGTCATATAGTTACGCACGATCGTGGCGAAAGACAGGTTCCGTGAACAGTGGTTTTTCTCTAAACTTTCGCACCACCGCGACACGAGAACCAACCCGAAAAACTACTGGGTTGCCGCCTGCTTCCTCCAGGGCGGAACAATGCAAGACCCGTTCCTTTTAGCCGGTCGCCTTTTAGCCGGTCGGGGCTGGTGCAGTGGCTATTTCTTTTCCATCACGCATTGCAGGGGATGCTGATGCTTGCGTGCAAAATCCATCACCTGCGTCACTTTGGTCTCGGCGATTTCGTAAGTGAACACGCCGCACTCACCGATACCGTGGTGATGGACATGAAGCATGATCTTGGTGGCGGCTTCCGCGTCCTTCTGGAAGAACTTCTCCAGCACATGAACCACGAACTCCATCGGCGTGTAATCGTCGTTCAGGATCAGGACACGATAGAGATTCGGACGCTTGGTCTTCGGCTTGACCTTGGTGATGACCGAGGTCGACGGACCGTTCGTCCCTGCATTGCGGTTTTCGTCATTGCTCATCCGGGGAGCAGAGACGGCTGTCGCGGCCGGCGCGGACGAATAGGCTTTGGAGTTCAACTGCAACATGGCTCAGGCGTTCGACATTCCCATGGGAAACCGGACAGCGCATCATCGCACGCTCGCGAAGGCCCCAAGACGACCACCACAAGGCACCCAGCAACGCTTTCCAGATCGCCGCTCCCGGTCCGATCCAGCGGCGGATCGGCAATTGGAATATGGGTCCAGTTGCAGACCACCGCAAGCGCATCAACGCTGCCCTGCCGCGCCCGCAACCGGCCCGAATCCCGGGGTCCGGCAATCCAGGCAAGGTTAATCGTTTCCGTCGGATTTGACAAAGGAAGGCCCCTGCCCGTTTAGCGGTCCTTGAGCATAGGAGGCAGTTCTGGCCACCGGTTTGCCGATACATGGGCTTTGACCCGTTTTTGCGGGAACCAGTTTACCACCTGTTTAGCTGCCCAGGCCGAAATACCGCTAGAAACCACTATTTCGGTGAGAGCCATGCTCAATACAGCCATTTTCAGTCGGGTTCGTAAGGCCGCCGGGCGTTTTGCCAAGGCCGATCAGGGCAACATCGCGGTTCTGTTTGCCATCGCCGCCGTGCCGATCATCAGCTTCGTCGGCGCCGCGATCGACTATACCCGTGCCAACAGCGCCCGGTCGTCGATGCAGGCTGCCCTCGATTCCACCGCCCTGATGGTGGCGAAAGACCTGGCGGACGGAACCATCAAGGCCTCGGATATCAACACCAAGGCGCAGGACTATTTCAAGGCGCTCTACACCAACACCGATGCCAGGGAGGTGACGGTCACGGCGGAATATACCGCCAACACCGGCAAGGGCTCGACCATCAAGATCAATGGCTCCGGCAACGTGCCGACAGAGTTCATGAAGGTCGCCGGCTTCCCGAAACTCGGCTTCGACACCAGTTCAACCTCGCTCTGGGGCAACGTCCGCATGCGGGTGGCGCTTGCGCTCGACGTCACCGGATCGATGAAGGACGCCGGCAAGATGGCCGCGATGCAGCCGGCCGCCAAAGCCCTGATCGACCAGATCGGCGCCCTCGCGAAAAATACCGGCGACGTCTACATCTCGCTGATCCCCTTCGCCAAGGACGTCAACGTCGGCGCCAGCAACTCCGAACAGTCGTGGATCGAGTGGAGCGAGTGGGAGGCTGCGAACGGCAAGTGCAGCGGCAAGAACTCCGGGAACTATCCTACAAAAAGCTCCTGTGAATCGGCCGGCAGGACCTGGACGGCGAAGAACCACGATAACTGGAACGGCTGCGTGACCGACCGCGATCAGGACTACGATACCAAGAACACGACGCCGACCTCCGATTATCAAACCAAGTTCTACGCCGAGCAATACGATGCGTGCCCAGCGGCGTTGATGCCACTCACCACCGACTTCGCCGCGCTCAAGACCAAGATTGATGCGCTTGTTCCGAACGGCGGCACCAATCAGCCGATCGGCTTCGCCTGGGGATGGCAGTCGCTCACCCAGGGCGCGCCGCTCAATGCACCGGCCGAAGATGCCAATTATACCTACAAGAAGGTGCTGATCGTGATGTCCGACGGTTTGAACACCCAGGATCGCTGGCCGTCATACGGCAACGGCCAAGTCCAATTCGATGGCGCCATCGACGCCCGCCAGAAAATCCAGTGCGACAACATCAAGGCTAACGGCGTCATCATTTACACGATGCATGTCAACACCGACAGCAAAGTTCCGACCTCCGCCATTCTGGCATATTGCGCGAGCGGCGCCGACAAGTTCTCTACCGTGACCTCCTCGAGCGAGATTGCGACAGCCTTCACCGCAATCGGCACGTCGCTCTCCAAACTGCGCGTCGCGAAATAACCGCCGCCGCAACCGGCAGGACAACAACGCAAAACGAAAAAAGCCCGGCCGTAACGGCCGGGCTTTTTGTTTTGGAAGGTTTGGCGCAGCGCTTAAAGCGTTTTCGAGCGAAGTGGATACCGATTCGCGTAAAGAAAACGTGTCAAACAAAGAGTTTAGTGCGTGGCGGGAGCGAACTTCGCGACCAGGCCTTCGTAGGGCTTGAAGGTCTGCTTGGCCAGATCGGTATAGAGGCCGGCAATCTTCTGCGTCTCGGCGACAAAGGTCTCGTAGGACGAGCGGGCGAATTCGGTCTGGGCTTCGATCGCCTTGTCCACCGACTTCACGCCGGACAGCTTTTCAACAAACGACTTGGTGTCTTCGAACGACTTCTTGGCGTAGTCGCCATAAGCGGTCGCAATCGCCTGAACACCGCTCTGCAGGTTGCTCGCGGACGCGGCGACCGTTTCGAGATGCTCTTTTCCGTAGCTCTGAATGTCTTCAACCTTGACCATCTTGGAGTCCTTTCCCAGACTGAATGTAATTAATCGCCGGGAGGTCCCGGCTCCCTGACCACCCCTCCCTTATAGTGCAACGCACAATGTCTGTCAAGGAATCTTGTGCACCGCACAAATATCGACGATTAACGCCAAACACCGGAGTGTTACGCAACGGTTACTTAACCTTTTGGAAACTCGCGCCGCCTAACCTGATTCCCGGACGTGTTCGCCTTCCGACAGACAGATTGAAAGCTGTTTGTGAACAACACCTTAGCTAGAACAGCGACCTGATCGGCCAGCCGGGCCCCAATTGCAGCCTGGCTAAGCGCTTCGAACAGGGAAGCGTCACTGGGCCGATGGGCACAATTTCGCCTCACGAACCGGTGATCAAGACAGAAATTGGGACGGGGAAGTAAATGCTTCGTACAACTTTAGCTTCCTCGCGCATCTTGCGAGTTTGCGTTCTCGGGCTGGTCACTCTCACCACTGCAGTCATCTACACCAGCGACAGCGCAGAAGCCCGCCGCTACCGCCAACGCCACCATGCCCGGCACCACGCCGCCGTGGCGAGCTATAGCCCGCAATTCGCTTCCATCATCGTCGACGGCAATTCCGGCGCCACGCTCTCCTCCAACAATCCCGACGCCCTCCGTCGTCCGGCCTCGCTGACCAAGATCATGACGCTCTACCTGCTGTTCGAGCAGCTCGAGCGCGGCAAGCTGAAGCTGGATTCCGAACTGGAAGTGTCCTCGTATGCTTCCCAACAGGCACCGACCAAACTCGGCCTGAAGCCCGGCCAGACCATCAAGGTCGAAGACGCCATCAAGGGACTGGTGACGCGCTCCGCCAACGACGCCTCGGTCGTGATCGCGGAAGCCATTGCCGGCGATGAAGATGAATTCGCCAAGCTGATGACGCGCAAGGCGCGCGCGCTCGGCATGACCAAGACGGTCTATCGCAACGCCAACGGCCTGCCGAACGACGAACAGCTCACGACCGCGCGCGATCAGGCAACGCTGGGCCGCGCGATCCAGGAACGCTTTCCGCGCTACTATCGCTACTTTGCGACCAGCGTATTCAACTATCGCGGCCAGGCGATCCGCAACCACAATCGCCTGCTCGGCAATGTCGAAGGCGTCGATGGCATCAAGACCGGCTACACCCGCGCGTCGGGCTTTAATCTTGTCAGCTCGATGCGGCGCGGCAACCGCCATCTGATCGGCGTGGTGCTTGGCGGCCGCAGCGGCGGATCGCGCGACGCCACCATGCGCACCCTGCTCGCGGAAAACCTCGACAAGGGTGCGACCATCCGCACCGCCGCCGCCATCACCGAACGCAATTCCGCTGAGGCCAGCGTCGAGGTGGCCGAAGTCGCCAGCACGCCGCGCCCGACCGAGGCGGTCCAGGCCAACAACGCCGCCACGGCCTCCGAGCCCAGCATGGCCGCAATGCAGGCGACGCGCAGCGTCGCCCCGGCCAAGCCCTCGCTGATGGCCGCAGCCGCAGCCGCCCTGCCGGCGCCGCAGCCCAAACCCGAACAGTCCAAGTTCGCGGCGCAGGCCAAGCCCGAACCGGCCCCGCTGACCAGCGGTGTGATTCAGACCCAGGCGATATCGGCGATCCCCGGCTCGGCCGAGCCGATGAAGCCGGTCAAGGTCAAGACGGTTCAGGTCAAGGCCGGCGCGATGAAGCTGGCTTCCGCCGGCCCGTCCCAGCCTGTTGCCCCGCCGATCACCAGCGCGATTGCGCCCGTCCGCCCGGAAGTGGCGGAGACCTCCAGCGCCGTCGTGGCGCGGGCTGAGCCGAGATCTGAAGCCATCAAGCCTGAGGTGATCAGGCCCGAAATGGCCCGTGCCGAACTGCCGCCGCAGCCCGCCAATCACGGTACCGGGCATGGCGTACTCGGCGTGCTCCCCGCCTCCAGCGTGCCGTCTGCCCCCGTGCAGGCACTCGCCTATGTCCAGCCACAGACCGTCCAGCAGAACGGCGCCATCAAGCCCGCGGCCACCGTTACCCATACCGGCTGGATCATCCAGGTCGGCGCGCTGGAAAGCGAAAGCGAAGCCCGCACCCGCCTCGATCAGGCGCGCAATCAGGCCCGTGGCCTGCTCGGCAAGGCCGATTCCTTCACCGAGCCGGTCGTTGCCAAGGATAATCGCAAGCTGTTCCGCGCCCGCTTCGCCGGCCTCGAGCGCGATCAGGCCGAGGCGGTCTGCAAGACGCTGAAGCGCGCCGACATCTCCTGCATCACCGTTCGTAACTGACCTTCTCTCTCTTGTTCGCAAAGCCGGCGCCGCAAGCGCCGGCTTTGTTGTTTCCAGAGCACAGTTGCAGACGCCGTGCGGTCGCTGGCGGCAAATCGAACCTGCGCAAACTTCTCGTCAAGAATTTACGGTTAAGTTTTCCGGAATGAAGGATCGACCACGCCGGAAAATGGCGGGCGACACGGGGCATCAACCAGAGAATAGGGCAGCGGCAGCTCTCGGTTTGTAGCGTTTGGTAGCGTTTGCCGGAGTTAGCTGAGATGCGCGCGAAGCAGAGTATCCTTGGCCTCGTTTACACGGGCGGCGAGGTACGTCGAGCCCCCTTGATCGGGATGCAGTTTCTTCATCAGGGCGCGGTGCGCCCGGCTGATGTCGTCACGCCCCGCCCCCGGCTGCAGGCCAAGGATCTGATAGGCCTCCTCGTCCGTCATTTTGCCGCTCGGCGGCGCGCGGCGTTGCCCCCCTGCCGCGTCGCCCTGCGCGTTCTGACGCCAGGCGGGAAACCGGCGGTCCAGATAGCTTTCAAGTAACGCGACGCTTTCGGCGTCGAAGCCGGACATGATCGTCGTCAGCTGCGCCAGGTCGAACTCGTCGAGCGAGCGGCCGGCATAGGGCCCATCGACGATCTGGCCCGACAGGGCGCCGCTGTCGTGATCGAGGCTCATGTCGAGAAACTGCGATCGCACGCGCGAGGTCTGTCCGGGCGAGCGCTGCGTGCCGCCGCCGAATATCCCGCCGATATTGCTGAAGCCCGACGGGCCGAACGGCGACCAGCCGAGCAGTCCCGCTCCGAAGATGCCGAGCGGGATCGCCACCGCCAGTTCGCCCCTGAGCCCGGTGAAGGCCGCGACCGCCAGCGCGATGATGCCGCCGCCGATCTTGAGCAGCCGCGCGAGCACGACCGGATTGGCCGCACGAAACATCTGCAGCAGCAAATAAAGCAGGACAACGGCGACGACACCGGCAATCAGGGTTGGCATGGGCCCAATATAGTCGCCCCGGCGGCAAAAAGCATGGCGATCCGCACCTGAAGAGCCAAGCTGGCGATCATTTCATCTGGCCGATCAGCTTGGCCGCGCCGCTTCCGGTCTTCGACAGCCGCAGCAGCGCTTCGCGTCCGCCGGCGGCATAGGCCGCTGCAGCTCGCAACAGCTCGCGCAACTGGGCCGCGGCGCCGGGATCGAACCTGCACCATGCCCCGCCGGTGAGGCGCGCGATCTCACGGAACGCGTGCTCGGCCGCAACGTCGTGGCCTTCCTGGAACATGAACACGGGCACCTTGAGCAGGCCGAGTTCACCGGCCTTGGCGCAGAGGTCGTCGACCGACTCTTCCATGGCGTCGCCGACGAACACTACGGCGCGCACGGCGGAAGCGACCGCCTCGCGGCGGGCTTCCGAGAGCACCTTGCCGATCTGGGTATTGCCGCCCTGGCAATCGATCTTGGTCATCAATTTAGCGAGTTGCGCCGAGTCGGAGATCCATCCCGTCGCGCGGCATTCATTGAGGCCGCGGTAGTAGACCAGGCGAATGTCGAGGCTGCCGAGCGAAGCCGCTTCGCGAAACATATCGGCCTGCAGCGCGCAGGCCATGTCCCAGGTCGGTTGCCGGCTCATGGTGGCGTCGAGCGCGAACACCAGCCTGCCCTTTGCGCCGGTCCGGTGCGGCGACATGGCGCGAGCCTTGGCGACAAAGGCAGCGATGTCTTCGGCCGCCGAGGGCCGGGCTTCCGGCAACGGAGAGCTGCGCGATTGAGGTTTCTGCGCCGAGAAGACGTCGGCGGGAGATTTCGGTTTGGTGGGTTCGCCGGCCATGAGCGCTCGCAATTGCAGCAGGCTCTATGTGGGGCTGACTATAAAGGGCGTCAATGCACCCGGTCGTGATCCGCCGGGATCAGGCAGCGGAAGCGTTAACAGCGGAGCCGTTAGTTGGTCGCCGACTTGATGGTCGGTGGGTTGCTGGCCAGCGGCACCGGCCCCGGATTGCTCACGAGCGGATCCGGCACCTTGGTCGGCACCGGCTTCAGCACACTGCTGTCGGTGTTGTCCGCGATGAACTTGTCGAGCATCGTCTGGATCGACGACTTTGCCGCATCGGGCCCGGTATCGCGCATGTCGTTGTGCTGGTAGCCGGTGTTCACGACTGTAATACCGGCCTTCTCGCACTGGTCGTCATCCGGCACGACGCCCGGATCCGGCTTGAACTGCGTGTCTTTCGAGCGGAACGACAGGATCTTGAACTTGCCGTCGGTCAGGAACGGCACGCGCAGATTGTCCAGCGTCACCACCTTCTTGATCTCGTCGGGATATTGCTTGGCGAAATACATCGAGATATCGCCGCCCATCGAGTGCCCCACCATGGTCACCCTGGCGTAGTCGGCGTTGGGCAGGACCTTCTTCATTTCCTCGATGGCAAAATGGATGTTGGCGACGCCGCGCTGAATTTGCGGCAGGCGGCCGACATAGAGTTCGCCGACCTTGGTCACCATCGGCGGATCGGTCGGCAGATCATGCTGCGGGCTGACCGCAAGATAGCCGCGCGCGGCGAACGCGTTGGAGAGGAACGAATACTCGGTATGCTTGACGGTGTTGCCGTGATTGATGATCGCAACCGGCAGCGTGATCATGCCGGCATTGGCCTGCATTTCCTTGTCGCGCCGAACGGCGATATTGACCGCGACCAAACGATTGTCTCGCGCCGGATCATGGAATGCGATGGTCTCGTGACGGATCGCCCACTTGCTCGCGGTAAAATACGCGACCGCAACCAGTACGGTAAGTGAAAGCAGAACGGCAATTCCACGTTTCATCGGCGTCCTCGGGGCCCCGGTAGGGGCTATGTCAGTCTCAAGACTCTTCGGCCTCGTTCTTGATGATATATGTCACAGCGGCGTGACATAAAGTCCAAATGTTGTGAATTGAGCGCCTGATCGTTGTGCGATGCACCCATCCATTGTGCAGTTGCTCACTACCCGGCGATCATTTCCTATTTGCCTATATACGACGGCCCCAACCAAGCTTCGGTTCGACCGAACGATAAAAGTCTAATGAAAACGGTATTGTAGGCAATTCGTTCCCTTATTTCGCACGCCGCGTCTGCCCTGGAAATCCCGGAAAACCACTGGATTCAGCCCGCAGTATAGATGATCAGCTTCAGCGCCGGATCGTCATTGGCCTGGAAGCTCGCGTATTCCAGCTTCAGCCGCCCCTTCCTCGGATGGCTCAGGGATTTCTGGCCGGCCGAGACGCCGCCAATATCATGGGCCTCCCACCAGCCCGAAAATTCGGGACAGCCCTGCCGCAGCCGTGCAAGCAGTTCCTGGAACGCGGGATCGCCGGCCCACAAGTCATGCGTGGCGCGGAACTGCGCCACGATGCGCCGCGCCTCTTCTTCCCATGAAGCGCCGAATAACTTTCGCGTCGCGCGGTTGGTCAGCACGGTGAGAAGAATGTTGCGGTCGCCTTCCGGCAGCCGGCTGAACGCAAAGATTTCATCCGCGGCCGCATTCCAGGCCAGAATGTCCCAGCGGCGGCCGGTGACATAGGCCGGCAAATTGAGCCGCTCGACGGTGCGCCGGACTGCAGGCGGCACGGTTTCGGGGACAAAGGCGCGGCGGTCGGCATTCTGCGTCAGTGCCCGCAGATGCTTGTGCTCAGCCTTGCCGAGCCGCAGCGCGCGGGCCAGCGCGTCGATCGTCGCCGCCGACGGACTGACGGTGCGCCCCTGCTCGAGCCGGATGTACCAGTCGACGCCGATGCCTGCGAGTTCGGCAACTTCTTCGCGCCGCAAGCCGGGCGTTCGCCGCCGCCGCCCGATCGGCAGGCCGACCGCCTTTGGCGTCAGCTTTTCCCGCCGCGAGCGCAGGAAATCGCCGAGTTCGCTTTGCCTGGGATTCATGGGCCTGCACTTCGTCAGCGGGGGATCATTCAATCCTAGGATAATACCAGGTCTTGTTGGCGAAATGAAGGGTTGCGAAAATCGGCTCCTCGTTGCGAAAGGATGCCCATCATGAAAGCCGCCGTCTTGAAACAATTCGGATCGCCGCTCGCGATCGAAACCCTGCCCGATCCCGTCCTCGGCACCGGCGAAGTGATCGTAGACGTGATGGCGAGCCGGGTTCTCGCCTACGCCAATGAAGTCCTGAGCGGCGAACGCAAATACCTGCTGGAATTGCCTGTGGTGCCGGGTCCCGGCGCGATCGGCCGCGTCCGCGCCACCGGCCCGGATGCGACCCATCTGGCCACGGGCGACTGGGTCTATTGCGATCCGACGGTGCGCTCGCGCGATGATGCGCTTGCCCCCGACATCGCGCTGCAGGGCCTGACCGCCGGCAGCGACGGCGGTCTGCGGCTGCAGCGATACTTTCACGATGGGGCATGGGCCGGACAAATGCGGGTGCCGACGGAAAACGCCGCACGGATCGGCAGCATTGCAGAAGCGGACGCCGCGCGCTGGTGCGCGCTGGGCACGCTGCTGGTGCCGTATGGTGGCTTCCTCGCCGCCCAATTGCAGGCCGGAGAGACCGTATTGGTCAATGGCGCCACCGGCAGCTTTGGCAGCGCGGCGGTGGCCGTCGCGTTGGGCATGGGTGCCGCTTGCGTCATCGCAACCGGCCGCAACGAAAAGGCACTGGCCGATCTCGTGCGCCGGTTCGGCCCACGCGTCCGCATCGTTCCGATGCGCGGCGAGGAGGAAGACGACCGCAAGCGGATCCTGCAAGCCGCCGCGGGCGGCATCGACTGCGTGCTGGACATCCTGCCGCCTGCGGCCAACGCGATGCAGGTGCGGACCGCCATCCTCGCGGTGCGGCCTTACGGACGCGTGGTGCTGATGGGCGGCGTCGGCATGCTCGGCGGCGCCGGCCTCGACCTGCCCTATTCATGGATGATGCGGAACTGCATCACCCTTCGCGGCCAATGGATGTACCCGCCGCACGCGGCCCTGTTGATGGTTGGGCTTGTTCGCGCTGGCCTGGTCAGCCTGGATCAATTCGAGGTCACTTCGTTTGCGCTCGACGACGCCAACGCCGCGGTCGCGCATGCGGCAAGCAATAGTGGTCCGTTCCGGATGACGGTGATCGAGCCGCCGAGATCGCGCTGATCAGGCGCCGATGATCGAGCGCCTTGATCAGGCGCCCAGGATGTCGTGGACTTCGAGCGGCTTGTCGACCTGGCTGAACCATTCGGCGCGGTTGGCGGCCCTCCGCCGGCCGCGCTCGTCGAGCGGCAGCTTCAACTGGCGGAGCAGGCTCGTCACCTCCTCGCGCGCCGTCACATGGCCCATGCTCGGCCGCGTGCCGAGCGTGGCCTCATCGAGGTCGTCGAGCGCGGTCAGCCCGCGCGGGAAGAATTCGCGGTAGACCACCCGCTCGGCAAGGCCGTCGATCGAACGAAAGCCCAGCCGCAACGACAGATCCTTCAGACTGTCGGCGACGAGCTGCTTGTTGCGCGAGCCGATCATCGACAGCCGGTTGCGCACCACGATCCAGTCGGTCGAAGCGCCGTCGAGCTGGCGGCGCTTGCGCCGGACGTCGCGCACCATCTCGGCATAGTGGCTTTCGCCGGTCACCGAATAGGTGGCGGGGTCGACGGTGCCGAGCACGTCGAAATCGAGGAAGCTGTCGTTGATCGGCGTCACCAGCGTATCGGCCATCGAATGGGCCAGGCGCATCAGATAGGAATCCGACCCCGGCGTATCGATGACGATGAAGTCGAAGGCGCGCTCGACCGTGCTCACCGCTTCCATGAACTGCTGGAACTCGGAGTTTTCATTGTCGGCGATCTGCATCGTCTCGCCGAGCTTGATGCAAAAGTGGACGGGAATTTCGAGATCGAGGCCGGTGCGGCGGGCCCACGCGGTGCGGTTGCCGATGTACCGGGTGAAGCTCTGCTGGCGGCAGTCGAGGTCGATGGTGGCGACACGCTGACCGGCTTTCATCAGGGCGACAGCGATATGCAGTGCGGTGGTGGATTTCCCCGAACCGCCCTTCTCGTTGCCGAGCACGACGACATGCGCCGAACCGGACTGACCCTGACTAGCCTGAACCAACATGACTCAACCCCAACCCCCATTTGATATCTTCAAATCACGCGCGGCTGTGGTCAAGCGAAATGCGTGATAACGCTTTTAAATCATTGTCTGCCTGCCTTAATCATGAATCCGCTTGGCGACATCGCGTTCATCTGTGATCGAGCGCACGTTTCCACGCGCCGAACCCGACTGGCGATACATGACCCATGCAGCTACGTCGGACTGCCGTGATGAGTTGCACAGGTTGATCACCTTGGCGGCAATGCCTCGGCCTTATAAGGTCGCATCGCCCGCCAAGAGGCCGCGGCCAACAGCCCCCTCACCCCAAACATCGTGCAAGAGATCGAGCCCAGATGCCGCGAAGCCCCATGGTCGTCCGTACCGTCCCCGCATTGCGCCGCGCCCTTGATGGCCTTCGCGCCAGAAAGGCTGATATCGCGCTGGTGCCAACCATGGGAGCGCTCCATGACGGCCATGTGTCGCTGGTTCGGCTCGCCAAGCGCCGCGCACAGAAAGTCGTCGTCTCGATCTTCGTCAATCCGACCCAGTTCGCGCCAACGGAGGATTTCGGCTCCTACCCGCGCACCTGGAAGTCCGACGTCGCCAAGCTCGCGGCCGAGAAGGTCGACCTGATCTGGAATCCGGACGTCAAGGCGATGTATCCGGAGGACTTCGCCACAAGGATCGTGCCCGAAGGTCCGGCCACCGCCGGGCTGGAAGATCGCTTCCGCCCGCACTTCTTCGGCGGCGTCGCCACCGTGGTCGGCAAGCTGTTCACCCAATGCCGGCCGGATGTCGCGATCTTCGGCGAAAAGGACTTTCAGCAATTGCGGGTGGTGACGCAGATGGCGCGCGATCTCGATCTCGGCGTCAAGGTGATCGGATCGCGCACGGTTCGGGAACGCGACGGGCTGGCGATGTCCTCGCGCAACGTCTACCTCGCGCCCGAACAGCGCCAGGCGGCGCCCGAGCTCTATCGCGCGATGAAGCAAAGCGCGGCGCGCCTGCGCGCCGGCGAGCCGGTCGACGCCGTCATGGGGGCCGGTGCCGAGACGATCACAAGAGCGGGTTTTGCGCTGGACTATTTCGAGGTGCGCCACGCCGAAACGCTGGCGCCGATCGCCTCGCTCAAACAGGGTCCAATGCGGATGCTGGTCGCCGCCAAGATCGGAACCACGCGGTTGATCGACAATATCGCGGTTTAGGCCGCCGAACCCCGCCCCACTTGCGCGGAGCAACCTCTGCGTGAAATATGTCCACAGGGATAGCGGGGGGAACTGCCAGCATGGGTGCGCGATCGATAGCTACGGTGATATTCGGCGGACTGCTGACGATGATCGCAGTCGGTTTCGCCCAGGCCCAGGCGCCGACACCAGATCGGCCGCCGGTCGGCGGCATCGGCCAACTGCCCGATGCCATGATCTTTTACGTCGCGCGCGGCACGGTGGGCGCTTGTGGGCCGGGCTGCTCGGAATGGATCGCCGCCGAAGGCACCGTGCTGTGGGATACCCACAAGCGGCTGATCAACATCCTCGACAGGACCGCCGGGCGCAAGCTGCCTGTCGTGATCCACACCCGGGGTGATTCCGATGTCATTGTCGCGATGAGTCTCGGCAGAATCCTGCGCAGCCGCAGCATCGACGCCACGATGGGACCCACCGAGGTCGAAGCGTGCCGGGGCAAATCGGAGGCGGATTGTTTTGCGCTCAAGCGTCTCGGCGGGCCGCTCGATGCGAAGCTCAAGCTCCCCCAGGATCCCTGCGATTTTGCGTGCGTGCTGATCCTGGCCGGCGGTGTCCATCGCACGCTACCGGCCGGTGCCCGGGTCATGCTGACCGGCTATTACGTTTATAACCGGTTGGCGCCCAATCTTTCCAAGGACGAACGCGTCGGCCTGACCGCACGGTATGATGAGCTGTTCCGCGTCTACTTGCGCCAGATGGGGGTTGAGACCGAGTTGATCGACATCGTCGACAAGACCTCTTCTGTCCGCCGCCGGATCGAACTGCCGCCGTCTGATTGGATGCGGCTGCATCTCGTCACCGCGGCATCCCTGTAACGCCTGGCGGCGCACGGTGGACGCGGCCGAATTGAGCCAGTCTCAGAGCAGCCCGAGGTCGCGCAGTTCCCGCCGCATTGGCTCCGGCATCGACGCCACGACCGCGGCGGACTTGCCGAGATCGGCGGGCGCGCCGTCCTCGGTCAGATAGCGCCAGCCCTGGAACGGGCGCATCGGCCGCGGCGAGACGGCGATGACCTTGGGCTGCATCACCAGGCGGCACCGTCCGATACCGTCCTTGTCGCGGAACGGCTCGATCGCGATCAGCTTTTCGCGCGCCGCGATCTCTCCCTTGATCACCCAGTAGAGCGAGCCGCCGGCAAGCAGTTCCTCGTCGCGTTTCGGCGTCATCCGGGTGACGTGGATATGGCGGAGCGGCAAACCCTTTTTCCTGGCGGTTGCCATCCGTTCGGCAACCCAGCCCTTGAGTTCTTTGACCGACTCGCAGCCAACGGCGAGCTTGATGAGATGAAGCGGCATGGATCCGGGTTTAGCGGGCCCCGCGCCGTTTGAAAACGATCATTCGTTGGCGGGCGCAGCAGCTGTGGATGACACCGTCGGTGCCGTCGGCGCCCCCGGTGCCGGCGACAGCTGGACCGGCGCGGCCGGCGCACGTTTCGGCGCCGGTGGTTGTTTTTTGGCTGCCGCCAGCGCTGGTGACGCTGCGGCGGTTGGTGTGGCCGGTGCGGCGGTAGTCGGTGCTGCTGCTGCGGCCGGGGCCGGGCGCGGTGAAGCCGGTGGATTGGCAGCAGCTGGCGCCGGCGCGGCACGAGCGGCGGGCGGCTCCGGGTTCATGATGCTAATGGGCGGGGTATTGGCCGCACTCGGGAACTCGGCATTGGTGGGCTTGCCAGTGGGCATCGACGGCGGCAACCCCGCGAGCAGCCCCGGTGTTGTCGCAGCCAGGGGCGGTGCGTTCCATGACGGCGCATAGCGCGTGATCAGGTTCTCGTAGAGGTGCTCGTCCATATTGGCGACGACCTGGCGCTTGTCGGCCAGCGCGGCGAACGCGGCGCATGCAGCCGGCGTGCAATGGTCGCGCGCCATCAGCACATAGGCCATCAGCCCGTAGCGGTCGCGCTCGACGGCGCGGCGCAGTGCCTGCAGATCGGAACTCGTCGCTTTGTCGGCTGCGGCAGCATCGCCGACCCCGGTCAGGCGGGTGATCTGGGACGCCGCATAGGTGACCGCGGCAGCGACCGAGTCGGCGGACCCGAACAGCGTCTTCTCGCAGGCGTTGAGGACGGCATCGCCGGCGAGATCGTCGATACAAGAGAGCTGCGGCAACGCTGCACTGACCGAAGCCACCCGGGTTCCAGCGGACGAGACGCCGCCATCCGGCCCGAAGCTGCGGATGGTCGCGGCGACAGCGACGACGATCGCGAGCAGCGTCATGACCGTCAGCACGCCATTGGCCACGGATTTCTCCGCGCGCAGCAGCGTGATCAGAACGATGATTCCCAAAAATCCCGCCGCGGCCAGCGTCAGCCACATCGGAAAGGTCGGTACGCGCCAGATCTGATCCAGCGAAGATGCCCAGTCCCAGCTCATGCGCGGTGTCCCTCACGCAGCATAACGCGATCAGCGAAAGCGAATGCGTGTTTGCCCGCATTCACTTCCGACAGAATGGTCCTGCGAACGGGGCCTTTTGACGGCGGGCGATATGGAACCGCGTCAACCGCAGGTTTGCGCACAGCTTCAGGAGACCGCAAGCTGCTCAGGAGACCGCGAGCGCGGCTCAGGAGACCGCAAGCGCGGCTCAGGAGACCGCAAGCGCGGCTCAGGAGACCGCAAGCGCGGCTCAGGAGACCGCAAGCGCGGCTCAGGAGACCGCAAGCGCGGCTCAGGAGACCGCAAGCTGGCTTTCCTTGGCTACCCGTTCGAAGGCTTCGGTCGAGCTCTTGATGCGATACTGGCAGTCGTCACCGTCGGTCGGAAGCAGCCGGATCACCTCATAGGTGCCGCTGGCGGCCGGTCGGGCAACGTTGCTGGCAGTGAAATAGACAGTCTCTCCAACGGTGAACTTGTGCTTCAACGCCCTCTCCATCACGCAAGATTGTCGGCGGCGCTTAGTTGTCCCGCTAGCGATCGGCCGACTTGAGAACCCTGGGTCAACCTAGCACACCACAGGCCCAAAAAGCCAGCAACATCGAGGCATCCAGAACACGCATATTTTGCAGATATTTCAGTGCGTTAAATGCCAGTTTGGGGGAATTTGCATAGCCGCTATTCCGGCCGCAATTCCGCATCCCCGGCCCTATGCGGTAGCCAGGGCCGGTGCGGTTCAGGGGCCATGGAATCGGACGGGTTAACGCCGCGCCTCAGATCGCCTCCAGCCCGTCGATCAGCATGGTTTCGGCCAGCCCGTCGCGGGTCCACTCCTGGAACGCCGGCAACCCGTCCATCGCATCGACGTAGCGCTGCGCATCGCCAGTGACCGGAATCGCATAGGTGCGGAAACGATGCACGACCGGTGCGAACATCGCGTCCGCGCCGGAGAACGCGCCGAACAGGAACGGCCCCGCTTTGCCATAGCGCTGATGGCACTCGGCCCAGATCGCCTGGACCCGCGCCACATTGGCCTGCGCGTCATCCGACAGCGCAACCGCGCGGATCGGGCGGTGCAAATTCATGCCGCATTCGTTGCGCAGCGCCATGAAGCCCGAATGCATCTCCGCCGAGATCGAACGCGCATGGGCGCGGGCCGCGCGGTCTTCCGGCCACAGTTTGGTTTGCGGGAATTTTTCGGCGAGATATTCGATGATCGACAGCGAATCCCACACCGTGACATCGCCATCGACCAGCGCCGGCACTTTTCCCGCATCGCTGAAGCTCAGGATGCGTTGCTTGTCGGCCGGGTTGTCCGTGTACAGAGGAATCAAAACCTCTTCGAACGGAATGTTGTTGGCGTGCAGCGCCAGCCACGGCCGCATCGACCATGACGAATAATTCTTGTTGCCAATGACCAGTTTCAACATTTCAAGGGAATCCTGTTGGGATCGCCATCATGGCATAGTGCGCGGCAATCGTTCAACCTGTACATCTAGAGCGTTTTCCAGCGAAGTGGGCACCGGTTCGCGTCAAGAAAACGCGTCAAACCTAGATGCCGTGACCAAGCGACGACGACGGGGACCAGCATGACCGGATACTGGGTCGATATCGCGGCCATCACGTTCTTCGTCGTGGAGTGGACGGTTTATGCCTTCACCCTCGAGCGTACCGCCTACGGCCGGGACAGCCTGTCCGCGCGCATGCATATCTATCGCGAGGTCTGGATACGAAACCTGCTCGATCGCGAAACCCGCATGGTCGACATGCAGATCATGGCTTCGTTGCAAAACGGCACGGCGTTCTTTGCCTCCAGCAGCCTGATCGCGATCGGCGGCGGGCTGGCCCTGCTGCGCGCCACCAACGACGCATTGGCGGTGCTTGCTGCGCTGCCGATCGATCTCAGCCCCTCGCCGGCCCTGTGGGAAATCAAATGCGTGGGCTTGATCCTGATCTTTACCTACGCCTTCTTCAAATTCTCCTGGGCCTATCGCCTGTTCAACTATGTCGCCATCCTGCTCGGCGCGATGCCGCCGGCCTCGGAAAAAGGCACGCCTGAGGCGGAAGCGCATGTCATCCGCACCACCCGATTGTTCGAATCCGCCGGCCAGCATTTTAATCGCGGCCAGCGCTCGTTCTTCTTTGCGCTCGGCTATCTCGGCTGGTTCGTCAGTCCATGGGTGCTGTTCGTGACCACCGCGATGGTCGTGATCGTCACCTGGCGGCGGCAGTTCGCGTCGAATGCGTGGAAGGCGATGGGAAGCTGAGGAGAGCTTGATGCGGCTCCATACAACGCTGTCATACCCGCGAATGCGGGTATCCAGTACGCCGTGGCCTATCGGTTCAATCATTGCCGTCTCTGGAATACTGGGTCACCCGCCCCCCGTGCGCAATTGCGCACTCGGGCGGGTGACGACGACTGAATGCGTGTTCGCGATCTCGCGACGCATTGCGCCCGAGCTTTGAGAGAAATTTCCTTGCCCTCTCCAAAATCAGAGGGCGCAGGGAATGCCGGATGCGCGCTGCACCCGCGATCTCGTGTGCGAATTGTGCTAAGTAGGCTGCACACGAGCATACAGGGCAGCGGAGAACATCCGACATTCCCTGCGCAATGGCTTTACGGCTTATATCGCGCTCTCCCTGGTGAACGGGCTTGCTTGCCACCATTGCCCCTGATCAGCTTTTGGCTTCTCAGGAACGTGACGCCAGCATCGGGCGTCAGGACCACACGACTTCACCGTACGCTTCAGCTGCGCGCGTCAAAGCGCAACTGTTGCGTCCACCGCGACCCGCCCCTCGTTGTGACGATGGCCAACGCCCCTCTGAGTGGGACGGGATGACGATTTATGTGCCGGTGATTTGGGGTCGAAGGAAAGGGAAATATTTTTGATTTTCAGAAATTCTGGGCTTGACATGATTTCTGTAAATCGAAAGTGATTTGCCCGTCGGGTTGATTTGTCGCGCTCGCCGCGTCCAGTTTGTTGTTGCACACGCGGCGACGCCGTTCGCACGACGTAGGTGGATGGCGGGTAAACTCATCAACTCAAGCGATCACCGGACGCCCGCTTAATCGCGCAATACGGACTCTATTCAGGCATGGCATGAGTTCCGAACAGTGCCCGTCAACAGCCGGCTCCCCGCACGGCGGCTTGTGGCCCCCGGGCCCGAAGGGTTCGCCGCGGTTTTGATTGATCCAGATCAATGAAGGTCTTGCCGACCGGCAGGTAAGAAAAGTGAGGTCAGGCATCCTGCAACGGAGCAGGCACGTGGCCGCCTATCCGCCGATTAGAGAAGACACGTTGACTGGCACCGCGGGAGCGTGTGGCCGGCGCAACGATGTCCGATATTGGGAGCTGGCAGGTCGTTTATGAGCGACACGTCAAATAAACAGAGAGGTAAGCAACAGCCGGCACCTGAGGCCGTGCTCGCGCCCGGCCGACGTGCGGAATTTCTCGTATTCGCCATCATTGCCGCCTTCATTTGGCCGGTGGTCGCCGTCGGCGTGGTCGGCGGATACGGCTTTCTCGTCTGGATGTCCCAAGTGATCTTGGGCCCTCCCGGTCCTCCGGGAGGGTAACGTCGCCATGGAAAGCCCAGGACCTTCCCGCCGTTCACTGTTGCGCGGCCAACTCCTCTCCAGGCCCGTCGCCATCATCAACGACGATTGTCTGGCCAAAGCTGGCATCGTCTGCCGCTCCTGTGGCGACGCATGTTCGGCTTCAGCCATTCGTTTCCGTCCCCGCTTCGGGGTGCCGCCCGAAGCCATCGTGATTGATGACGCCTGTACCGGATGCGGCGACTGCGTCCGGGTGTGCCCGGGCGACGCCATCTCGCTGGGCGCCGCCCGCCACGGTGGCACATCATGACGGCGGAAGGCACCATCCACATTTCGAGTGCGGTTATCTCCGTGTTGCCGAAACACCGGGACGAGGTGCTGCGCATGCTCGCAGCCCTACCGGAGGTTGAGACTCATCAAAGCAACGCATCGAAAATCGTCATCGTGATGGAAGCGGCGGAGAGTGGAATCATAGGTGGCCGTCTCGCCGAGATCGCATCGTGGCAAGGCGTCTTGTCGGCCAACATGGTGTTCGAGCAGGTCGAGCGTTTAGCCGATATCGGAGACTAGAACATGTCACTGTCGCGACGCGAATTGTTGAAGGCGCAGGCTGCCGCTGTCGCAGCCGCGGCCGCCGGCATCGCCGTTCCGGCCGCCGCGCAGCCGGTGGCGGGTGGCGTCGGATCGCTGGAGATCAAATGGTCCAAGGCGCCGTGCCGGTTCTGCGGTACCGGATGCGGCGTCATGGTGGGCGTCAAGGCCGGCAAGGTCGTCGCCACCCACGGCGATACGCTCGCCGAGGTCAATCGCGGGCTGAACTGCATCAAGGGCTACTTCCTCTCCAAGATCATGTATGGCGGTGACCGCCTGACCACGCCATTGCTGCGCAAAAAGGGCGGCGCCTTCGACAAGAACGGCGAACTGACGCCGGTGTCCTGGGACGAAGCCTTCGACGTGATGGCCACCCAGGCCAAGGCTGTGCTGAAGGAGAAGGGCCCGACCGCGCTCGGCATGTTCGGCTCGGGGCAGTGGACGGTGCCGGAAGGCTATGCCGCCACCAAACTGATGCGTGCCGGCTTTCGCTCCAACAACCTCGATCCGAATGCCCGCCACTGCATGGCGTCGGCTGCGGTCGCGTTCATGCGCACATTCGGCATGGACGAGCCGATGGGCTGCTACGACGATTTCGAGGCGGCGGACGCCTTCGTGCTCTGGGGCTCCAACATGGCGGAGATGCATCCGATCTTGTGGACGCGGCTCACCGACCGGCGACTGAGCCACCCGCATGTGAAGGTGGCGGTGCTCTCGACCTTCACCCACCGCAGCTCCGACCTTGCCGACATTCCGATCATATTCAAGCCAGGCACGGATCTGGCGATCCTGAACTACATCGCCAACCACATCATCACGACCGGGCGGGTCAACCAGGATTTCGTCAAGAACCACACCACCTTCGTCAAGGGAACGGTCGACATCGGGTACGGATTGCGCCCGGACCATCCGCTTGAAGTCAAAGCCAAAGGCGCGGCGACAGCCGGCGCGACGCAGCCGATTGACTTCGAGGCCTATGCAGCCTTTGTGAAGGACTACACGCTCGAGAAGGTATCCGAGCTCACGGGCGTCGAGCGCGGCTTCCTGCAGGAGCTCGCCGAGCTCTACGCCGATCCGAAGCGCAAGGTGATGTCGCTCTGGACCATGGGCTTCAACCAGCACGTTCGCGGCGTATGGGCCAATCAGCTGCTCTACAATCTGCATCTCTTGACCGGGAAGATCTCCGAACCCGGCAATTCGCCGTTCTCACTGACGGGACAGCCGTCCGCCTGCGGCACGGCGCGCGAAGTCGGCACCTTCGCGCACCGCCTGCCCGCCGACATGGTCGTCACCAATCCCGAACACCGCAAGCACGCCGAGGACATCTGGCGCGTCCCGAACGGCATCATTCCGGAGAAGCCGGGCTATCACGCAGTCGAACAGGACCGGATGCTGAACGACGGCAAGCTGAATTTCTATTGGATCCAGGTGAACAACAATCTGCAGGCCGCGCCGAACTCTTCCCGGGAAACCTATCCGGGCTACCGGAATCCGGCGAACTTCATCGTCGTCTCCGACGCCTACCCGACCGTAACGGCGATGGCCGCCGACCTGATTCTGCCGGCGGCGATGTGGGTCGAGAAGGAAGGCGCCTACGGCAACGCGGAACGGCGTACTCACGTCTGGCGGCAGCTCGTCGACGCACCCGGCGAGGCGCGCTCCGATCTCTGGCAGATGATGGAGTTCTCCAAGCGCTTTACCACCGACGAGGTGTGGCCCGCGGAGATCCTCGCCGCCAATCCCAACTATCGCGGCAAGACCCTGTTCGAAGTTCTCTTCCGCAACGGCAACGTCGACAAGTTCCCGATAAACGAGATCCCGGCCGAGTACGAGAACCGCGAGTCAAAGGCGTTCGGTTTCTACGCGCAGAAGGGCCTGTTCGAGGAATACGCCCAGTTCGGCCGCGGCCATGGCCACGATCTCGCATCCTACGACACACTTCACACCAACCGCGGAATGCGCTGGCCCGTCGTCGACGGCAAGGAAACGAAGTGGCGCTACCGCGAAGGTCTTGATCCCTACGTCAAGCCGGGCAAGGGCGTCGACTTCTACGGCAACAAGGACGGACGGGCGCGGATTATCGCGGTGCCCTACGAACCGCCCGCGGAATCCCCCGACAAGGAATTCGACATCTGGCTGGTGACTGGCCGTGTGCTCGAACATTGGCACTCCGGCTCCATGACCATGCGAGTGCCCGAACTCTACAAGGCGTTCCCCGGCGCCCGCGTCTTCATGCATGCGGAAGACGCGCGTGCCCGGGGCATCAATGAGGGCGCGGAGGTCCGCGTGGTTTCCCGCCGCGGCGAAATCAAGAGCCGCGTCGACACCAAGGGCCGCAACCGGATGCCGCGTGGCGTGGTCTTCGTCCCGTGGTTTGATGCCAGCCAACTCATCAACAAGGTGACGCTGGACGCAACCGATCCCATTTCCAAACAGACGGACTTCAAGAAATGCGCGGTCAAGATCATTCCGGCCTGAAGCGACTTCGCACGCCTCTGGCGAGCTCACTGCTCGGCGGCTTGCTGGTGTTCATCTGCGGCGCGATCTACGCCCAGACCGCCCCCCAGAATCCGCCTCAGATCGTGCCCCGCGTGACCGGTGCAGCCTCCCCGATGGGCGACGTGCCAGCGGCGCCCCTGGCCCGACCGGTCGTCGACGACAAGCGATTGATGCGCAATTATCCGGAGCAACCGCCCATCATCCCGCACTCGATCGATAATTATCAGCTCACGCTGAAGACCAACCGCTGCCTCGATTGCCACCGACGCCAGTTCACCGAAGGCTCGGGGGCGCCGATGATCAGCGTCACCCATTTCATGGACCGCGACGGGCAAGTTCTCGCCGACGTTACGCCGCGCCGATACTTCTGCACCGCCTGTCACGTCCAGCAGACGGATGCCCAGCCGCTCGTGCCGAGCACCTTCAGGGACATGCTTCTCGTCGAACCCGGAAAGAAGTGAGAAGCCTGCATGCAGCGAGTCAGGGCACTCCTCATCTGGTTCTGGCGGATTGCCAGCCGCCCAAGCGCGCATTTGAGCCTGGGCTTCCTCGCACTCGGCGGTTTCGTCTGCGGCGTGATGTTCTGGGGCGCCTTCAACACCGCGCTGGAAGTCACCAACACCGAGAAGTTCTGCACCTCCTGTCACGAAATGCGCGACAACGTCTTCCAGGAGTTGCAGCACACGCCCCATTTCTCCAACCGCTCGGGCGTCCGCGCCACCTGCCCCGACTGCCACGTTCCGCACGACTGGACGGATAAGATCGCACGCAAGATGCAAGCATCGAAGGAAGTCTGGGGCAAGATCTTCGGCACCATCGATACCAGGCAGAAATTTCAGGCCCACCGTCTCGAACTCGCCAAGAACGAGTGGGGGCGGATGAAAGCCAACGATTCGCTGGAATGTCGCAACTGCCATTCTTCGGCGGCGATGGACTTCACCAAGCAAACGCGGCGTGCGGCGGAAATCCACGCAAAGTTTCTCGTACCCGGCGACAAAACCTGCATCGACTGCCACAAGGGCATTGCACACGAACTACCCGACATGACTGGCATCGAACCGGGCTGGCTGCCTGCGCCCGAAATGAGGGATCGTCAAAGTCAATTTGACGTTCCCGAACACGACCTCTTGCGTTATCTGGCAGCCACAAAGGCCGACCGGTAACCCGTGTGGCGAAGTAGTCTCGTCAGCTGCTTTCGGCAATATCCGAACTGGGTCACTTTTCTTGACTCCATAACGAGGATGTCCGTTCCACGCTCAGGAGCAGACATCGTTAGGCCGGCCGGGCGATTGAGCCGAAGGCATCCGCGCTACCAACTCTGGAGCAGCGATTGAACTTTCAAGCTGTCATGAGCGACAGACGCAAACGGATGATAGCGGGTTGGGATGGCCAACCGCATAACGGACAACCCATGCGTATTCTTCTCATATCGCTTTTGCTGTTTGCGACCTCCGCGGCTGCGCAACCCGCGCCTGCCATCGACTGCGACGCGATCAAGAACTCCACCGTTCCCGTTGAGTTGGCCTATCATGGTCAGGACGGCACGAGGACAGTCGTTCAGGCCCATCGAGACACATCGGGCGGCAGGGTTGTATGGACTCACCAGACACAGCCATCCACGCGCCCAAACCCACCCGTCTTCGTGACGAAGGCAATCTATGTCGATGGAACCATCGCATCGGCGGACTGGACGACACCTTACGCCGGCAAATACTCGCATCACACATTGAAGTATACGCCTGATGGACTCCCCAGGCATTTTGATCGTCGATCTGATTTGACGTACAAGATGCGTGCGGTATCAACGGACGGTGAGAATATTACTCAAGAGAAAACCAGTACGATCTCCTACAAGTTCAAGTCGGAAGGAACAGTCGCGGTTGGATCCTGCGTTCTCCAGGTGATCCATGGCGAGAGCGAAAACACCAACGAGGCCGGCCGCACACGTCGTAGCTTTCAACTCTACTTCCCGGAGCTACAGATAATGGCCACGGCGACCGATGCGGAGCCCATTGTCGATGGTCTCAGCACGGTCCTTTCCGAGATCAAGCCGGTCAACGCCCGCAGGGCGGATTGAGCAGCGCGCCTAGTTCTCGAAACCGACGAACACCGTGGCTTCCTCGACGGACTTTCGTTCGGACACCACCGCATTGGCCGGGAAACTTTCATCCGGCCAGCCCAGCGCGATGCTTTTCATGATGACCTGATCGTCGGCTATGCCGGCGTGCTCGCGTACCACAGGTGATTGCATGATGCCCTGACTGTTGATCACGGCGCCCAGCCCGCGAGACCAGGCAGCATTGACCAGGGCGGTCGCCACGGCGCCGCAATCGAAGGGCGTATCGTCGCTGCCATCCAGCACACGGTCATAAGTCACGATCACGCATACAGGCGCGTCGAATTGACGGAAGCCGCGCAATACCCAGTCCTGGCGCCTATCCTTGTCATCGCGCGCGATCCCCATTGCGGAGAATAACTGCTTGGCTACCCCGACCTGCCTGTCGCGGTGCGGACCTGCAAAGGCCTGACCGGTGCGGAATTCGCGCGACTGCGGTACGCCCGCCACCATCCGCTCGGTGTTGCCGGCGCGGATACGATCCAGCGGTTCGCCGGTGATGACATAGAAATTCCAGGGCTGGGTGTTCATCGACGACGGAGCGCGCATCGCCAGAGCGATGATTTCCGCGATCAGCGCCTTGGGTACTGGATCGGGCTTGTAACCGCGGATACTTCGGCGACCGAGAATAACGTCATCAAACTTCATGTGTCTAAGTTTCCCGAGGTGACTTTTGAACTGGCCTGGATTTTCGCGGTTTCCTCGCCTCTGCGCAAGCCAGAGGTCGGCCGCACAAGTACGGCTCAATCCGCCGTACCAGCTGTCACCTTAATAAGATCCGATCAATGCGACATCAATGTCGGTTTGGTCATCGAGGCAAGCATACCACGCGTCGTCCCACCAAGAATAAATTCCCGCAGCCGGGAATGCCCGTACCCGCCCATGACAATGAGGTCGGCACCTGTATCGGCTGCATATGACAGGATTGCATTGTAAACACCGATCTTGCTGACGGGGATGCGCTCAATCCTGGCGTTTACTCCGTGACGGGTCAGATGGGTCGCGATGTCAGCACCCGGAAGGTCTGCGCTTTTGGCGCTCTGAGTGTCCGCAACAACAATACTCGTCGTGCCGGAGCGGATAAGAAACGGCATGGCATCGGCGACCGCTCGGGCGGCTGCCCGGCTGCCATCCCAGCACACCATGACATGATCGAGTTTGAGGCGCTCCTTCTGAATAAAAGGTACGATGAGCACCGGTCTTCCGGATTCGAACAGCGCTGCCTCAAGGACGATATTCGTGGTTCGATGATCCCGGTCCCCTTCAAATTGGCCAATGACGGAAAGATCGAATCGTCTTGCGATATGCGCAAACCGGGTTGGCCCGTCGCCGACGTCAGTTTCAATTCTCCGTGTTTCGGCTGAAACGCCGGCGCGACGCGTCGCCTCGTCAAACGCGGTGGCCACGGACTCTGCGCGTTTGTGAGCTTCAACTTGCTGGGCTCGAATAAAGTTAGCGGACAGGTCAACGTCACCAACCACTGCCGGATAGAAGGCGGTCCCCATGATGTGTGCGCCGAATGTTTCCGCAACCGACAAGGCGTAATTGGAAACGCCATCTTGCGATGTACCGTAAGACAGGTTGACAAGAATATCTTTGATCATGGCTCTGCCTCCTGTGAGGTGATCGCGTAACTACGCAAATTCCAGTGCCCATCTTTATCCCGGCGGCGCACTATTCCCGTGTCCCGGGAGCTGCGTGCCGATTCGAGTAACAGGGCAGACGGGTCCACGCTGCATGCCATCGAGACACTCCTGATCCGGCCGTCACCAGATGGCGGTCAGGCTGAGACTTCAAGCGATCGTGTCAGCGGTTGATGAAATCACGATCGGTCATCCGTTCCCAGGCTGCAAACGAGATCACCAATATACGGGACGGAAGTTCGATTTGATCGCTCTGTCTCCAAGAGTGCAATGTGACTAAACGTATCAGTGTCGATCGCCTGCATTGATTCCTCGTGTCGCACGCGCGACATTGCCAAAATGCAAATGCATTGCTCAAAACTCAAAATGTCATCTTTGCCTTCCGTATTTTTGGGCGATTTCAGAAAAAATATCACGAACCCGCAAAATCCTGCGGCGTGAAGTTGAGGTCGAGCACCTTCCATTCGCCGTAACGGTCGACCGGCAGCATCGCATAGGGCTGGCAGGCTTCCAGCGCGCTGATGGCGCTGCGCATCAACAGCGGGCCCTTGGCGGAAGCGCTGGCCTCGATCAGCTGCGGCTCCACCGCGAGCTTGCCGTCCTGGCCCATGAACACGCGCAGCTTGACCTTGACGTCGTCGGAGCCTTTCAACGCGGGCGGAAGTTTCGAGCAGGTCCGCAAGTGCCGCCGGAACGCCGCGACGACGCTTGAATTGACGTCGGCGGACGTGGTCGCGGGTGCGTCGAAATTGTCTTTGCCCTTGTCGCCGGATGACGGCGCGCTCGGCGAAATCGGCGGCGGCAGACCGAGCAGGACGTTGTATTTGAGTGTCAGGTCAGGCTCGGGCGGCTTGTAGGCCGGTGTCTGCGTCACCGCTTGCGGTGGCGCGGCCGGCTGCGGCGCCGGGCTCGGT
This sequence comes from Bradyrhizobium sp. AUGA SZCCT0177, assembly GCF_018130125.1. Lineage (NCBI taxonomy): Bacteria > Pseudomonadati > Pseudomonadota > Alphaproteobacteria > Hyphomicrobiales > Nitrobacteraceae > Bradyrhizobium > Bradyrhizobium sp. AUGA SZCCT0177. Next base: position 79,070 of record NZ_JAFCMA010000018.1, on the reverse strand, counting down.
GCGGCCAACGCCTGCTTCTGTGGCGGCGGCGGAGGTGGAACCGCAGGTGGTTGAACCGCAGGCGCCGCCGCGGCCGCGGGCTTGTCGAGCGCGGTGAAATCAGGTTGCGGCGTCGGCGTCGCAGCCGGTTCCGGCGTCTTCTCGATCTCGGCCTTTTCGGGGATATCCTGTTTTTCAGGGATATCTTGCGGCGCGACGATATCGACCGCGATCGATTCAGGCGTCACAGCGCCGAACGGGTGCACGTCGGAGAACACGAGCAGCAACGCCAGCAGCGACAGATGGGCAATCGCCGATGCCGTCATGTCCGAAGGTATGATCTGGCGCAGGTTCATCGTACCAAGACAATCGATGGGCTTCGAGCATACCGCCCGGCGCGACCGCCGCTCAATCCCATTTCGGCGCAAAGCCGAAATTGGTGAGCCGGCCGCTGGCGCTACCCATCCCGGAAATCTCGCGCATGTCATCGTCCGACAGTTCGAAATCGAATATCTCGATATTTTCAGACAGCCGCTCCAGCTTCGACGTCCGCGGGATCGCCGCCACGTTCTGCTGCACCAGCCAGCGCAGGCACACTTGCGCTGATGTCTTGCGATAGCGGTCGCCGATCCGCAGCAAGGTCTGGTCGTTCTTGACGCGGCCCTTGGCGACCGGGCTATAGGCCACCAGCGCCATGCCATGGCGCGCGCAGGCTTCCCTCACCTTGGCTTGGTCCAGATAGGGATGGTATTCGACCTGGTCGCAGACCAGCGGCTCCGGGCACGCCGCCACCGCCTCCTCGATCAGGGCCACGGTGAAATTGGAAACGCCGATATGCCGGGCAAGCCCAAGCTGCTTGACCCGCGCCAACGCGCCCAGCGTCTCCGACAGCGGCACCTGCGGATTGGGCCAGTGCAGCAGCAACAGGTCGATCTCGGTCAGGCGCAATCTGGCGAGACTTTCCTTCGCCGATCGCTCGAGATCGTTGGGCGCGAAATGCGTGGTCCAGATTTTCGTCGTGACGAACACCTCGCCGCGCTTGACGCCGGAGCCGCGCAGCCCCTCGCCCACTTCGCGTTCGTTCTCGTAGACCTGCGCGGTGTCGATGTGCCGATAGCCGAGCCGCAGCGCCTGCTCGACCAGGCGCGCACAGGTTCGTCCGCGCAATTCCCAGGTGCCGAGCCCGATCGCCGGGATTTTTGCGCCGTTGGCTTCGATGAAATGCATCGCCCATTATGGGCCGTCGGCAGCTCAGTGCCAACACATAACGGTTTCGAGCGAGGTGGATTGCGGCTCGCACGGCAATCAAGTTTACGCAGATTGCGTAGACTTATCTGCGGTAGAAAACGCGTCAAAAGAGTCTGGGCCGTGTACCCATGAACCCGGCGGCGTGATGCGACGAAGGCCACGTCCGCTCTGCCCGTAAGGCGACCAAGTTCGTGCGACCGCGCAATATGTCGCTCGCCTCCAGGATGCGAGCCACACCGGCACATCCCTTGATTTGGCGCGATTTCTGTGGTAGCTACGCTTCATGATCAACGTCGTGCGCACCGCGAACCGTAAAAACGTAACCCGCTCTCGCTGGGCCGTGGAAGGAGTCGTGCGCTAGAAATTCGACGACGCGATCTTTTCACCAGGCCCCGCCGGCATCGGACGGGGCCTTTTGTTTGGCCATGCTCCCTGCCGGCGCAACAGCAGGAGCATCCGATGCCACCCCAACAGACGAACATCACATCCGGGACCGAGCGCGATGCCGCAGGGCTCGGCCTCGACCTGCCCGTCGCATTACCAACGGCCGCATCGACGCGGAACGTCCTCGGCTTGCTCAAGCGATATTGGCGTGCGTTTCAGGAGCGGCGCCAACACCAGCGCTTGCGAGCCGGCTTGGCTTACCTGAGCGACAGAGAGCTGATGGACATCGGCCTGACGCGCGATGAGATCGACCACATCACACCTCAACGCGCTATCGACAGGATCAGAGATAGCGCGATGTACCTCTTGAGCCGTGGCGGGATGTAACCGATCAACCGTCACATGCGGACTGCGCTTTGCGAACAAGCGGCGGTCAGCGCGGCTGCTTGCCTTCGTTGAGTTTGCGTCAATCAGGCTATGGCTGCGCCTTGGTGAGTCCGCGTCCTAGATGGTAGCCGGTTCCGTGGCGAGCGCCGCGAACACGGTCTCCGGCGAATGGGCGATGACGGCAAGCAGCGCCCGCGCCGGTCCGCGCGGCGCGCGTTTGCCCTGCTCCCAGTTCCGGATGGTCTCGACCGGCACCCCGAGCCGTGCGGCGAATTCGAGCTGGGTCAGGCGTGAGCGGCGGCGCAGATCGCGCACGGCCAGGAGCGGCGGTGGGTCCGCCGCTGGTGCGGAGGCCAGTTCCGACATCGCGCTCGCCGGCGCGAGCGGGAACTCCTGCCCGTCCCGCAGTTCCACGATCCGTCCGTCTGCCTTGAGCCGCAAGCGCTGCATGTTCGATTCCCGATCCGGGAATCATCGGCCAAGCGCGTTAAGGCCCGATTAACGATACTGGCCACACGCCTTGCTCATTTCAGCCCGAACCACAGCGTGGCGATGCCGAGGAACGAGAAGAAGCCGACCACGTCGGTGATCGTGGTGACGAAGGTGCCGGACGCCACCGCCGGATCGGCCCGCACCCGGTCCAGCACGATCGGGACCAGGATGCCGCCCAGCGCGCCGGCGATCAGGTTGCAGATGATGGCGAGCCCGATCACGATGCCGAGGCCGGGGATCTTGAACCACGCCACCGCAGCGACGCCCGTGATAACGGCAAAGGCGAGCCCGTTGACGAGACCGACCATCGCCTCGCGCAAGACCACGCGGAGCGCGTTGTTGGAATGAAGTTCGCGGGTGGCCAGCGCCCGCACCGCCACCGTCATGGTCTGGGTCGCGGCGTTACCGCCCTGGCTCGCCACGATCGGCGCCAGCACGGCCAGCGCCACCATCTTTTCCAGCTGGCCTTCGAACAGGCCGAGCACCGAGGATGCCAGAAACGCGGTCGCCAGATTGACCAGCAGCCAGTTGAAGCGGGCGCGCGCGATGGTCCAGACGGTGTCGGACAATTCTTCGTCGCTGGTGACGCCGCCGAGCGCCTTCAGGTCCTCGTCGGCCTCTTCCTCGATCACGTCGACGACGTCGTCGATGGTGATGACGCCGACCAGCCGGTTGGTGGTATCGACCACGGGGGCTGCGACCAGATTGTATTTGCCGAACATCCGCGCGACCTCTTCCTGGTCGTCGAGCACGGAGACGCGGCGGCGGTCTTCCTCGATCAGGTCGGCGAGCGGCACCGGCCGCCTTGCCCGCAGCAGCGTGTCGAGCGAGACGGCGCCCTGCCAGTGCTGGTTGGCGTCGACAGCGTAGATTTCATAGAACCGGTCCGGCAGGTCCGGGGTGTCGCGCATGTAGTCGATCGCCTGCCCGACGTTCCAGTCCGGCGGCACCGCGATGAATTCGGACTGCATCCGCCGGCCGGCGGAGTTTTCCGGATACAGCAGGCTGCGCTCCAGCGCGTCGCGCTCGGACGGCGGCAGCTTTTCGAGGATCTCTTCCTGGTCCTCCTCGTCGAGGCCTTCGAGCAGTTCGACGGCGTCGTCCGATTCCAGTTCGCGAACGCCCTCCGCAACCGTCTGCGGTTCGAGCTCTTCGAGGATTTCCTCGCGAACGGCGTCGTCGACCTCGTTCAGCGCCGAGAAGTCGAAATCGGTGCCTGTCAGCTCGACGAGATGGACGCGGTCGTCGGGTTCGAGGGCGCCGATCAAATCGCCGAGATCGGCCTCGTGCAACTCGGCGACGACCTCACATAGCAAGGGGCGATCGGCGGCCTTGATGGCGCGTGTGATTTCCTCGACAAACTCGTGGCGGATCTGGCCCTCTTCATCCCGCATCAAGGCTGGATCGAGCGCCGACCCGTCAACGGGTCGCGCGGCGGCTTGGGCAACGTCGATATCCTCGGCCATGCCGCGCCTCGCCGGTTTGACAGAACTTGCGTTTGAGTTATCGCTGCACGCATTACCCAATCGGCAACGCAAAGCGCAATGCTAAAGATGCACAACGGCGAATGACCCCAGGATTCACCAGGACGCTCTGCGCAGCCATCGCGGCCGCGACGGTGTGGGCCACAGCGGCCACGGCCGCCGAATGCCCGCGCAAGGACGCGCTCGGCACCTCACGGGTTCTGCGCGTCGATGCCGCTACCTCACCGCGCGTCGGCCTGAAGAGCTTTCCGCAGACCCTGCCGCTGCAAGACAACGAGGTGGTCCTGACCTTCGATGACGGGCCGTGGCCGGGCACGACGCCCCAGGTGCTGGCCGCGCTCGCGCGCGAATGCGTGCTCGCCACCTTCTTCCTGATCGGCAGGTCGGCTTCGGCGCACCCGGAACTGGTGCGCAGGATTGCAGCCCTTGGCCACACGGTCGGGCACCACACCTGGTCGCATCCCAATATCAAACACATGAAGCCGGATGCGGCCGTGGCCGACATCGACAAGGGCTTTGCAGCGGTTGAAAAGGCGCTCCACGGCACCGTCACGGCGCCCCCGGGGATCGCAAGCGCGACCCCGGGGATCGCAGTTGCGACCCCGAGCACGCCGTTCTTTCGCTATCCCTATTTCGAGATGACGCCGGCGACGCTGGACCTGCTGCAAAACCGCGGCATATCGGTGTTCGGCGCCGATCTCTGGGCCAGCGACTGGGAGCCGATGAAACCGGCCCAGCAGTTGAAGCTGCTCACCGAGCGGCTGCAGGCCGCCCGCAAGGGAATCATCCTGCTGCACGATCCGAAGGCGCAAACCGCGGCCATGCTGCCGGCGTTCCTGCGCTATCTGAGAGACAACGGTTACCGCGTGGTCCATATCGTCCCGGCAGCCGCGGCGGCCACCGCCAGGGCTGTCCAAAACCCGAAATAAGTGTGGTATTTCGGCTATTAAGGCGGCATTCATGGCCCGCCGTTAAGGATTGCAAACAAGGCATTTTTCGAGTGAACCGAATACCGGTCCGCGCGGACCAAACTTCGATTGGGAATGAAGCCGGGGTTCTATGATCGCTAGCGCAGGTATGGGGCTCCGTCAGCGGGCATCGATTACTTTTTCAGCCGCAATTTCAGCCGCAATGTTTCTGGGAATGCTGACCGGCGTCACGGCGCAGGCCGCCCCGGCTGCCAATTGCCCCGGGCATCCCGACGCGATCGGCACGTCGCGCACGCTGGTGGTCGATCCGCGGCAATATCCGCTGATCGGCACCATGCAATATGCCAAGACGCTGCCGCTGGAAGATCATGAGGTGGTGCTCACCTTCGACGACGGTCCGCTGCCGAAATACAGCAACCAGATCCTCGACATCCTCGCTGCCCATTGCGCCAAGGCGACCTTCTTCCTGGTCGGACGGCAGGCGAACGCCAACCCCGAAGGCGTGCGCAAGATGCGCGATGCCGGCCACACCATCGCCACCCATACCCAGAACCATCCCGGGAACATGAACCGGCTCTCGATCGATGGCGCCAAGAAAGAGATCGAGGACGGCATCGCGTCGATCACGTCAGCGCTCGCCGACGGCACCGCGCCGTCGCCTTTTTTCCGCATTCCGGGCCTCGGCCGTTCCGATGTGATCGAGGCATATGCCGAAGCAAAAGGCCTGCAGATCTGGAGCGCCGATTTTCCCGCCGACGACTGGCGGCCGGTCTCATCGCAGCGCGTCTATGATCTCGCGATGCAGCGGCTCGAGGCCAAGGGCAAAGGCATCCTGCTGCTGCACGACATCCAGGCGCGCACCGTCGCAGCCTTGCCGCGAATCCTGAGCGATCTGAAAGCCCGCGGCTACCGCCTCGTCCATGTCGTGCCGGCGACAGCGGACCGGCCGGCGACGCCGACCGAGCCGTCGCAATGGCAATTGCATCCGATATCGGAGCAAGTGGCGACGTCACGCTGGCCCAAAATTCCGAATTTTGCCTATACCGCGACCGCGGCCCTGCCTGCGCCCGCGTTGTCGGACTCCGATTGGCGCAATACGGCGCCTGCGGACCGCGTGCAGCGGCGCGCGTTGCGCGACGCCTTGTGGTCGCGGCAGGTGACGCTGGTGCTTGACCCGCCCGCGCTGCCGGTCCCGGCGCCTGGCGTGTTCAAGCTCCCGGAATCGATCCGCGTGACGATGCTGTATTCGCCGCCATCCGCCCGCAAGGTAGAGCCGACCGCGCCTGCCGCCCACGAAGTGTCCGCCAAGCAGGCGGCACGCCCTGCCAAGCACGCAAAACATGGCGGCAAGGGCGCTGCCAAACATGCGCAGGTCAAGCCGGCCAAGAAGGTCCGCATGGCCGGCCTGAAGAAGCGCTAGAACTTCGGCTCTGATGAAATCAGAACCGAAGCTCTAGATTCTTGTTTTGACGCGTTTCCTACCGCAGATAAGTCTACGCAATCTGCGTAAACTTGATTGCTGTGCGAACCGGATCCACTTCGCTCGAAAACGCTCTACCCCGCCGCCGACTGCGCACGGCCCAGCAAGCCGCGTTGTTCGGCCACCGCGTGCGCTTCGTCGAGCGCCGCCGCCACCGCGTCCATCATCTCGTCGATCTGCTCCGCCGTGATGATCAGCGGCGGACAGACGAACACCGCGTCGGGACCGGCGCGGACGATGACGCCGCGCGCCATCGCGCCCTGCTGGATCAATGCGCCGATACCTTCGGCCGGCGGCAGCGGCCGGCGTGTGGCCTTGTCGGCGACCAGTTGCAGCGCGCCGATCAGTCCGACCCCGCGCGCCTCGCCCACCAGCGGATGCGAGCCGAGCGCACGCAGTCGTGACTGCAGATGCGGTGCGAGCGCTTTCACTTGCGATACGATGTCGCGCTCCTTGTAGATGCGCAGCGTTTCCAGCGCGACGGCAGCGGCGACGGGGTGACCCGCATAGGTGAAGCCGTGGGCGAAATTGCCGAGCTTGCCGGCATGGGCGGTGATGGTTTCGGCGATGGTGTCGCTGATAACAGTGGCCGAGATCGGCAAATAGGCCGAAGACAGCGCCTTGGCGACGGTCATGATGTCGGGCTCGATGCCGAACGTATCGCAGCCGAACATCTCCCCGGTGCGGCCGAAGCCGCAAATCACCTCGTCGGCGATCATCAGGACGTCGTACTTGCGCAGCACCTGCTGGATGCGCGGAAAGTAATCGGCCGGGGGCACGATGACGCCGCCTGCCCCGTTCACCGGCTCGGCGATGAAGGCGCCGATCGTATCCGGCCCCTCGCGGATGATCATGTCCTCGAGATTGGCGACGAGACGGTCGACGAACTGCGCCTCGCTCTCGCCCGGCCGGCCGTACAAATAATGGCTCGGGCAATCGGTCCGCAGGATGCCGCCGACCGGCAGATCCCATTCGGTGTGGTTGGCGGGCAGCCCGGTCATGCTGCCGGAAAACACCGTGATGCCGTGATAGCCGCGCACGCGGCCGATGATGCGCTTCTTGCGCGGCCGGCCCAGCGCGTTGTTGTAGAACCAGACGATCTTCGCCGCCTGGTCGTTCGCCTCCGAGCCGGAATTGGCGAACAGCACCTTGCCGAGCCCCTTGGGCACGATCTTCAAAAGCTCTTCGGCCGCCTCGATGCTGGGCTCGGTCGAGCGGCTGTTGAAGATGTGGTAGGTCGGCAATTGCTCCATCTGGCGGCGCGCGGCCTCGACGAGGCGCTTTTCGCTGAAGCCGAGCGAGGTGCTCCACAGCCCGGCCATGCCCTCGAGATAGCGCTTGCCGGTTTCGTCGTAGACATAAACGCCCTCGCCGCGCGCGATGACGAGCGGCCCGTCGGTCTTGTGCTTGTCGAGATTGGTATAGGGATGGATGAGCGAGGCGACATCGCGAGCCGCGAGGGAGTTGGGTCTGCCCGTCATTGGATTAATGCTCCGATTCTTGTTGATCGGTGGGAGCAGACCACGAAAAGCGTGTTCCCGCCATTTCGCATTCTAGAGCCTTTTCCGTTCCGATTGAATCGGAACGGGGCTCTAGATTCTTGATTTGACGCGTTTTCTTGACGCGAACCGGTATCCACTTCGCTGGAAAACGCTCTGCCCTCAGCCGCCGCGGGCCGACAGGAATCCGTTGAGGAAACTGCCGAGATTGCGGCGCAGGGCGTCGACGGCATAGCCGCCTTCCTGGATGATGACGCTGGGCAGCTTTTGCGCCCCGATCCGCGCCCCGATGGCGCCGAAGCCCGCGGTGGTGACCCGCATCATTTCCGACGAATCTTCCTCGAATGCATCGAGGCCGAGCGCCACGACGCAAGCTTCCGGCTGAAACGCCCTGACAGCTGCGAGCGCGTGGTCCAGGGCTGCCAGATAGGGCTCGTCAGTGGTGCCGAGCGGCAGCGGCAGATTGAGATTCTTGCCGAGCCCCTCGCCCTCGCCGCGTTCTCCGGCATAGCCGACCTGCCAGGGATAGCCGGTATTGGGATCGCCATGGATCGAGACGGTCAGGACGTCGCCGCGTTCCCAGAAGATGCCCTGCGTGCCGTTGCCATGGTGCACGTCGACGTCGAGCACCGCGACGCGGGCGAACCGGCCGCGCAGATGCTGGGCCGCGAGCGCCGAGTTGTTCAGGTAGCAATAGCCGCCGGCGAGATCGGCATAGGCGTGGTGGCCGGGCGGACGGCACAGCGCGTAGCTTTCGGACGCGCCGCTGCGCACGGCATCCGCCGCTTCCAGCGCGCAATTCGCCGAAGAGGCGATCGCCCGCCAGCTCTGCGGGCCGATCGGCACCGAATTGCCCGAGAGGAAGAAGCCGAGCTGGCCCTCGAAACTTGTCGGCAGCGTCTTCATCTGCCGCATGGCGTAGCTGTTGGCCAGCACGAACGGGCCGCGCGGCTGCGGCAAGGTCTGCCAATTGTCATAGGCATTGGCGAGGAAATGGATATAGCGCGGGTCGTGCACGCTGAGCAGCGCGTCGCGGCCAAAGTCGCGCGGCGTGCGGATCTCGTGCCCGCCATCGCGCAACGCCGCCAGCAATTGGTTGGCCCGTTCGGGCGATTCCCGCACCGCGATTTTCACGCCGCGCGAGATGAAATGATCGGGATCGTGCAGCGCGTTGTCATCCGAATAGACAGCCAGCATCGGACAGGTAACTCCTCGCATTGTCGCGCTCCGCGCGGACTCGCGCTTCGCGCGGAGCAAGTTCTATGCCGCGCAGCGCTTCCCGCATGCATAGCGGCAAAGCTGCCGCCAACCATGCGACGCAGATCGAGAAAGTCAAAAAAAATGCGCCGAATTTTCGTTCAGTTCGTCACGATCTTGGCGATGCAGAGCAGGATGACGAGGGCAAGGAACAGCAGGTCGATATAGGCCTTGATCTCGCCGGCGTGGCGAAGCCCGCTGACCTCGGTGACGATCTGCTTGCGCGAGGCCGCGGCGGCAGCGGCCGAGCTCGGCCCCTCGGCGGCGACCTTGGCCAGACGCCGCGCCTCGATCTCCAGCCGCTCGATGCGCTGAAAGAAATAAAACGAACGCAACGCCGAGGCGGCATGCATGGCGGCATAAACCAGCACGAGGATCGCCACCACCGCGCGCTGCGGATATTTGTCCAGGAAGTTAAGGGCGAAATAGACCAGCGCCAGGAACACGAAGTTGGAGACGAATCGATAGGCGTAGCCCAGGAAAATCATTCACGTGCCCCGGATAGATTTGGAAGTGCCGAATTACGGTCATCGGACCGGGTAGCCGGCGATGCCCTGTTGTTTTACGCGAACGGTGTAACAGCAAGGCTACTTCCGCCTGCCCCGGCGATTCCCAACGGCTTCGCCACTGTGGCACTGAGAAGAATCACGTGTTTCCACCGAATCGATTGGGTTGGGCCCAAACTGCATGATTTGTGGTGCGCTCGGAGGGACTCGAACCCCCACGATTTTACTCACTGCCACCTCAAGGCAGCGCGTCTACCAATTCCGCCACGAGCGCTTGGGATACCGGCTGGAAGGATTTAAGGCCTGCCGGATCAACGGCGCCGATGTAACAAATCAGAGATGGAGGGACAAGGCGGTTTTGCGACCGAATAACTACCTAACACCCGGTAATTTCGGCAGCATTTGCTTGACTTCGACCGCGATCCGGTTGCGATCGACCAGGACCACGCCGGAAGCCACCGGAAGGTTGTTGGCGAGGATCTTGACCTCGTCCGCCTCGGTGGCGTCCAGTTCGATGATGGCGCCGCGGGAAAGCCGCATCACCTGGTGGATGGGCATCGTGGTGGTGCCGAGCACCACCATGAGATCGACGCTGACTTTATCGAGGGTGGCCACTACGAAACCGCCAAACTTGGACTAGATCTTGGACTAAATTGGGTGGTTTCACCTGACCACGTTATGGTTAGCCAATGGTTAATGACCGCCAAAGCCTTGATTTGACGACCTTCGCGCAAGCCCCTGATGGCAGCGATGTCGAATGGCGGATTGCGGCCAAAGCGGTGCCCTACCCCGACGCCGTGGCCGAGATGGAAGCCCGGGCGGCCGCGATCGCGGCCGGGCAAGCGCCCGAGCTGGTGTGGCTGTTGGAACATCCGCCGCTCTACACGTCCGGAACCAGCGGCAAGGCCGGCGATCTCCTGGACCCGCGCTTTCCAATGTATGAGACCGGGCGCGGCGGCCAGCTCACCTATCACGGCCCCGGCCAGCGGGTGGCCTATGTGATGCTCGATTTGAAGCGGCGGCGGCCGGACGTGCGGGCCTATGTCGCCGGCCTGGAGGAATGGATCATCCGCACGCTGGCCGCCTTCAACGTGCGCGGCGAACGCCGAGAGGACCGCGTCGGGGTCTGGGTCAACAGGCCGGACAAGGGACCCGGCCATGAGGACAAGATCGCGGCGATCGGCGTGCGGCTGCGGCGCTGGGTCTCGTTCCATGGCATCGCCATCAATGTCGAGCCGGAGCTGTCGCATTTTTCCGCGATCATCCCCTGCGGCGTCGCCGATGCCAGATACGGCGTCACCTCGCTGGTCGATCTCGGACTGCCCGTGACCATGGAAGACGTCGATGTCGCGCTCCGGCAGGCCTTTGAGGACGTGTTCGGCGCGACCAAGGCCCGCCTGCCGGAAACGACTGTCTAAGACGGTTTTATTTTTGACGCGTTTTCTACCGCAGATAAGTCTACGCAATCTGCGTAAACTTGATTGCTATGCGAACCGGTACCCACTTCGCTCGAAAACGCTATGGGTTCACGCCGCCTCCTGCTGTGGCGGCACCTCGAGCTTGCCGGCGATGTAGCGCCGCTCCTGCGTCAACCCGCCAAAGCCGTAAGCATCGCCCTTGACCTCGTCGACATGCGCGTAGCTCTCGTGGTGCAGCGGCCCGAGCAGTTCGCCCATGCGCTGGAACACCGCGGCGAGATAGGCGGCCTTCTCGTCCTTGGTGTTGGTGCCCTCGCTGACATGGACGTCGAGCCAGAAGCTGGCGAGGCTCTGTTCGGCCAGCGACTTTCCGCCGGCGAACCAGTCCGCGGCGTCGACCGCGCGGACGATCACCGCTGTGACCCTGGGATCCTTGCGCAGGATTCGCGCAGTGAGATCACTGACGGCGGTGGCGATTTCGGCCTTCAATGAAGGCGCCTTGCGGAAGCTCGAATAGGTGACAGTGATGAGCGGCATGATGGTTCTCCCTGGTGTGCGTTTGCGTCCCCATACCTAGACTTATCAGCATCATTTTGGTATCTTATCTCTGTTCATAACAATGATAACGATTAGTGATGATGCCATGGGCACGCTGGATATCGACACCGTTCAGGCCTTCCTGCTGGTCGCCGAGCTGCAGAGTTTTACCCGCGCCGCCGAGGCGCTCGGTACCACGCAGGCCGCCGTCAGCCTGAAGCTGCAGCGGCTGGAAAGCGTGCTCGGCAAGCGGCTGGTCGAGCGATCGCCGCGCGCGGTGACGCTCACCGCCGATGGCACGGCGTTCCTGCACCATGCCCGCGTGCTGATGGAGGCGCATGACCGCGCGCTGTCGGGCGAAAAGCCGGCGCGGCAGCAATTGTCGCTCGGGATCAGCGATCACGCCGCGGGTGCGGAACTGGTGCCGCTGCTGGAGCGGCTGCATGCGATGTCCTCGCAGATGTCGCTCGCGGTGACGATCGGCTTTTCGCGGGCGATGCTCGATGCCTACGATTCCGGCGAACTCGACGCCGTGGTGGTGCGGCAGGAAGGCAGCCGCCGCGGCGGCGAGCAACTGACCGAGGACGAGTTCGGCTGGTTCGCGACGCCCCGCTTCGTCTGGCCGCGCGGTGACGCCCTGCAACTGGCGACGCTGGCACCACCCTGTGGCGTCCGCGCGATCGCCCGTCCGCGCGCTCGACAAGGCCGGCATCCCCTGGATCGAGGCGTTTGTCGGAGGCGGCGTCACGGCGGTGGTCGCAGCTGCCCAGGCTGGGCTTGCGGTCGCGCCGCTGGCCCGGAGGATCGCGCCGGCGGGGCTGGTCGATATCGGTTTGGTGCAGAAGCTGCCAAGGCTTGGAACGTCAAAGGTAATGTTACACTCGAAGGTCAGTGATCCCGTCAAACTCACCGCGCTGCGGACGCTGGCGGCGACGTTTCGCAGTGTGGTTACGGTTTCCCGCGCAAGCACCTGAGTATCCCCGCATTTACAAGATCGCCTCGAACGCGCTGCGCAGCGTTTCGTGGCGGAACTTGAAGCCATTCATCAGCGCCTTGTTCGGCAGCACCCTCTGCCCTCCGAGCAGAAGCTCATTGGCAAAATCGCCGCCGACCCAGCGCAGCAATGCATCCGGAATCCGGAACACCGCCGGCCGATGCAGCCGCCGGCTGAGTTCTTCGGTGAACTTCAGATTGGTGACCGGGATCGGCGCCGTCGCGTTGATCGGCCCTGAGATGCCGGGGCTGGCGATCACATGGGCGATCAGGCGCACGAGATCGTCGCGCTCGATCCAGGACATCCACTGCTTGCCTGACCCGAGCGGCCCGCCGAGGCCGAACTCGAACGGCGTCAGCATCCGCGTGATGAAGCCGCCATCGGTTCCAATGACGAGGCCAATCCGCAGATGGGCGACTCGCACGCCATGTTCGGCCGCCGGGCTCGCCGCACGCTCCCAGGCGTCGCACAATTCATGGCTGAAGCAGGCGTGGGATTTGGCGGACTCGGTCAGCACCTGATCCTGCCACAGCCCGTACCAGCCGATCGCTGAGCCGGACACCAACACCTTTGGCTTGCGTTCGAGACGGCCAATCAAATCAACGACATCGCTGGTCATCTGAATCCGGGATTCGAGGATCTTGCGGCGCTTTGCCTCCGTCCACAGCCCGTTGCCGATCGGCTCTCCGGCGAGATTCACGATGGTGTCGATTCTGGCATCCGCTGGAATCTGGTCGAGGCTGGTGATCAGGGTGATCGGCGGCGACAGTTCCGCTTTCGCCGGGTTGCGGACCAGCGCAATCACTTGATGGCCCGACGCGGTCAGGCTCGCGACCAGCCGGCTGCCGATGAAACCAGTGGCGCCGGTGACGAGCACGGTCTGGCTATCGGGCAGTTTCTCCACGAGGCCAGCCGCAGGCGCGCTGTGCATCCGGCCGAGGCGCTGGGCCGCGGTAAAATCCCTCAATCCGCACAGCGCCGCGCCGACGGCAGCCGCCGCCGCTGTCATGCTGAGCCATCCCGTATAGGCCGATTTGATCCCGGTCGGCTGCATTGCCCAGTCGATCAGGACCGGCAGCAGCAACACCAGGATGGCGCCGTAATTGATCGCCAGCAGCGTGTGATTGATGCGCTCGCTCGCCGGCAGTTTCCGGCTCATGTCCTCCTCGACGAAATCCATCAGCGTGATGATGACTTCCGCCACCAGCACCGCGATGATGGCCATCGCGAAAATGCCGTACACTTCCAGCCAGCCGAGCACCAGGAACAGGAACGCGTACATCATGTTGCGCACGCCGTGGAGCTGCAGCTCGTAGCGCTGCGACGGGCGCCAGGCCAGCCGCTCGGTCAGCTCATGGTGATAGAACGTGTCGAACACGCCCATCACAATCTGAATGGCGATCAGGGTCCATAGCAACGATGTCATGACGCGGCCTCCCGGAACACGGCGGACTGACGAATGAGCCTGCCAAAGCGCGGATGAACGATATCGAGCGTGAAGCGGAACGTGCCGCCGCCGAGATCGGAATGGGTTACGGTGAGATCGCCCGGCGTCAGCCAATCCGGCAACGCCAGCCGCAGCGGCCCGACCTGGAACGAGTAACCGACACTGCGAAACACCAGCGCTTCGTGCTCGACGAAGATCCGCAGCGCCATGCTGATGCCGTGGCCGACATATTCCTCGAGCCCGGTCGGCCCGGCGAAGCGTTTCGAGGAGTGAATGACTTGCGGAAATCCGTGTGAGCGGGCGCAGATGCGGGTCCAGATCTGGCCGCCGCTCGCTGCGTCCTCCGTCACCGTCACCACCATCGGGACGCCGGTCTCGGCCCCGGTCGGCAGCGGCCCGCCGACCAGCCGCGCCAACTGCGCGAGCCACCAGCCAATCCTGTTGAAATAGGCCTCCTCGACCTCGCCGACATAGACGACGGTTGCACCATCAACGTGGCGCTTGGAGAAGCGCCGCCAGATCGCCAGCGGCAATCGCCCCCAATCGGCATCGGACAGCAGCGAATGGAACCTGTTATCGTCGAGCAGAATGTCGCTGGAAGGCTTGTGATGCGGATGGGACGCTGGAAGTCTTGAGATCCTGATTGCTGACGCCATCGAACGCTCCTGCTACTCTCCCGCCACTCGCTGCCTATTTGGTTTTTCCCATCGGCAGGAAGCTGACGATCTTCTCGCCAAGCTTGATCAGGGCGACCAATCTCGGCCGCGGCACTTTCAGCATCTGCATGTACCAACGGTCGACCAGCTCGGTGAATTCCAGCATCTCCCTCAGCCGCTTGCTCGCGACCGCGCTGATGGTAGGATCATCGGCGGCATCGGAAACGCAGGCGCGCAGCGCATCGACCGCAGGGTCGATCTCGCGCTCCTTGCGGCGGGACGCGATCCGCGCCGCCACTTCCCAGATATCGGTCTCCGCCTCGTAATGATCGCGGCGGTCGCCCATGATCGGCACCCGGCGGATCAGGTTCCAGGACAGCAGCTCCTTGATGGAGTTGGAGACGTTGGACCTGGCCATGCCGAGCGTCTCGGCGATATCCTCGGCCGTCATCGGTGCCTCGGCGAGGTACAGCAGGCCGTGGATCTGGCTGACCGAGCGGTTGACGCCCCACTCGTCCCCCATGTCACCCCAGTGCAGGATGAACCGCTCGACGGCGGCCGGAAGTTTCTTCTTTTCGGTTGTTTCTGTCATAACAGAAATATCTGACATTTCTGGATCGACGTCAAGCCCCTTCATCGGATCGAGCCTTCGCCAAAGCGAGCCGCGCCCTGCCCGATCGCGCCCCGGCTAAAATGTGCCTAAAACTTGTCCATTGCCGGAACCATCCGGCATCCCGCGCGTTTCGGCCCACTAGGTTAGGGATTCAAATGCCTGAAAAAGACCAACGACAGCAGCGGGATCTGTTCGAAAGCGAACGCAGTTTCCGGCTTCTGGTCGAGGGGGTCGCCGACTACGCGCTGTACATGCTCGACCCTACCGGCATCGTCACCAGCTGGAACATCGGCGCTCAACGCATCAAGGGTTATGCACCCGAGGAAATCCTGGGCCGGCACTTCTCCGCTTTTTACACCGATACCGATCGCGCCAATGGCAAGCCGACGCGCGCGTTGCGCATCGCGCGCGAAACCGGCCGCTATGAGGAGGACGGCTGGCGCGTCCGCAAGGACGGCACCTTCTTTTGGGCCAGCGTTGTCATCGACCCGATCTACGAGGACGGCAGGCTGGTCGGCTTTGCCAAGATTACCCGCGACATCTCCGAACGCCGTGAGGCCCAGCTCAAGCTCGATCAGATGCAAGCGCAGTTGGCGGAATCCCAGAAGCTGGACGCGCTCGGCCAACTGACCGGCGGCGTGGCGCACGATTTCAACAATCTCCTGATGATCGTCAGCGGCAGCCTGCATACGCTCAGGAAGGGAGTCTCCGACGATCCCAAGATGCAGCGCGCGCTAGCCGCTATCGACGGGGCGACAAAGCGCGGCGCCGCACTGACCAGCCAGCTGCTGACATTCGCCAGGCGACAAAGCGTCAATCCGCAAACGGTCGATGTCACCGAAAGAATGAAGGCGGTGCGCGATGTTCTCCACACCGGCGTCGGCGGCACGGTGACACTGCAATTCGACCTCGACCGCAGCGTCTGGCCGGTCATGGTCGATATCACCGAACTCGAGACCGCGCTGGTCAATCTTGTGATCAACGCCCGCGACGCCATGTCCGACGGAGGCATCATCAAGGTTGCTGCCGATAACACCAGGCTGAGCGAGGAAGCCCATAGCGGCGACTATGTCGCCATCTCCGTGACGGATACCGGCACCGGCATCGCGCCTGACGTGCTGAGCAAGATATTCGATCCCTTTTTTACGACCAAACCGATCGGCAAGGGCACCGGATTGGGTCTCTCGCAGGTGCACGGTTTCGTCCATCAGGCCGGCGGAACGGTCAGGGTTGCCAGCGAACTCGGCAAGGGTACCAAGATCACGATCCTGCTGCCGCGACAGCATGGCGGCCTGGCGGTTGACGATGTCAGCGTTGCCGAATCCAGTGGAAGCGGCACCGTGCTGCTGGTCGACGACAATCCGGAAGTCGCCGCTGTCAGCACCAGCCTGCTCGAACAACTCGGCTACACCGTCCGCAGGGTAGAGAATGCCGAGGCCGCCCTGCGCGAGATCGAGCGCGACGGGATCGACCTCGTATTCACCGACATCGTGATGCCGGGCAAAATGGACGGCCTCGGCCTGGCGCGCCGCCTCAAGGCGATGCGGCCCCAGCTGCCCATTCTGCTGGCGACCGGCTATAGCGATGCCGCCTTGAACGTGCGCGGCGATTTTCCCATTCTCCGCAAGCCCTATGAGATCCATCAGTTGAGCCAGGCAATCGCAAAATTGCCGCGGTGACTGGCGGCCCGCGCCGTCCCGGTTCACCGGGATCCCGGCCGAAATGCCGGCTTCTCCGTTGTTTTCCTGACCTATTCATTAACCGCATTGCCATCTATTGGCCGGTAGATTCCGGCCACGCATTCAGCTTGCCGGTCAGAATGATTTGGCGCTCCCCCATCAAGGCGGAAGATGCCCGATCGACACCTCGCAAACCAAAGCGGCCTCCTGCGGCGGATCACCCCGGGGATGGTCGTGGTCTTCTTTGCGCTGGTCATGACGGCCTGCATTCTGGGCGTCGTGGTCTGGAAGGCGCTCGAAGCCAAGTCGGCCGCGCTGTCGCGCGGCTCCACCGACATCAAGAACCTCGCCCATTCCCTTGCCGAACACGCCGCACACACCATTCAGGCGGCCGACATCGCGATGGGTGGCATGGTCGACCTGCTCATGTATCAAAGCCCCCTGCCGGAGCGGTTCAACAAATACATGGCCGACACCGTGGCCGCGCTGCCGCAAATACGCGAAATCGGCGTCCTCGATACCAACGGCAATTGGCGCTACTCATCCCTGCCAGAGACTCCGCGCTACAACAATGGCGACCGGCCGTACTTCGCCTACCATCGCGACACCGCCGGCAAGGCGCTTCGTATCAGCGAAATGTTTCAATCCCGCCTTACCGGGCGACCGACCATCCTGCTCTCAAAGCGTGTCACCAAGCAGGACGGCAGCTTTGGCGGCGTGCTGACAGCCGCGATCGATAGCGATTACTTCAGCGGCTTCTACAGCGCATTCCAGCTCGGCCCCGACGGCGGAATCAGCCTGCTGCGCAATGACGGCGCCGTCCTGTCCCGCTGGCCGCTTTCGAACAGGAGTGCCGACCTTTCCAAAACGGACTTGTTTACGAAACAC
Source organism: Bradyrhizobium sp. AUGA SZCCT0177 (assembly GCF_018130125.1). Taxonomy (NCBI): domain Bacteria; kingdom Pseudomonadati; phylum Pseudomonadota; class Alphaproteobacteria; order Hyphomicrobiales; family Nitrobacteraceae; genus Bradyrhizobium; species Bradyrhizobium sp. AUGA SZCCT0177. The sequence continues at coordinate 61,193 of NZ_JAFCMA010000018.1, read as the reverse complement.
CTCAAGTTGAGCTCGGTCGGGTATTACAAGATCACCTCGCCGTTCGATGGCGTCGTCAAATATTTCGGATACGAGGGAACGCCGCAATATCCGCTGATCATCACGGTGGCGATGTCCGAGGACTGGTTGCTCTCAGCCTGGTCGACGGCATTGCGCACCGACGCACTTGTGGCAACGATCCTCCTCTGCATGATCGTCCTGCTCGCGGCATTGCTTTCGGCGCAGTTCAATTTTCGGATCAAAACCGAACGCGCGCTGCGGCAGAGCGAGTCGCATTATCGCCTGCTCGCGGACAATATCGCCGACGTCGTTATCCTGCTCAATGGCCGCGGCACGCTTCGTTATGTGTCCCACTCTGTCGAACAGATGCTGGGCGTTCGCCCGCAGGACCTCGTCGGCAAATCCTGCTTCGACATGGTTCACCCCGAGGATAAGCAAGGCGTGATGGCCGCGAGCGCGCGGCTGAACGGGTCGGGCGCCATCAGCACAGCCGAGTTCCGGACCTACCGTGCCGACGGATCGATCGTGTGGGTCGAAAGCAACTTCAAGCAGGCATCGGAACGCGACAATCCCGCCGAGGCCGAGTTTGTCGGCGTGCTGCGCGACATCACGGAACGCAAGCGGATGGAGGATGAGCTGAACCTGCTCAACCGCCGCCTGACCCAGCTCGCGGCCACCGACGGCCTGACCGGATTGACCAACCGCCGCACCTTCGACGGCTTCCTGGCGCGTCAGTACGAAGCCTGCGAAGAGATCTCGGTGCTGCTGTTCGATATCGACAACTTCAAGGGTTACAACGACACCTACGGACACCAAGCCGGCGATCGCTGCCTGCAGGCCGTCGCCCGGGCCATCGGCGATGCGACCTCGAATACCACGGGCCTCTCCGCGCGCTATGGCGGCGAGGAATTCGCCGTCGTGCTGCCGAACATTTCCGAAGACGATGCATTGAAGGTCGCCGAATCGATCCGGCTGACCGTGCGCGCCCTCGGCCTTCCCAACACCGCCGCCAACCGTGGCTTCGTCACCATCAGCGCCGGCATTGCCACCAGGACACGCGCGACGCCTGGTGAAGCAGCGTTGGTCGGAGAAGCCGACGCCGCGCTTTATGAAGCCAAGCGGCTCGGACGCAATCGCAGCTTCGTCTATTCATCGCCGGTCCTGCGCTATGTCGAGGCCGGGTCGATCCAGCACGATCCGGAACTGGCGCCCGTCGAACGGAAGCTGGCGCATTAACGCGCGTGATTGCGGATCAAGGTCTTCGACGAGACCGTCCACATATTAGTTCTGCATATCAGCCCCGCTGCCATAGCGACCGGATTTAGCGCGTGCGCACAAATTATATGCGGCGCGCGTCAGCCTGGACCCTTCTGGTGCCACATTGATCCAGAACAATCGTTCTGCTGAAACACCATAGGTTCCGCCAATGAAAATATCAGATTTCACCTGCCCATCCTGCACATCGGCTTACGAGGTCGCTGAATCAAGTTTACCGATTGGACGGCCGGGTCGGGTTGAATGCGCGACCTGCGGCCAGCTTCTCGATATGTGGCAGGATCCCAAGCTGAGAGCCTATCGGCTGGTGATGTCGTCGGAACACAAGTACCGGCACATCGATGCGCCGCCCTCTCCGATTCGCGCGACCGCATAGACTGACACCGCATCGCGCCTGTCATCGAACGCGCGTAATCTCCGCCGGCCAGCATCGGCCATGAGGAGACGGCGAGATGACCAAACCCGAATTCATTTCCGCTGAAATCGGGACGCGGGTCACGGCGCACGCGCTGCATGTTGGCGACCGCATCAATACGATCGGCTTCGAAACGGAAGCCCTCTCGGCGATCCCTCTTGCGATCAGGGTTGGCACGAGCGGGCGTCGCGGTTCTGTTCCGCTACGGGGTGGCGGTGCTGATCGGCCTTGCGTCGGAAGAACAAAGCCGCTTCCTGGAAACACTGAAACCTCGAATCGACGGCAAACTGGCGCGCCGTGAAGAGGAAGCCGCCATTCTCGCCTTCGCCGGTGAGGGTGAGACCGAGGATCAGGTCCTGTCCGGCGGCCCTATACAGTTGCGCGACATGTCGCCGGCAAGGCTTCTTGTCGTGGCCGACGTGCTGGCCAAGAGCGTCGTGCTGGCGCACGACGAACGCGAAGTGGCGAAGGTCTTCGAGATCATCGAACCGTTTGCCAAGGAGCTGGCAGATCACGGACGAACCCGCCGTGATCGAAAAGGGGTCATGCAGCTGATCGGAAGTGCGCTTCTGGTCCAGCACAGGGTATCCGGCCGCGTCGCGATCGGGGAAAAGCCTGACGCATTGTGGGATCGTCCCGACCTCGAGCGGCTTTATGCGCGGCTGGAAGACGAATATGAACTCAAGGAGCGCCTCGATGCGCTCAACCGGAAACTTGCCGTGGTCGCGGAGACGGCCAACACCCTTGCCGATATCATCGACACGCGCCGAACCCTGCGCCTCGAACTCATCATCGTCGGGCTGATTGCGTTCGAAGTCATCATCACGCTGTATCAACTTTACACCGGCAAGGGTCACTGAAGCCGGGCTTGGCCGGACTCCCCCTCGCTATCGCGGGCCCGGCCGCCACGACAGATCATCCGACCACAGATAGATCGCGATCGCGGCGAGGCACAGCACGAGGCCGACCCAGAACATCGGCGAATGATGGATACGCCTCCAATCGCGTTCAGTTGTTGGCGGCTTCATGGATCACCTCGTTGGCGGGTTTCGGCCAGTGGCGACTATGGCAACGAACTTGATCCGCGCCAATGTCAGATCGTCGGCAACAGCGAGAAGCGCTCCCCCGGCCGCAGCAGTTTCAGCGCGTCGGGATGAGCGTCCTCTTCCCTTACCGCGTCGACCCGCGCCATCGACGGCCCGCGCCGGCACGCTGCGATCATGTCGGCGACGACGTCCGCGGGCCCTGCGAACAGCGCCTCGACGCTGCCGTCCCTGCGATTGCGTACCCAGCCCTCGACATCACGTGTCATCGCCTCGTCCGCGACCCAGGCACGGTAGCCGACGCCCTGTACCCGGCCCGTGACCGTCACATGGCGGATCGCGCCGCTCATCTATTTCTTCAGCCCGAGAAATTCGGCGCTGCGCGCCTTCACATCGGCTTCGCGCATGGCCCGGCCGGTCAACTCAGTTGATGCGAGGCCTTTGAGGTTCTTCGGCGAGGTGCCCTCGCGCAGTGCTTTCAGCGTTTCGTAGACGGCCTGCGTGGCGGCGGCGAAAGGCGTGTGTCCCTGCAGCGCAATCTTCACCCGCTGACTGCTGAGAAAGGCCGCATCATCGAGTTCGCCCTGGGTATTGCCGAGCACGATCGGCAGCGTCGTCACCGCCGCAACCGCCTCGACTTCCCGGCGCGTCGTCAGCCCGGTGAAGAACAGTGCATCGACACCGGTGGCGTCGTAGGCCTTGGCGCGCACCAGGCATTCCTCGAAGCTCGCCGCCGACGGGCCACCGCCGCGCGTTCCGGTGCGGCCCATGATGACCAGCGCGGGATCGCTGCGCCCGTCCAGCGCCGCCCGCATCTTGCCGACGCCCTCTTCGAGCGGGATCAATTGCGGCTCCGAGACGCCAAAGGCCTGCGGCAGCAGCGTGTCCTCGATGGTGAGGCCCGCAGCACCCGCGGTCTCCAGTTCCTGCACGGTCCGCCGGACATTGAGCGCGTTGCCGTAACCATGGTCGGCGTCGACCAGCACCGGCAACGCAGCGGCGCGCGACATCCGGCGCATCTGCTCGGCGAGTTCGGTGAGCGTGATCAGCGTGATGTCGGGATCGCCGAGCACCGCCAGCGAGGCCACCGAGCCGCCGAACATGCCAAGTTCAAAGCCCAGGTCTTCGGCGATGCGGACGGAAACCGGATCGTAAACCGAACCCGGGCGGATGCAGGTCGATCCGTTGAGGATGGCGCGCAATGCGGCGCGGCGTTGTTGGAAAGCCATCGAATGCTCCTTACTTTCCGTTTCCTGGGTGATGCGAAAGCATCGAACCCGGAATCTCGAGATTCCGGGTTCGCTTCGCGCCCCGGAATGACGGCTCAGGCAAACTCCAAAATCAGCGCGTCCACCGCGAGCGTGGCGCCGGCGGCGGCGTGAATCTTCTTCACGGTGCCGTCGCGTTCGGCGCGCAGCACGTTCTGCATCTTCATCGCCTCGACCACGGCCAGCGTTTCGCCGGCCTTGACCTCCTGCCCTTCGGCAACCGCGATCGACACCACGAGACCGGGCATCGGGCACAGCAGCTTCTTGCCGGTATCGGCCGCCGACGTCACCGGCATCAGCCGGGCGGCCGCCGCCTCGCTCTCGGTGAAGACGTTGACCGGGACTTCAAAGCCCTGATGCGCCAGGCGGATGCCGTTCGGGATCGCGCGCACCTGCATCGCCACATAATGGCCGTCGATGGTGCCCTGCCAGACCGGCACGCCCGGCGCCCAGTTCGAGACCAGTTGATGCGGATTGCCCGGCAGATCGTCGGCGCCGATGAAGCGCACCGTGATGCCGTCGGCCTCGCGCGCAACGTCGAGCGCGATTTCCGCGCGATCGAGCCACACCGCGCGGCGGCGCTCGCGCTGCACCAGCCGGCCGTTCAACTGGCCGGAAATCTGCCGCTTGCGTTCGCCGAGCACGTGATCGATCGCAGCCCCGACCGCCGCCAGCCGCCGCGCGATCTCGCCTTCGGGCGGCCGCGCTGCAAAACCCTTCGGGAACTCTTCGGCAATGAAGCCGGTGGACAGATTGCCCTCGCGCCAGCGCGGATGGCTCATCAGCGCCGACAGGAACGGAATGTTGTGGCGGATGCCGTCGATATAGAACGAATCCAGCGCCGCCGACTGCGCCTCGATCGCGGCCGCCCGCGACGGCGCATGCGTCACCAGCTTGGCGATCATCGGATCGTAATGGATCGAGATCTCGCCGCCCTCCTGCACGCCGGTGTCGTTGCGGACCGTGATGCCGTCATGGCTCGCTTCCGCGGGCGGGCGGTATTTCACCAGCCGGCCGATCGAGGGCAGGAAATTGCGGAACGGGTCTTCGGCATAGACGCGCGATTCCACCGCCCAGCCGGTCAGCGTGACATCTTTCTGCGCGATCGAAAGCTTTTCGCCGGCGGCGGAGCGGATCATCTGCTCGACCAGATCGATGCCGGTGATCAGTTCGGTGACGGGGTGCTCGACCTGCAGGCGGGTATTCATTTCCAGGAAGTAGAAGCTCTTGTCCTGGCCGGCGACGAACTCCACCGTGCCGGCGGAATCATAATTCACGGCCTTGGCCAATGAGACCGCCTGCTCGCCCATCTTGCGGCGGGTGGTCTCGTCGAGCAGCGGCGACGGCGCCTCCTCGATGACCTTCTGGTTGCGGCGCTGGATCGAACATTCGCGCTCGCCGAGATAGATCACGTTGCCATGCTTGTCGCCGAGCACCTGGATTTCGATGTGGCGGGGATCGACGATGAACTTCTCGATAAAGACGCGGTCATCGCCGAATGAGGATTTGGCCTCGGCCTTGGCCAGATTGAAACCTTCGGCGACTTCGGATTTCGAATGCGCGATGCGCATGCCCTTGCCGCCACCGCCGGCGGACGCCTTGATCATCACGGGATAGCCGATCTCGTCGGCGATCTTCACCGCATGCTTTTCGTCCTCGATGACGCCGAGATGTCCCGGCACCGTCGAGACCTTGGCCTTGGCGGCGGCCTTCTTGGATTCGATCTTGTCGCCCATCGCGGCGATGGCCCCGGGGTTCGGACCGATGAAGACCACGCCCGCCTCGGCCAGCGCGCGCGGAAAGGATTCGCGCTCGGACAGGAAGCCGTAGCCGGGATGCACGGCCTGCGCCCCGGTCTTGCGGCAGGCCTCGACGATCTTCTCGATCACAAGGTAACTCTCGGACGCGGCCGGTGGGCCGATCAGCACCGCGTCATCGGCCATTTCGACATGGACCGCATCACGGTCGGCCTCGGAATACACGGCTACCGTTTCGATCCCCATGCGCCGCGCAGTCTTGATGACCCGGCAGGCGATCTCGCCGCGATTTGCGATCAGAATTCGTTTGAACATGTGCTTCTTGCTTGAGCTTTATTTTAAGGCTGGGGCAGGATCCTCACCCGCAATGTGACATGCGGGGACGCGGCTAACAAACCCGTCGTACAGCAAAAATCGACCGAGGCAACGGTCCAGTTTCAAGCCGGCTTCTTGAGGCCGCGGTCCGCTGGAGCCAGTCAGCCCGAATAGCTGTGAAACCGGCCGCGCGTATAGGCGTGCGACACCGCTTTCATCAGTTCGCCGACCTCGGTCTCCAGATATTCGTTGGCCACGATCAGCGCACGGATGGTCGCGCGCATATCGCCGCCGCAGGCCGAAATGGCCTGATCCACCGCCGTTTCCAGTTCGTCATTCGGTTCGGTGGCTGGCTGGGAGGAAGAAGGCATGGAGCTGATCTCACGGCGGAGCGTTATGTTCCTATTTTGTTCTCGTGAAGTCAATGAACATGCGTGGCGAATAACGCGATGCCCCTCGCCTGTGGATGGAGCCGCACGGCCTCGGCCATTTCCGCCGCATCCGCATTGCATTACATCTTGTGGATGTCCAACGACGCATTGATCGCCGCCTATTCGGCTCCGGGCCGCCACTATCACAATCTGGCGCATATCGAGGATTGCCTCGACCTGTTGTCGTCCGTCGATAACCTTTCCGCGGCCGAGCGTGATCTGCTCGTGCAGGCCATCTGGTGGCACGACGCGGTCTACGACCCCAGAAAATCGGACAATGAAGAACAGAGCGCCCTGCTTGCCGAGCAAGCCGTCTCATCGGATATCCGAGAACAAGTCGGCCGGCTGATCCGCCTCACAAAATCCCACCACGTCACGCCCGGCGACCGCCTCGGCGCTATTCTGATTTCGATCGACCTCAGCATATTGGGGGCTGAGCCAGACCGGTACGACGCCTATGCCTCGTCGATCCGCAAGGAATTTTCCCATGTCCCGGATGCCGCCTACCGGTCCGGGCGTTCCGACGTCCTCCGGCGCTTCATGGCAAGGCCCGTCATCTTCCCCTACCCCGATTTTGCAACGCGATACGACCAGCGCGCCCGCGCAAATATGGCGAGAGAAATCGCTTCGTTGAAGGATGGTGACACCTCGTAACGCTGACAGCCCTTGGTTCCGGGATGCCGGCATGTGCTAGAAGGTTCGCGCGGATACGAAAGAGAATTGAAGTGAGACACATGCGGTCACGGGTTGTACTGATTGTTGCGCTGTTATTGGTCTCACTTTCCTCGTCCCGAACTTGGGCCGCCACCGCGACCGTCAGGGATGGCGGCACGCTTCAACTGGGAAACGTTACCTACCGGCTCGACGGGATCGACGCCCCGGCGTTCGATCAGCTCTGCATCGACGAACACGCCGACAGCTGGACCTGCGGCATCGAGGCGCGCGATCAACTGGTCAAGCTGATCGGCGGACGCCAGGTCCGCTGCGACGATCTCGGCGTCGATCCCACTTTCAAGAAGCGGCGCCTCGGCGTGTGCAAGATCGAGGGCGACCCCACCAGCCTCAGCCAGTTGCTGGTCCGCCAGGGCTTCGCCCTGAATATCGACACCTCTGCAACCGGGCGTTTCAAGACCGACGAGGCCCGCGCCAGGGACGATCGTCAGGGACTTTGGAAAGGCTGTTTCGCAGCGCCGCAAGATTTCCGCCGCGGCCAGAAGGACGGCACGCTGCTGGGCGCCGCATGCCGCGCCGACCGCGACCGCCAGATTCGCGAGGCCCTATTCCCCGAGGATTTCGTGATGCCGTCCGGCTGCAGCATCAAAGGCAAGTTCGCGGTCCGGGCCCGCGTCACCGGCAATCTCGGCATCTATCATCTGCAGGCCTGCCGCAGCTATCCGGGACTGACCAATCCGGACCGTTGGTTTTGTTCCGAAGAGGACGCCCAGGCCGGCGGGTTCCGCAGAGCCTATAATTGCCGGCCGCCGCCAAGAGCAAATGAAAGCAAATGATGCTGGCAAACCTTGCGCCTCTTGTGTGAGAGTGCCGCAAGAGGTTTGCGGGCGCGTATGACTCCTCCTGATCATTCCAACCCACTTCCTGAAGCAGCCGCTGCGGAAAGGCTGCGTCAACATCTCGAAGAAATCGCGCGCGAGCGCGACCGGGCTCATCGCGCGCTGCAGGAACGCGAGGCGGAGCTGGCGCGGATCCAGCGAATAGCCGGTGTCGGCGGCCTCGAAATCGATTTTCGCGACGGCGTCAAGAACCACCGCTCTCCGGAATACCTCCTCGTTCACGGGCTGCCGCCTGAGGCGGCCAACGAGACCTATGGGGACTGGGTCAGCCGAATCCACCCCGAAGATCGCGAGCGGACGATCAAACATCTGTTCGGCGTGCTGCGGAGCGAGAGCCAGGACTATTCGGCCGAATACCGCATCATCCGGCCGAATGACGGCGACATCAGATGGATCCGTGTCGTTGCCAAGATCGAGCGCGGCCGCGACGGTCGCGCGCTGCGCCTGGTCGGCGCCGATCTCGACGTGTCAGGTCAAATGCTGGCCCAGGAAACCCTGCGCGAAAGCGAGGAGCGCTTCCGCCTGATCGCCGACAGCGCCCCCGTCCCGATCTGGGTCACCAAGCTCGACCGCACGCGCTCTTTCGCCAACCAGGCCTATGTCGATTTCCTTGGGCTACCGTTCGAACAGGCGATCGGGTTCGACTGGCGCAAGGTGCTGCATCCGGACGATCTGCCGCGCATCCTGCAGGAATCGGTCGCCGGCGAGGCCTCACTGAAGCCGTTCGTGCTGGAGGCCCGCTACAAGCGCGCCGACGGCGAATGGCGCTGGCTGAGATCGGAATCCCAGCCGCGCTGGGACCCGACCGGAAACCACATCGGCTTCATCGGCGTCGCCCACGACATCACCGCCGCCAAGCAGGCCGAAAGCGACCTGCGGAGACTGAACGAAACCCTGGAACTGCGGATCACCGAGCGGACGGCGCAACTGGAATCAAACGAAGCCCAGATGCGCGCGATTTTCGAGACCAGCCATCAATACCAGGCGCTGCTCAATCCAGATGGCAATGTACTCTACGCCAACAAGACGGCGCTCGACGGCATTCGCGCCGACGCCGCCGACGTCATTGGCAAGCCGTTCTGGGAGACGCCGTGGTTTGGCGCCACCGAGGGCATGCCCGACGCCGTCCGCAATGCCTTCATCGCGGTCATGAGGGGCGACGAGGTGAAGACCGAGATGCGGCTGCATCTGCCGGTCGGCGAGCGCTATTTCGACTTCGCGATGCGCCCCTTGCGCGACCAGCATGGCGCGGTCATCGGTGCGGTTCCGGAAGCCATCGATATCACCGAGCGCCGCAAGGGCGAGGAAGCCCTGCGGCAGTCACAGAAGATGGAAGCGGTCGGCCAATTGACCGGCGGCGTCGCGCACGATTTCAACAATCTCCTGACCATCATCCGCTCCGCCACCGATTTCCTGCGCCGCCGCGACCTGCCGGATGAGCGGCGCCGGCGTTACATCGATGCGATTTCCGATACCGTGGAACGCGCCTCGAAACTGACCGCGCAATTGCTGGCGTTTGCCCGCCGGCAGCCGCTCAAGCCCCAGGTGTTCGATGTCGGCGCCCAGGTCGAAGCCGTCGCCCAGCTGGTTCGTCCGCTAGTCGGCCCAAGGATCAGGATCGAGGTCGATATTTCCGCGCCCGACTGCTTCGCGATTGCCGATATCGCGCAGTTCGAGACCGCGCTGATCAATCTCGCGGTCAACGCGCGCGACGCCATGGAGGGCGAAGGCCGGCTCGCGATCAGCGTCAGGAAGGCTCATTCCATCCCTGCCCTGCGTGCCCAGAGCGCGCGCAGCGGCGACTTCGTCGCCATCGCCATGACCGACACCGGCCTCGGTATCACCCCCGAGCATATCGAGGCGATCTTCGAACCGTTCTTCACCACCAAGGAAGTCGGCAAGGGAACCGGGCTCGGCCTCAGCCAGGCCTTCGGCTTTGCCAAGCAATCCGGCGGCGATATCGCTGTTATCAGCGAGCCCGGACAGGGCGCGACCTTCACCATCTACCTGCCGCAGGCCGCGGTGCCGACGCAGGCGGCGGAAGCCGCGGCCGCAGGCCAGGAGCCCGGCCCGCGCGGACGCGGCTACCGCGTTCTCGTGGTCGAGGACAATGACGATGTCGGACAGTTCTCCACCGAGCTGTTGGAGGACCTCGGCTACATGGTGCGCCGCGCCGACAATGCCGACACCGCGCTGGCGATCCTGGCCGAGGACGAGTTTGCCGCCGATCTGGTATTCTCCGACGTCATCATGCCCGGCATGAACGGGGTCGAGCTCGCCGGCGTCATTCGCGAACGTTATCCGGGCCTGCCTGTGGTGCTGACCAGCGGTTACAGCAACGTGCTGGCGGAAAACGCCCATCGCGGCTTCGAGCTGATCCAGAAACCCTATTCGGTCGAGTCGCTGTCGCGCATCCTGAGGAAGGCGATTTCAGACGCGCGGCTGTAGCGGCAGTCGTTACGCCGCATCCGCGGCCGGGCACGCGGCCAGCAGCGCGCGGATTTCCTGCGCCGGGCGCGCCGCGCTGAACAGGTATCCCTGCATCTGGGTGCAGCCCAGATTCTGCACGGTTTCGCGCTGCTGCAAGGTCTCGACGCCTTCGGCCGTCGTGATCATGTTGCGGTCGGCCGCGATGCTCACCACCGCCTTGATGATGGAGGCCGAACTCGAATTGCAGGTGACTTCCTTGACGAAGCTGCGGTCGATCTTGATCTTGTCGAACGGGAAGCGCTGCAGATATTGCAGCGACGAATAGCCGGTTCCGAAATCGTCGAGCGCGATGTGAACCCCGAGCGCGCGGAGCTGGTTCAGCGCAACGAGCGCGGCGTCATCGTCCGCGATCAAGACCGCCTCGGTGATCTCAAGCTCCAGCCGGCGCGGATCGAGCCCGGTGTCGGCGAGTACGGCGGCGACCTTCAGTGACAGCGACTGCGAGCGGAACTGGACCGGCGAGACATTGACGGCGACGCGCACATGCGCGGGCCAGGTGGTCGCTTCGGCGCAGGCGGTCCGCAGCACCCACTGTCCGATCTCCTCGATCAGGCCGGTCTCCTCGGCCACGGGAATGAAATCGGCGGGCGAAACCATGCCGCGCAGCGGATGCCGCCAGCGCAGCAGCGCTTCGCACCCCCTGACCTCGTCGTTGCGCAAATCGACCAGCGGCTGGTAGTGCAGTTCGAATCCGCCATCGACCAGCGCCGCGCGCATATCGCTCTCGAGCTCGCGGCGATGGTTGGCCTGCTTTTCCATGGTCGGTTCGAAGAAGCGATAGGTCCGGCGGCCCGCCGCCTTCGCCGCATACATCGCCAGATCAGCGCTCTTCAGCAGCGCAAACAGATCGGAGCCGTGACGCGGCGCGACTGCGACGCCGATGCTGGCGTCGCTGGAGAGGCGATGGCCGTTGCAATCGAACGGCGTGCGCAGCCGATCGTAAATCCGCGCGACCAGAATGCTGACGTCATTATCACACGTGACGTTACGCTGAACGACGGCGAACTCATCGCCGCCGAGACGGGCGATGAAGTCTTCGGGCCCGACCGACTGGCGCAGGCGATCCGCGACGCCCTTGAGGAATTCGTCGCCGATCAGATGCCCGAGCGAATCGTTGATGCGCTTGAACTCGTCGATATCGATGTAGAGGATTGCGAATTGCGCGGCTTCGGATCCTCCGAGCAGCGCCTCGGCATGGCGCTGGAACAGCGTTCGGTTCGGCAGATTGGTCAGCGCGTCGTAATGGGCGAGATGCTGGATCTTCGCCTGGACGCGCCGCCTCTCCGTCACGTCTTCCAGCGTGGTCGCCCAGCCGCCATCGGGCGAGCGCTGGTAGATCAGCTGGATCGTGCGTCCGTCAGGCGTCGTCGTCTCGGTGATCCGAGCGCCGTCGTCCGTGGGGTTGAGAAATCTTGCGCAATAGGCGTCGACGTCGCCGACAAAGCTTCCCTGCTCCTGGCGATGCAGCACCAGATCGCGAAGATGGCAACCGGGCCTGGCGACATCCGGCGACATGCCGAACATGTCGATATATTGCTGGTTGCAGACGACGAGGCGGGCCGAAGCGTCGAACAACAGCAGACCCTGGGTCATGTTGTTGATGGCGGTGTCCAGATGCTGGGTCTTTTCCGACAGCTTGTACTGGGCGGCCGCATGCTGGCTGCGCAACTGGCGCACGATCAGGAAGATCATGACGACAACGACGATGATCGCGAGCGCCGCCGCGCACAGCTGCAGCTTGGTCTGCGCCCGCCAGTCGGCCAGCGCGGTCTCGGTCTTGGTGGTCGCAACGATCAGGATCGGAAAATGCATCAGCGAGCGGACCGCACCGACCTTGTCCTCATTCTGCGACGAGCTGGTGAAGCGTCCCGAGATGTTGCCGTTCAGCGCGAGCGCCCGCTGAAACGACGGCGACTTGGCGACGTTCACGCCGAGCACCTTTGGGTTTTTCGGATAGCGGGCGATGATGGTGCCGTCACGGTGGATCATCGAAATCGCGGTATCGCTGTCCAGCGCCAGCGACGCGACAAAATCCTCGAAATGCGACGGCTCGACGCCGCGGCTGGCAAAGCCGATGATCTCGCCATCGCGGCCGACGATCTTGCGCGCGAACACCGTGGTCCAGACTTTGGTGACCTTGCTGACGACCGGTTCGACGATCACGTCGGGCGTCGGCTTTCCCGACGTGAATTCCTGGAAATAGCGCCGGTCGGAAATGTTCACGTCCCCCACCGGCCACATATGGGAAGTGTTGATCAGCCAGCCCTTGGCGTTGAACAGGTTCAGGGCGCCGACATGCGGTAACGCCACAAGCCTTGCGCGCACCATCTCATGCGCGCTCAAGGTCGACATTTTCCTTTCGAATTCGTCTGGTGTGTTGACCCCATCTGCCCGGATATAGTTGAGGACGTCGTCGTGCACATGCTGGAGATCGCTGAGCTGCTGGTCGAAATGACGCGACAGCAGCAGCGCGGTATTGTTGAGTTCGCGCTCGGCGACTTCCAGCGCCCGCTCGCGGAATTGCAGCGCGAAATATCCGGTGCCGAGCATGATCGCGATCACCATCGCCGCGGCGCACAGAATGAGCCATTGCACCACGCCCAGGCGCATCCGGGACAGCACGCCGGCGATCGACCGCCGCAGGCTCCCCGCGATGACGCTATCCGATGCACTACCCGGCATTTTGCCTGCCCCCACGGTCGCTTTTGTACGGGAAGACAACCCAAGAGGGCGTTAGCAAAATCAGTTATTGCGGGGTTAAAGCGTGCGCCCGGATCAGGCCATTTCCGGAACTTCCGCCTCTTTCAAACTGCACTCGATCAAGGCCCCGTCGATCGCGAATGCCGAGAATGGCGAAAGCTCTGTCACGACCTGCAGCGCCGCGAAGAACTGCGCATCGCCGGGGCTCTTGAGGAAGAACCGGACATGACCCGCCGACAGCGTGTCGCGCGACAACCAAACGATCCCGGAGAACAGGGCGACCATGGTCTGCGCGTATTGGCCTGCGGTAGCGACTCCGAGTTCATAGAGCGGCGAGACCACGACAAAGCGCGCGCGCAGGATCGGGGTCGGGAATTTGCTCATCATCAGGCGGCTGACCTGACAGGCCGCGTGAATCTTCTCGCCGTCCGAAAGGCAATACAGCGTCGGGTTGTCGCCATCCTTGGTCAGGGCGTCGAACGCCGCGTAGCTTCCGTTCGAAAACGTGGAAAAGTCTTCGCCGACGCTTTCAGCGTCCTTCTTCCATTGCGCCTTGATCGAACGCCAAGACTTGTCGGAGCTCATCGGCTGGAGGCGCATGATTAACCGGTGGTTAACATAGGACGTGATCACCGGTATTTTATAGGCCTCGGCTAAACGTTTGCTTACGGCCTGGGTCCGGCGGCAAATATTTGTGACGATTCGCATTTCTGCTACCTGAGAATGCACCCTACCCGCAGCGCCCCTGCCGACGTGTTCCGCGCGTCAAGCTAGCCGACGGCCCACGCCGGAAATGAGAAAGGCCGGAACGACGACAGCCGTGTCCGGCTGTCGTCGCATCTATCCTTCAGATCACCTGCGTGGGGACACAACAACCACCAGCGCCACGATCCGCCGCACCAGCGGCAATACCGCTAGCAGGGTCGGAAACGCGACCAGCCAGGATATCGCCCACGCACCCGGCCAGGTCGCGAGGAAGGCCGGCGTCGGACCCAGGCTCCTCAATGTCGAAATCATCGACACGACAAACGTCATCAGGACGGACAACACCAAGGGCATCACGACCGGCGCAAAGCGCGCCGGCAACTTTCGAATGGCAAACATGCTCTTCTCTTTGGAAAATCTGGTCAGTCGATCACGAGATAAAGGGCACTGCGCATCTATCCCGACCATGACGGGTGATGCGTTGCCTCACGTGAGACGCTTACGGCGCTTGATAGCGGCGCTGGACAGGTAGTTCAGCCGCGCCATCACGACAAGAAGAATCGGGAACTAGAGCTTACAATTATTCCAAAAGGCAACGTCAGCCGGCATCGATCAGCGCGATCCCCAGATCCGCCCTCTTCTTCCGCCGCAACCTGGCGGGGACTTCGGTCAGGACCACCTCGAGTGTCGGCCGCACCGTGCCGGCAAGCAAATGGCCGCCCCGCGTCGATCCGTCGGACAGTCCGAGCACGATGTGGACGTGAAGGCTGGCTTTGCCGTCATCTCCGACGGCGACGTCGCCGAGCGCGCTCAGGACTTCGCATTGTTCATTGACCTCGATCTTCTTGTAGCTCTTCGTTGCAAAATCGAACCAGCCGACGACGGCCTTTTCGAAGGCGCCGATCGCCGTGACGGACGCCGCCGTCATCTTTGCTTCGTTCGCAAACCGCGTCAGCGCCGCAAACGCTTCTTCGCCGGAATCCAGAATGACGACGTGGATCCGCCCACCGGGATTGTCGGAAACAAGCTGGTTTTTCATATCGATATCCTGCGTTTCGGGGCGCGGTGCATGGCCTCTCATCGGCGAGCGAGCGCCTAGGCCTTCTTGCCAGGCGGATCGCCGCCGTTATCCACGCGGCTCACCTGCTGGGCACGCGCCTTGTCCTTTGGCTGCTCCTGTCCGCGCTCGTCACGGACGATGCCCTGATCCGCACCCTCGTCTCGATCTTTGGCCCGATCCTCGGAGGGTTCAGCCTCACTCTCCGCTTCCCGCAACCGCGACTGGCCTTCTCTCACCAGCAACTCATCGCCGAGCATCTGTCCAATCACCTGCTCGGTTTGCGCCTCTGCTTTCTCTCTGAAGGTGCTCATGGCAATCTCCTTCCATGGAGAACGGCTGAAAGCAGTAATGTTTCCGGCCGAGCCAATCAAAGATCGGCATTCTGAATCGGGTTCCATCGCCACCTGAGTCGGTTCCGCCCCGGTGTAACAATGCTGTCGCAGACCAAAACTAAACGGAGGCGACCGCTATCGCCGGAATGCTTCTGATGGGGAGAGACTGATGCGCCGTACATTCGTATTGCTGTCCGCAAGTCTGATCACGCTGACCGCAAGTGCCGCGTCGGCGCAAAACGCCACGCCGCGCAATTTGATCCTGTTCGTGCCGGACGGCCTGCGCGGGCGCATCGTGACGCCGCAGACCGCGCCCGCGATGGCCGAAATCCGCGACAAGGGCGTCAATTTCAGGAATTCACACTCGCTGTTTCCGACCTTCACGATGGCGAACAGCTCCGCCATGGCGAGCGGCCATTATCTCGGCGACACCGGCACCTTCAGCAACACGATCTATACCGGCTATTCCTCGGTGCCGGCCGGCGACACCGTCGTCCCCTTCATCGAAAACGACGCCGTGCTCGCCGACATCGACGATCATTTCCACGGCGACTACCTCAACGAGGAAACCATCCTGAAGCTGGCGCGCGCGAAAGGTTTCTCGACCGCCGCGATCGGCAAGCTCGGCCCGACCTTGCTGTTCGACCACACCGACCGCGGCAAGAACACGATCGTGATCGACGATTCCACCGGCGGCAAGAACGGCGTTCCCTTGTCCGACGAGATGAAGGAAGCCTTGACCAAGGCCAACCTTCCGCTGGTGACAACGCCGCGCGGCGACAACAGCAAGGCCGGCGACGCCAGGACGCCGGGCACCACATCAGCCAACGTCGCGCAGCAGGCCTACATGGCCGACGTCGCCGCCAAGGTCGTGCTGCCGATGTTCAAGGCGCGCAACAAACCGTTCGTGCTGGTGTTCTGGTCGCGCGACCCCGATGGCAGCCAGCACAATACCGGCGACAGCCTCAACACCATCACGCCCGGGATCAACGGCCCGACCTCGATGGCCGGCATCAGGAACGCCGACAACAATCTGGCGCAGTTGCGCAAGGCGCTGGATGAACTCGGCCTCACCGCCTCGACCAACATCATCGTCTCCTCCGACCACGGCTTCTCGACGATCTCCAAGGAGAGCAAGACCAGCCCGTCGGCGAAGATCTCCTATGACGACACGCCCAAGGACTTCCTCCCCATGGGCTTCCTTGCGATCGACCTTGCGAAAGCGCTGAACCTGCCGCTGTTCGACCCCAACGACAAGAATGCACCGGTGGCCGGTAACGCCCACCCCAGGGCCGGCAACGGCGTGCTCGGCAAGGACCCCACCAAGCCCGATCTGGTGATCGCCACCAACGGTGGATCGGACCTGATCTATATTCCCAGCAAGGAACGCAAGCTCGCCGACCGCACCATCAAGGCGCTGCTGGAGCAAGACTATGTCAGCGGTCTCTTCGTCGATGACGAACTCGGGAACTTCCCGGGCACGTTGCCGATGTCGCAGCTCGGCCTCAAGGGCAAGGCCGTCACGCCGCATCCCCAAATCGTGGTCAATTTCCGCTCCTGGTCGTCGGGCTGCGACGAGCCGACCAATTGCTCGGTCCAGATTGCCGACACGATCCTGCGCCAGGGCCAGGGCATGCATGGCAGCTTTTCCCGCGGCGATACCCTGAACTTCACAGCGGCGATCGGGCCGGACTTCAAGTCGGGCTATGTCGACGCTCTGCCCGTCAGCAACGCCGATGTCGGTGCCACGGCGGCGAAGATCATGGGGCTAACGCAAAAGCCCAAGGGCACTCTGATCGGCCGCGTCATGACCGAAGCGATGCCCAACGGCGCGACGCCGCAGGCCTATACCGGCACCGTGACGTCGAGGCCGTCAGCGAATGGCTTGCGCACCGTGCTGAACTTCCAGCGCGTCGGCACCCAGCGCTATTTTGACGCCGCAGGCTTCCCCGGCCGCACACTGGGACTGGAAGTGGACGGCGGCAAACAGAAGACGGCGGCGAGATAGTCCGCCCTCCCAAGCCGCGCAGCGCCTCACGCGAATTGCGCGAGCCCGTGGCCGACGGACCAATTCTCCTTCGCGGCGTCGAGCACGTTCACGAACACGTCCTCCGGCCGTATGCCGGGGCGCTCGCCAAGCAAATCCGCGATCCGCCGGAACAGCGCCTTCTTCTGTTCCGCGGTGCGGGTGTCGAACACGGTGATCTGGATAAACACGAGATCGTCACTCCGGACGATGCCAAAGGCGGTGCCGTAGCGGAAGTTCGCTGCGTCATGCTCCGTGATGGTCATGAACTGGTCGTCTTCGGGCACGTTCAACGCTTCGCGCATCGCGCGATAAAGGCTGTCGAGAATCGCCTGGCGGTAGGCTGCCGGCTTTCCGGCGCGCAGTGAGATGTGAAGCAGCGGCACAGCTGATCCTTTCCATTTTGTCCTGACCTAGCTAAACGCCATCCGACTATTTTGATATGCTATGGATACTGATATCAGCTATAATCGTTGGAAATGACCGAACGCCCCCTCGACCTGGATGCCGTCCAGGCTTTCGTCCGCATCGCCGAACTTGGCAGCTTCACGCGCGCGGCTGAGGCCATGCGGACGACGCAGGCTGCGGTCAGCCTGAAGCTGAAGCGGCTCGAAGAGAGGTTCGGCTGCCGGCTCATCGAGCGGACGCCCCGCTACGTGCAGCTTTCGGCGCAGGGCGCAGCCTTTCTCGAACACGCCCGCGAACTGCTGGCGGTGCACGATCGCGCGCTCGCCGTATTTGCCGGTGCCCGGCAGCGCCTCACCATCGGCATCAGCGACCATGTTGCGGGGCCGGAGCTCCCGGCGCTGATCGCACGCATGAACGCGCAAGACCCGCAGCTGTTGATCGAAATCCGGATCGGGTCGTCGGGCGACCTGCTGCAAAGCTTCGACCGGCGCGAACTCGACACGGTGATCGTCCGCCTCGAGGCCGGGCGGGACGACGGGGAAGTTATTACCGAAGAGAAATTCGGCTGGTTCGCAGCGCCTGGCTGGCAGTATCGCGCGGGCGAGCCCTTGCCGCTTGCCACGATGGCCGAGCCCTGCGGCGTGCGTGCGATGGCCGGGCGGCTGCTCGATGCGGCGAACGTGCCTTGGACGGAAATCTTCGTCGGCGGCGGCGTTGCGGCGGTCGCAGCCGCCGTCATGGCCGGGCTCGGCGTTGCTGCATTGGCGCCGCGCATGCTGCCATTCGGCGCCGTTGAGGTCGGGCCCAAGCTCGGGCTTCCCGATCTGCCGCGCTTGCCGGTCCTGCTGCACTCCAGGGTCAAGGACGGCCGGCCGCGCGATGCGCTTGCCGCGCTTTCGGCTGCCTTCAGGAGCGTGGTCCGAGGTTAGCCAACGCCTCTGGTTCATGGGGCAAGACGCTGGCTCGCGAACTCGCGTCCGGCTCAAGCCGCTTCGCCGACGGCTGGCGCAGCCACTTCAGCAGCTCGCGGGCGCTGAAGGCGATCACCACCTCATGGTGCCGCATGCCCTTGCCGCCCTTGACGAGGCCGAGATCCCGCACCAGGCAAAAGCGCCCGCTGCTCATGCGGGCCAGGCGGCAACCTTTGAAGAAACCGAACATCGCACAATGATGCATCGGGACGCGATCGCGTCAATTCTTGACGGTACGCGAATCCCTTTTGCGCGCGGGGATTCGTCGTTGGAACAAACACAGCACGGATGAGCGGGACGACATCCCGAAGGCATCATGACCTGAGGTCATTTCCATTGATCGTCGCGTGCGACGGAAATTGCGACGATTGCTGGCGTATCTCACGTGCCACCGGCCGCTCAGACGGATCACGCCCGAGCACTGGCTTCAATTCGGCAAGATCGATGAAGGCGTCCGCCTGACGCCGCAGGTCGTCCGCCACCATCGGCGGCTGGCTGACAATGGTAGAGATGACGGTCACGTGGACACCGCGGCGCTGCACCGCTTCCAGCAGCGAGCGGAAGTCGCCGTCGCCCGAGAACAGAAACATCCGGTCGACATGATCGGCAAGCTCCATCGCATGGACGGCGAGCTCGATATTCATGCTGCCCTTCACCTTGCGACGGCCGCTGGGGTCGATGAACTCCTTGGTGAGCTTGGTGACGACGGTGTAGCCGTTATAGTCGAGCCAATCGATCAGGGGGCGGACCGATGTGTATTCCTGATCCTCGATAATGGTCGTGAAATAGAACGCCCGCAGCAGCGTACCGCGGCTCTGGAATTCCTTGAGCAGACGCTTGTAATCGACGTCGAAACCAAGCGCTCTGCAGGTCGAGTAGAGATTGGCGCCATCGATAAACAGCGCGATCCTGTCGGACGATAACATCAGGCACCAGCCCCCCAATTTGAGATGCGCAGCTCAGCAGAGTGACCAGCTTCGGCTCTGCGGACAAGTTGAAGGACACCGTAGCTGGCCGACGCGGGTGGCGTTGACGCCCCGGAGCAAGGGATCGTCGATGCACCACGCGTGGTTCGGGCGTGCCTTGTCAATCTAGCGGGTCTTTTCATGATTAGTCCACTTCGAGCCGCCGAGAATGGTCGCACTCGCCTCAAGGAAGGCAAGATAGTTTTCATAGCAAACCAAAACGCCAAAATCGACCAGATCAAGCGCGGCCTCCCATGAACGCTCGCCCGGCACGGATCGCGCGCCTCCAAGAATAACGTATGGTTGGAAGCTGGTGCTGTCCTGCCGGCGTTTTGCACCCGGTCGAATATCGTTCGAGCAGTGGATCAATTGCAGGCTTGGCTTTGGCATCTCAATCCCCGAATTTGTGGCGGCACGAGACGGCGGTCGTTACGCAAGCGATGTTTACAATGCGGCTATCCCGGACAGCGGCGCCGAGGTTCAACGTTCAATCAGCAAGAGCGATGGCGCGAGATTCCTGCTGCCGCTCGGCTATCGCGCCAGCCTAGTCACCGAGACTCGCCGAACCATTGAACGGAGGTTGATATGCACGTTACATTTGGGTGAGAGGAGCATACTTAAGTTTAGGATCAGCCGCCCGAGCCTTGCGAGGGACCAGGAGTGCCACCTCCTCCGCAGCGATATCCAGTTGTCGACATTGCGCGTTCCGCGATCGTCAACCGGCGCTTGCAGGCGCGACGAACGGCCGCGACCGTCAAGCGCTCTGAGCCACCTGCGTATCGCGATGCACCATACCTCCGGGCCTGGAAAAGCTGCTAGGATACGGCTCATTCGTGGGGTCACGTGTTGCCGTCGATGGTGATGATCACCTGACGACGCGGCGCGGGGCCGGACGGCCCAATGCCATGCGTAACCAGATACTAAAATCCCGGCGCTCGGCCGAGCAATCGCTGCTCGGCGGCATGGCTTTGGCATCGTTGACGGCGGCTTGCATCTGGCTCGTGCTCGGTCCCGCCCCGGAGGTTGCCGACTATCTGATTGCCGTCGTGCTGCTTTTCGCCCTGTTTCTCGCCTCATTGATCGTGATGCACCTGGTAGGCAGCACCCGCAGGCAAATGGAAGCCGCGCTTGAGAGCCGGGCAAGCGCCGAACAACGCGCAATAGAAGCCCTGCGCGAGAGCGAGGCGCAGTGGAAGGAGGTCTTCGAGCACAACCCCGTCATGTACTTCATGGTCGATGCGGAAGGCATCGTCCTGTCGGTGAACACTTTTGGCGCCGCCCAGCTCGGCTATCTCGTCAGCGAATTGCGGGGACAACCGGTGCTCGGCGTCTTCTTTGAAGCAGACCGGGACGCGGTGCGAAAAAGCGTTGAAATCTGTCTGGCGCATATCGGGCAAACGCACAGTTGGGAGATCCGAAAGGTCCGCAAGGACGGTTCGGCGCTGTGGGTTCGTGAAAACGCGAAAGCCGTGCGACGGCAGGATGACCGGCTGATCGTCCTGATCGCATGCGAGGACATCACCGAGCGCAAGGAGGCTGAAAACGCCTTGCGGCAGAGTGGGAACTATTTGGCCGAAGCACAGCGATTGAGCCACACCGGCAGCTTCGGCTGGCGCGTCGCCACCGGCGAAATTATCTGGTCGGACGAAACCTTCAGGATATTCGGCTTTGAAAAGGCACCTTCAGTCGCACTCGACATGGTCATTCAACGCATTCATCCCGACGATCGAGCGGGCGCGCAACAGACCATCGACCGGGCGTCCCGCGACGGCAGGGATTTCGATCACGAATATCGATTGCTGATGCCCGGCGGCTCGGTCAAATATGTCCATGCAGCCGCGCATGCCGTAACCGATGCATCTGGTGGCATCGAATTTGTCGGCGCGGCGACAGACGTCACGGCACGAAGGCGAGCCGAGGAGAAACTGCACGAGGCACAGGCTGAACTGGCGCATGTCACGCGCGTGACGGCGCTCGGGGAGCTGGCCGCGTCGATTGCCCATGAAGTGAACCAGCCGCTTGCCGCCGTCGTCGCCAACGCCTCGGCCGCGCTGCGTTGGCTCGACCGCGATACTCCCGAACTGCAGGAAGCGCGCAGCGCTCTGGGCTCGATTGTCGATGACGGCAACCGGGCGGGCGAAGTGATCCAGCGCGTCCGCGGGCTGGTAAGCAAGACCGCCGATCAGAAAGCACCTCTCGACATCAATGCGGTCGTCAATGAGGTGGTCACCTTGCTGCATCGTGAACTGTTCAGCCACCGGATCGTGCTGCGGAAGGAACTCGCTCCCGCTCTCGGCCAGGTCCTCGGCGATCGGATTCAGCTGCAGCAGGTCATCCTCAACCTCGTCATCAACGCCATTGAAGCGATGCAACCGGTCACCGACCGACCACGCAAGCTGGCGATCCGGACGCACCAGGAGGACGCCGACCAGATTCTGGTCACGGTGACAGACTCCGGTGTCGGATTAGCCGTTCAAAATGCTGACCGGCTGTTCGCTCCCTTCTTCACCACCAAATCCGACGGCATGGGCATGGGCCTGTCGATCTGCCGATCAATCGTCGAGTCCCATGGCGGGCGACTGTCGGCCTCCATCAATGTCGGGCCCGGCGCGACGTTTCAGTTCAGCCTGCCGATGCATCAAGAGGACCATACGCCGTGACCGGCCGCTCAAACTCGCCTCGCAACGTTGGCGGCCCGGACGAGCCGATCGTCTATGTTGTCGACGATGACGTGTCGGTGCGTGAAGCGCTCCGGAATCTTTTCCGCTCGGTGGGCTTGCGGGTCGAAGTGTTCGGTTCGGGCGCTGAATTTCTGCAGAGCAAGCTTCCGGACGTTGCGAGCTGCCTGATCCTTGACATCAGACTGCCTCGACTGAGCGGTCTCGACTTTCAGGCCGACCTTGCCAAGGCAGGCATTCACATTCCCATCGTCTTCATGACGGGCCACGGCGACATCCCCATGACGGTCAGGGCCATGAAGGCCGGGGCTGTCGACTTTTTGACCAAGCCGTTCCGCGATCAGGACATGCTGGATGCCGTGACGGCGGCCATCGAACGCGATCGAAATAGCCGGAATGAAGCAAAGATCCGCTCCGACCTGCACGCGCTGTTTGCGACCTTGACTGCCCGGGAGCGCGAGGTGATGGCGCTGGTCACGACCGGGCTCATGAACAAGCAGATCGCGGCCGAAATCGGCATTGCCGAGATCACCGTGAAGATACACCGCGGAAACATCATGAGAAAAATGGCCGCGAAATCGCTGGCCGAGCTGGTGAAGATGGCCCAGGCGCTCGAAATACAGCGCCCGGCACCGCCGCAATAGCGGCGGGTCGTTGAGCGATCCCCCCGTCCTGCAAACCTAAGTATGATTTTCCGCCCCCGATTTGCGACGCACTCTGCCCTCAAGCGGCTTGCAGCAAGAGGCATTCTGCCAGCACGTCAGGAAGCACCGCTTTGGCCCACCCACCCGTAATTTCAATCATTGACGATGACGGCTCCGTTCGCACCGCGACCTACAATCTCGTGAGAACGCTTGGATACGTCGTTCACACCTTTGAATCGGCCGGGGCGTTCCTGCGGTCGCCTCATCTGCATGACACCTCGTGCGTGATAGCAGATATTCAAATGCCGGTCATGAGCGGTCTCGAGCTGCAAGCTCACTTGGTTGCCGACGGATACCGTCTGCCATTCATTTTCATCACGGCTTTCGCGACTGAGAACGCGCGCATGCAAGCACTGAAGGCCGGCGCGAGCTGCTTTCTCACCAAACCCTTCACGGGCGAGGCGTTGATCAACTGCCTCGACGCCGCACTGCGCGGGCACGGCGCGTAAAAACAGCCGATGACCCGATCCGATCGGGTTAGCACGGCATCTGGCGCCGCTATTCCGATCGGTCCGGCGACAGGGCCAAAACAACAATTCCATCCCACCGAAATGACGGTTTCGAGCCGGTCATACCTAGGGATAAGCCGATCAACCATCTAGACAAGTTGTATATGGGGCGGGACGGAACGAGAGTGAGGCATCGTCGCCCTCCGGTAAATCCGACGGCACGACAACCAGTACACCACGATCAGTGAATGGCAATTCCTCAGGAGGAGGTCGCCATGCGTACAGGCCCACGCTGTTCCGAATGCGACAGTGAAGAACCCAAGATAGTATGTCTGCGAAATCCGGCGCGTGAACGTTACTGCGGACGTTCTTGCCTCGGCCAAGGCCAGGAAAAATTCATTCGCTTGATCCTGCGAACGAACGCGGAGGCCGCATCATGACAAATCGTTGCGACAATCCGAACTGCGACCGCCCCTTCGGGCTGGTCCGTTTCAGCTGGCGCTTCGGGCAGTTCTGCTCGTCCAGGTGCCGCGAGCACTGCAAGCGTCAGCGGGATCGTAACAAGGCCTACTGGAGATGGCTCTACAAATGCCCCGAGCCGTCTGTCGCAAACCAAAAATAATCCAGCGATGCGGCAGGTCCGGACTGCAGACCGCCTCTCGGACGTAGATGAGCCGAAACCGTTGAGGTGAAAGTTGTCGATAGAGTAAGCGGAGGAGCCATCATGACAAGCGCGCAAGCGATGTTGATCGGAGCACTACTCGCCTGGACGCCTTCGGTTCTTGTGCTCGCCTGGCTCTTGCGGGACATTCGAGACACACGCGGCCAGGATTAGCCGCGATCCAGATTCGAGCCGACATCGATTTTCGGCGCGGCGACTTGTCGTCCGCGCCGCGCCATCATCCGGCGAGCCGCCATCATCCGGCAAGCCAACGTCCCTTGTGAATGTCGAATTTCACCAGACCTTCGTCGCGCATTTTCAGAAGCAGCGACTGGCAGGCTTCCTCATTCGGAAGATTGGCGCGTTTCATGATCTCGTAGACCTTGAGCGGCTTCTCGCGAAGCGCATTCAGGATATTCTCGCGATCCTTGAGCATGACTATTTCCTGTTGACCAAAATCGACATTGATTGTTGAACGAACCATAGCGTTTTCGAGCGAAGTGGACACCGGTTCGCATAGCAATCAAGCTTACGCAGATTGCGTAGACTTATCTGCGTAGAAAACGCGTCAAAACAAGAATCTAGACCATGGCCAGTTTGATTTGACCATCGTCAAGGACTCCGGTCGCGAGAGCCTCGCGCGCCCTGCGTTCGATAACGGGCCAATTGGTGAGCAGATATTTGTGGGCCAGCGCCTGCGTCGGAAGATCGGTTTGCAGAAGGCAGCGCTGCCGCGAGTTCCCGTTCGCGATCTGAAAGGATACCGCTTGCGGCCCCTCGATGATCTCTTGTTCGGTGGGTTTGGCAACCAGCCGCATACGCTATTCCCTGTGAAACTTGTCAGGCCAAGCTGTTCGGATCGACCGCAACTGCCGCGGATATATCGTCGGGCGGCCCGTCAGGGCTGCTCGTTCTCGACCTTCGGGGAGCGTTTCGGCTTTTTGTCAGCACCGGGCTGCGTGTTGCGGACCGCGTCGGTCAGCATCTCCCGCAGTTCCGCCTTGGTCTTCGGTGGTTGCCGCGCGACAGATGCTTTCCATTGTGCCATGGGACTCTATATGGGGTGCCGGATCGGGAATTAAAGGCCTCTGGCCCGCGATGTGGTGCAATGCCCGTTCGAGGTCGGACTGGAAAGCGGCGGCTCGGGCAACGGCTTGGGCACAACGTCCCGCGAGAATGTCGAGCTGTGTTTGCCGTGCCGTCATTGCCTGCGACAAACGCAAAGCGTTTGCGCAAGGGAGCACTTGCGACGAAGCAATCCATTCTTTGCGTGGTGCGATGGATTGCTTCGCGGAGCCTGTCATCGGGCGCGCATTCGCGCGACCCGTTGGCTCGCAATGACGATTTAGTAGCCGCCGTGCTCCGTCAAACAAAAACGGAGCCGCCCTGCTCCGTCAAACAAAAACGGCGGGGAAAATCCCCGCCGTTTTGAATTCAACGATGCAAGAATGACGTTACATCATCCCCATGTCCAGCATGCCCGGCAGCTGCGCGAGCGGCAGTGCGGCGGCGCCGACCAGGGTCGCGACCATCGCCGCCAGCGCGTGGTTGGAGCGGCGCTTGCCGCGCATCTGGGCGGCAATCCACTCCAGCACCTTGGTGTCGATGTTGACGGCCTTGGCCGGGGCCCAGCTTTCGATGTCGGTGTCCGGCGACAGGGCAATCGTGCGCGGCGGCACGGGCAGGCCAGACTCGGACGCCGCATGATGAGCGACCGCCTTGGCGAGCAGATCGTCGAAACGGCCGCCGTCGCTGCGCTCGGCGGCGGCGTCGCTGATTTCGAACAGCGCCTCGGCTTCGGCGCGGCTGACCGGCTGATGCTCGACGGCGGTCGCGGTCAGGATGCGGGCGCACCAGGCGGCATCATCGGCATCGAGCGCGCGGGAAAAATGGATACGGCCCTTGGTGGTCGGGCCCTCGCCGGTGATGACGCCGTCGCGCACGATGGTCAGCGCATGGGCGGCGGTCTTGCGGCAGGAAGGCTGGAGAACGGCGAACGCTTCAATAGATTTGGTAGTACTAGGGGCAGACATAGCTTGCACTTCTCAATTTCTTTTTCTGGTCCAGCATTGCGATGCCGGCGTAAACGAGTGGTTAACGATTCGGAACTTGCATTCCGAGATTTTTAGATGGTTGCCAATTAGTCGCTGTGACTGATGTCACGGTTCGGTTGAACGACCGATGAACGTCCCCGGCAACCGGGACCGGGGTCTTGCGGACCATAAAAGGCGATATCGGGGCGATCCGGGCGATTACCGCCGCTGTGGATTTTTCGTCGCAGGGGCGCAGATCGAAAGAAGGTGCTAGGAGTTCCCTATTCGCGGAGAAGGATCTCTCCTTTTTTGGCCGGAGGTTCACTTCCACCCTGCTAGGGCTTATACAGATCAACAGAAATTCTCCTGCAACTTTAATGAGATGAGGTGTACCATGGCACTCCAGATTGGCGCAGTCGCCCCGGACTTCGAAGCCCAGACCACCGAGGGCAAACTCAAATTCCACGACTGGATCGGCTCAAATTGGGCGCTGTTGTTCTCGCATCCGAAGGATTTCACCCCGGTTTGCACCACCGAACTCGGCGCTCTCGCAAAGTTGAAGCCTGAATTCGACAAGCGCGGCGTCAAGCTGATGGGGCTCAGCGTCGATCCCGTCGACAAGCATTCGAAATGGTCCGAGGACATCAAGGAGACGCAAGGCGCGGCGCCGAACTATCCGATGATCGGCGACACCGATTTCAACGTCTCAAAACTCTACGACATGCTCCCCGCCTCCACCTCGGGGGATGCCGCAACGCGGACCGCTGCCGATAACCAGACCGTGCGCAACGTCTTCATCATCGGACCGGACAAGAAGATCAAGCTGGTGCTGGTTTATCCGATGACCACGGGCCGCAATTTCCAGGAAATTTTGCGCGTGATCGATTCCCTGCAGATGACGGCCAAGCATCGGGTCGCGACCCCGGCCGACTGGAAACAGGGCGAAGACGTCATCATCGCAGGCTCAGTCACCGACGACGAGGCCAAGACGATCTATCCGCAGGGCTGGAAGTCGCCGAAGCCCTACATCCGGATCGTGCCGCAGCCGAAACAGTAACGGTTCATCGCGCTTTCAAGGCGTCAGAAAAAATATGACGCCGGTTTTGATGTCATCAGAACCGGCGTCAAGGAAAAGATTGGTAGCAGCCAGATTGCGATCAGGCCGCGCGAACGCGGTCCAGGAACTTCTCGACCTCGGCCTTCAGATGCAGGCTCTCGCCCGACAGCGCCTGCGCCGAGGCAAACATGCGGTTGGAAGTCTCGCCGGTCTCGCCCGCGCCCTGCGCAGCGTTGCGGATGTTGACGGCGACGTCGGCGGTCCCGCTCGCGGCGGCCCGGACGCTCTGGGCGATGTTCGCCGTCGCACCGCGCTGTTGTTCGACCGCGGCCGAAATCGAGGTCGCGATATCGCTGATGCGCTCGATGGTCTGGCCAATCGCCTTGATCGCGCTGACCGACTCTTCGGTCGCAAGCTGCATGCTGCCGATCTGACTCGAGATCTCCTCAGTGGCCTTGGCGGTCTGGCCGGCGAGGCTCTTGACCTCCTGGGCCACCACCGCAAACCCGCGGCCGGCATCGCCGGCGCGGGCGGCCTCGATGGTCGCGTTGAGTGCCAGAAGATTGGTCTGCTCGGCGATCGAGGTGATCAGCTTCACCACGTCGCCGATCCGCGCGCCCGCCTCCGACAGCTCGTTGATGCGCTGGTCGGTGGCCGCGGCCTGCTTGACCGCGTCGGCCGCGATCCCGTTCGATTCCTGGACGCGGCGGGTGATCTCGGCAATCGAGTTGGAGAGTTCATCGGATGCAATTGCTGCGGTGCGGACATGCTCGGAGGCGGTCTCCGACGCTCCCGCCGACTGGCCCGAAAGCCCGGCGGTGGTCCGCGCGGTCTCGGTGAGTTGCTTGGCCACGCGCTCGAATTCACCCGAGGAATTCAGCACCTTGTCGAGGATACCGCCGACGCTGGTCTGGAACTCGTCGACGAACCCGCGCAATTCGGCCTTGCGCTGTTCGACGGCGGCAGCCGCCGCCGCGGTCTGTTCATCGCGAAGCCGGCGGCGCTCGAGCGAGTTGTTCTTGAACACCGCTACCGTGCGCGCGATCTCGCCGATCTCGTCCATGCGCTCGTGGCAATCGATCTCGACGTCACTGTTGCCGTTGGCGATGGCGGTGAGCGAGGCCGTGACCGAGATCAGCGGCTTGGTCACGCGGCGCACGATCAGCATCGTCAGCAACATCACCAGAAGCGCTGCAATGGCCGCTGCGATCGCCATGTTCTGAATGGCATGCGACAGCATGGTCTCGAACTGCGCCATCGGAATGCCGACATAGAGAACGCCAATCACCTTTCCGGTCGAATTCGCGATCGGGTAATAGGCCGTCATGAACGTCTTGCCGAACAGCGTGGCCGGCCCCTTATAGGCCTCGCCGCGACGCAGGATCGGTTGTCCGGGATGGTCAGGTGCAAGCTGGGTGCCGACGGCGCGGTCGCCATTTTCCTTCTTCACGTTGGTGGAGCGGCGGACGAACTGGTTGCTGGCCTCGTCGTAGACGAACAGCGTCGCGTTGCCACCGACATAGCCAACCGAGCGATCGACGATCGCGTGGTCCTTGAATTCTGGCATCTTTGCCGCTTCGGCCTTGGCGACCATGCCGTCTTTCAGCGTGATCTTGGCGTCGGGGTAGGTCTCGGCAAAGGACAGCGCCAGCGTTCGCAGATTGACCTCGATGTCGCGAAGCGCCCGGTCGCCGAACTCAGAGTTGAGCGACCAATAGGCCGCGCCCACCACCAGCGCGGTATTCACCGCGATCAGGAGGACGGCCGAGATGACCGCTTTGGTGCCGAGACGAAGCTTCAGCGACGGCAGGAATTTTCCAAACGACGGCATGGACATGTGCAATTTTCCCCAAAATCTGGCTCAATTTGACGGTTCTTGCTTACGATCGCATTAATGGATGCAACCCTAGGCAAAGGCTTGGGAATTTGATGAAATCTATACGCGCATGACGAGTCTTCGCCCGGCCATCGTCTGGTACCGCGAGGATCTGCGCCTTTCAGACCACCCCGCCCTGCATGCGGCCGCCAAAGCACAAGCGCCGGTTGTATGCATTTTCGTGCTCGACGAGAGGACGCCGGGCGTTCGTCCGCTCGGAGGTGCTGCCCGCTGGTGGCTGGCGCGGTCGCTGCGCGCCTTGCAGGAGAGCCTCCGGGATCGGGGCGCGTCCCTGGTATTGCGCCGAGGGTCGGCCTCCACGGTCATTGCCAGCCTTGCGCGCGAGGTCGATGCCGGCGCCGTCTATTGGAACGAGATTGCACAGGCACCCCACCAGCGGGTGGCGGATCAGGTCGCGGCGGCGCTCGGTGGTGTTGCCACTCACAGATTTCCCGGCGACCTGCTGGTGGCGCCGAGCCAGATCCGCAACAAGGAGAACCGCGGCCTGCGGGTGTTCACGCCGTTCTGGCGGCGGGTGCAATCCCTCGGCGATCCGCCAAAGCCGCTGCCGGCGCCGAAGAAGCTGAACGGCAAATCCGATATTGCCAGCGATGCGCTGGAAGACTGGCATCTCGAACCAACCCGCCCCGATTGGGCTGGCGGCTTGCGCGAAAACTGGCGGCCTGGCGAAGCCACGGCGCAGGCGCGGCTCAAGGCATTCCTCGCCGGCGGTATCGCCGGCTATTCCGGTGATCGCGACCGCCCCGACCGCGAGGGCACCTCGCTTCTGTCGCCGCATCTTCGCTTCGGCGAGATCAGCCCGCGTCAGGTCTGGCACGCCGCAAGATTCGCCGCCGCCGAGCACCCTCGCCTGTCATCCGATATCGATAAGTTCCTCAGCGAACTCGGCTGGCGCGAATTCTGCCGTCATCTGCTCTATGACGTACCGGATCTCGCAACGCGCAATCTGCAGCCATCGTTCGACGCGTTTCCCTGGAAGCACGACACCAAGGCATTGCGCGCGTGGCAACGCGGGCAGACCGGATACCCCATTGTCGACGCCGGCATGCGCGAACTCTGGCACACCGGCGTGATGCACAACCGTGTGCGGATGGTGGTGGCCTCGTTCCTCGTCAAGCATCTCTTGATCGACTGGCGCGAGGGCGAGCAATGGTTCTGGGACACGCTTGTCGATGCCGATGCCGGCAGCAATCCGGCCAACTGGCAGTGGGTCGCCGGCTGCGGCGCCGATGCCGCCCCCTACTTCCGCGTGTTCAATCCAATCCTGCAGGGCGAGAAGTTCGATCCCGATGGCGTTTACGTCAGGCGCTGGGTGCCGGAGCTGAAGCAACTGCCTGACAATTTGATCCATCAACCCTGGACCGCGACACCGCTTGAACTGGCAAGCGCCGACATCGAACTCGGCAAAAACTATCCGCGGCCGATCATCGAGCACAAGGTTGGTCGTGAACGCGCGCTCGCGGCCTATGCGAGCATTCGCAATCGCTGAACTAGGCAGTGCGCCGGTTGACCAGAAACACCGCAGCCGCGCACGCGGTCATGCCGACAAGCGCGATTCCATCGAGCTGCTCGCCAAACAGCACATAGGCCATCAGCGCCGTCACCGCCGGCACCAGATAGAACAGGCTCGCCACCGACGTCGCGGCCGAGCGGCGGATCAGCCAGTACAACAACCCGATCGATCCGATCGACAGCACCACGACCAGCCAGCTCAGCGCGAGCACGAACTCCGTGGTCCAATGCACCACATTGTTCTCGAACAGCCATGCCCCGAGCCCGAAGAAGATCGTAACTGCGATGTATTGCACGAGATTGCCCGCACGCCAGTCGATCGCGTTGCAGTACCGCCGCTGGTAGAGCGTGCCGAGCGTAATGCTGATCAGCGACACGCCGGAGGCAAGCCAACCCCAGCCCGCGTCGCCGCTCATCGGCCGATTGTGCAGGATCAGCACCACGCCCGCTAGCCCAAGCAAAAGTCCGGCCCATTGAATGGCCGTGACGCGCTCACCGAGCCAGCGGTTGGCGATGGTCGAGGTCAGGATCGGCTGCAGGCCGGGGATCAGCGCGGACAGCCCCGCGGGAATCGAATGCGCAATCGCAATCGCGGTGCCGCCGAGATAGAACCCGTGCACCAGAATGCCGGCGACGGCGCTGTGGAAGATGCCGATCCGATCCGGCCAGCGGGGCCGTGCGATCGCGACGATGCCAGCCATCAAGGCGACCACCAGCGCCATCCGGATCGCGAGATAGGTCAACGGATCGGCGTTGTTGACGACGTATTTGGTGGCGATGAAGCCTGTGCTCCACAGCACGACGAAAATCGCCGGCGCCGCCCGCGCGGCAAGATCTTCAAGGTCACGGTTCATTTGCGAAAGCGTAGTGCCCGATCATATGCCATGCGGCAAGGACTGATCGCGCGGATCCGTCGCACCGCGTTCGGCGGCGCGCGCGGCCGCACCGACGTGCCGAAGATCGTCGACTGGTACATGCAGGGCAAGATCCAGATCGACCCGATGATCACGCATGTGATTCCGCTGAGCGAGATCAACAACGCGTTCGAACTGATGAAGCGCGGGGAATCGATCCGTGGCGTGGTGACGTTTTAGGGAGTGGTGATGACACACAGCCAGCGCGATTGCGCTCGGTTCAAAACGCTTCCGGACAGGGATCGACGATCTTCCAGAGCTCGCCACCGTTCTTGATCTTCTTCATCTCGGTGGTGAGCCCGCCATTGCGGCGGATCCAGTCCTTCACAGTATCCGGATAATAGGACATCAGGTCCGACGTTCCGTCGGAGCTCGTGACCTTGATGCCGAAGGTGAAGGCCTTGTCGTAATAGGCCTGGTGGAAGCCGAGGCTTGCCTTGGGCGTCACGCAGATCTTGTTCATCGGCACGATGCCGAACACCAGTGTGCAGGCCGAGTTGCAGATGCCGTCGATGATGACGCGTTCCTTGCGCTCGCGGATCCGCTTGTACTTCGTCTTGTATTCCTCGACGTAGCCGCCATGGTCGCGCGTGATGTGCAGATCGGCCCGCGCCGGGGTCGCGACCAGAACCGAGAGGGACAGCAGGGCAAGGGACGTGATGCGCATGGGTCGATTGGGAACCAGATAGCCTTGTCAAAGCGGAAGGTGGTCCTTGAGGTCCAGACCACACCGCAGAACCTTGGCCGGACTGTGTTGGGATTTCGTTAAGCATCCTTTAGGGGCCAAAAATAGGCAAGCTTCCGCCAGTTTTCCGGAGCTTTTCCTGTCGTTTTGCGTAAAATTCCCCCCGAACCGGCCAAAACTGTCTAGTTTCCAGTGGGATTTTCCGGAGAATCAAAATGCCCAAAGCCAAGTCTTTAATCGCCGCCGCCCTCTTTGCTGCCGCGGCCCTGGCGCCGAGCCTGGCGGACGCCCGCCATAACCGGCACCACCGCCAGCACTGGCCGTTGCCCTACCCGATCAGCTACCTGCACAATTACGGGCCCGGCCCCCAGCCCGGCACTTTTGCCTATTATGACGGCCCCTCGACCAACCACTGCCGCCAGGGCGCGGCCGCCTACATCGGCCAGGGCGGCCGGCACCCCTGTTACTAAACGTTCCGCTGCTGGCCCTGCCCGGACAAGTCTGATAATCGGGCGGGCTACAGGCACTCGTAGCTCAGCTGGATAGAGCATCGGATTTCGATTCCGAGGGTCGGGAGTTCGAATCTCTCCGAGTGCGCCATTTCGGCGCAAGGCCGGGCCGCCCACCACGCATTCGAGAGCGATTGATATGAGAAAGATGATCCTGGCGCTGGCGATCCTGTATCCGGCCGCGGCGTTTGCTCAGGGAACTGCCACGCCCGCCCCCGCGAACCCGGCCCCTCCTCCGACGGTTGGCGACAAACCGCTGGTGCAGGTCGGGTCGAAAAAACCTCCTGCCGAGAAGAAGTCGGCAAAGGCGGCGCCCGCCAAGCCCCTGTCCATCGCGCAGAAGCTGCAAGCCTGTCAGGATATCGACGACGCGACAAAGGAACGCCTGACCTGCTATGACGGCGTCTATGCGCCGCAGCCGAAACCCAAGCCGCCGGCCGCCAAGAGCGCCAGTGAATGCCGGTTCGTGAAGGAGGAAGACGAGCGGCTGACCTGCTTCAACCGTTTTGTCGATAAAATCCCGCAGTTGCCACGGTAACCGTCAAAACCGCCCGGTCTGAGGGCGGCGCATGTCGCAGGCGGCGCATGAGACCCTTACCAGGTGTTGTTCCCGAATAAGCCAAAGCCAAAGTGCTGCTGCTGGGCAACGCGCACCGGCGACGGCTGAACCGAGCGAGCCTTGGCGACCTTGCGCTTGCGCGGAGCCTGCGGCTCAACCTTCTTGGCTTCAGCCGGTACGAACTGGGCAAAGGTGTCACGCACCCGAGCCTGGGCGTTGATGTCGGCAATCGGCGCAGCCGGAGCCGCCGCAACCTGGGTGGTCACAGCCGGCGGAACAATGGTGGGAAGGCTCATGTCATAAACCACGCGTTCCGGCGGCTTCTGGTCGGAACGGATCCGCACCACGGTCTTGTCGATCGAGCCTGTCGAATTGCTGGCCACGGCGACCTGTTGTGGGGCAAAGGCATCGAGCGCGAACAACAACGCGAGCAGCGCTGCGCCGACAAACAGGAAATAACGCGCTACGGGCATTGGCGTGGCTCCCCCCGCACCATTCGCGCGGTTCATTCGCCTAACTGGAGATATAGTGATTAGTTCCTGGGGCATCCCCAAGGTTCAACGGCGGCGATCACATTTTCGGGTTCGCAAGGTTGGGTTCGCAGCGCTAGGTTCGACTTGCCGTCACCAGCGCACATTTCGCCTTGTTTGCGTTAACATTGACGAAGCCGACCAGCACACTTGAATAGTGCTTCCGGCTCCTGGTGTTCACGGTGTCCGGGATCACCCGCCGCCGCTCGGTCAAATGGCTGCCGTCCCTGCGGGTAAAGGCACAGGCAATTTCGACATCCTTCACCGGATAATCATTGGCGTTACGCAGCGTGAAGGTAACGAGCGCCTTCGAGCCGAGGCCGCCCCTTCGCCATGATTGCGAGGAAATCCTCAAACCCTCGATCGGCGACTTCGATTCCGGCGCAATCGACAACGGTGCGGTCACCGCGGCGGGCGTCGCCATCTGGTCCGGATTTGCCAAGGAACTCGCGGCGGGAGCCGCCCCATCTTCGACCAGGGATACATTCTGCGCGTAGGTGGTCGGGGGAGGTTCCGCTGTGGCGTGGCCCTCGGCGTCGCTCGGTCCGGGAAGCATCATCCAGATCGTGCATCCCGCGATTGCGATGGCCGGCAAAACGAGCAGTCGCGCTTGCGGGGCTCCGAACGACCGTCCAGCGATCATCATGGCGATGCCCTCACCCGGCGGCGATATCGGTCGCCGCACCCGCACATGAAAAAGGCCCCACGGGCGTTACACCGTACGGCCTCTCACACGACTGCCGCTGTACGGTTCCGCCGCTAGCTCAATAATCACCCACGGCCCGAATGGTTGCACGCAAGCTCGACAATTCTGCGGTGCCAGGTGCACGACAGGGGATGGAATTGCGGACGGCCGGCCGCTAGATTGGCGGCGCTGCAATGCTAGCCGCGAAGACGCTTGGGGGAGACGAATATGCCGACAGTAACTTGGGACCATGTCCATTTGCGCAGTCCCGATCCGGAAGCGACCGCAGCCTGGCTTGCCGACATTCTGGGCGGCGAGATCGTCCGCGGACCAGGCAGGATCGACGTCAAGCTCGGCGGCGCCAACGTGTTCATCGCCCCTGTTGCGGCCGGAGACGGCGTCAACACGCCGCCGGTGACGCCGTATCAAGGCCTCGATCATTTCGGGCTGACGGTAAAGGACATCGACGCCGTCGCCGCCGAGATCAAGGCCAAGGGCGTCGAGTTTACCAAGCCACCGACCACGATCCGGCCCGGCGTACGCATCTGCTTCATCCGCGGACCGCAGGGCATTTCCATCGAGCTGCTGGAGCGCGACCAGAAATACGCGTGATCCACCGCGCTACGTCATTGATCCCGGCATAAAGCAGCGGATGGTCAATCCGGCGTAGCCACGAATCGGCCACACCATGGTTCGGCCGACGCGGTTGGGTTCCGTAATCACCGCGTCTTCGGGCACATCGAACCATTCGCCCTCGATGCGCACGCGGTAACGGCCGTTGCTCGATTCCCAATCGACATCGCTGACTGCGCTGCCGTCGGCATCGGAGCAACACGGCCCCTTCCCGCTTCTCAGGGAGTCGAACCATTCCTTGAGCGGCGAAGGGGCGTAACGGCCGTCCAGATCGCGCGTATGCCCGACCTGCGCGGCAATCGCCCACAGCGCCACGACACCCGATCTCAGCAGTGTCTTTCGCCAGCCCGCATGGCGGTTGCCCGGAGTTCCGCGGTTGTCATTCGGTGGTAAGACGCGGCGCATGGCCGCCGGAATTGATCCAGTTGCTCACCTGTCTGTTGCTCCACACCCACCGGCCGGTGCGCAACAGGCGATGCATTTCGCGGGCCAACCTGATTCGGAACCCGCCGCCAGTCATCCTCGTGTCATGGCGGCGTTGGGCTCGCGCCAGTATATTTGCGGCCGGTATTTTGCGGCCTGCCACGTTGACGCCGCGGGTTCCGCTTTGGCATAAAAGATAACCGGGTTCCGTGGGCGCGGAGGCCGGGATTGGGACGTCATGAAGAACGGTCTGTATTCGATCCACGTCAGCCTGCTGGACGGGCGATCCGGCAAGGGCAGCGGTGTGATTCTGTTCCGGGATGGCCAGATCCTCGGCGGCGATGCCTATCTGTTTTACACCGGCAGCTACACCGTGAAGGGCGATACCTTCAAGGGCGAGGTGCTGGTGCAGCGTCACACGTCGAGCCCCGATGCCAATCCGCTGTTCGGCGGGCCGGCCCCCGTCGGCATTGGCGTATCCGGCACCTTCACCGATACGCGCGGAACCATGAACGGGACGGCGCTGGTCGGCAAAGCCAGCCAGATTTTCGGCGCCACGCTGCGCAAGCTGGCCGATACCAACTAGGCTAACCGCCGCTCATCGGTAGAATATCACACCCTCCTGCGCGGTGCGGCTGTTGCAGCATCGCCGGTGTTGGGCGTGCCGGTGGGCTCGATCAACAGTAGATGGACCTCTTCCCTCGCAACGGGCCGATGCTCGACGCCCTTGGGCACCACATACATCTGCCCCGACCCGAGCGTGATCGTTCGATCGCGCAGCTGAATATCCAGCACGCCCTTCACGAGAAAGAAATCATCCGTGTCATCGTGCTTGTGCCAGACGAATTCACCTTTCACTTTCACAACCATGACGTCGCAATTGTTGAACTGCGTAACCGTGCGTGGCGACCAGTGCTCGGAGAATGTGGACAGCTTCTCCGACAAATCAATTCCATTGCTCATCGATGGTACCTGATTGCTACTCCGCCGCCATTTCGAGCGGCGCGATGCGCGGCAGGATCATCTGGATCCGCGTGCCGCCTCCCGGCTCCGAATCAAGGTCGAGCCGCCCGCCTAACCGGTTGGTCACGATGCTGTAGACGATGTGCAGGCCAAGCCCGGTGCCGCCCTGGTCGCGCCGTGTCGTGAAGAACGGATCGAACGCGCGGCGACGAACGTCGAGGGTCATGCCGCATCCATTGTCGGAAAACAGAACCTCGACATTGTCCTTGCCTGACTCGCGCACCTGGATATCGACCGTGCCCGGCTTGCCGTCAGGGAACGCGTGCGCCACCGAATTGAGAAACAGATTGGTCAGCACCTGTCCGTAGGGCCCGGGATAGCTGTTCATCGTCAGGTTAGGCTGGCAATCGACATTGAGCGTCAGATTGTGTTTGCGAAGGCCCGGCCGCAAGCTCATCACCACCTGCTCGGTGAGATCGCCAAGATCGAAGCTGCGCTGGTCGGAATAGTTGCGGTCGGCGGCGACCTGCTTGAACGACTGGATCAGTTCGGCGGCGCGATTCAGATTGGCGACGAGTTGCGATGACGCGTCGCGACTGGTTTCGAGAAAATCGGTCAAACTGGAACGCCGCAGCTCGCCACGCGCCACCTCGGCGGTGAAATTCGCCGCCTTGCGCTCCAGCGCGGAGGCGACCGTGAGACTAATGCCAACGGGATTGTTGACCTCGTGCGCGACGCCCGCCACCAGCCGCCCGAGGGCTGCGAGTTTTTCGGCTTCAATCAGCGAATTCTGCGTTTCCCGCAAATTTCGCAGCGCGCCTTCCGCGGCGTCCTTGGCCTTGCGCATCTCGAGTTCGACGCGCTTGCGCTCGCCGATGTCGAGCGCGACCGTGACGATGTTCTCGATCTCGCCCGACGCGTCCAGTAGCGGCAGCTTGTTGACCAGCCATTGCCGCATATTGCCCGTGGAATCCTTGTACTCTTCCTCATAGAAGCCGAGTTCGCTGCCGCCGGCCAACACCCGCTTGTCCGGCTCATCGGTCTTCGCCGCGCCATAGCGTGACATCAGGTCGGCCGTGGTGCGACCGATGGCTTCCCCAGGCTCGATGCCAAAAATACCGGCCATGTAGCGGTTCATCAGGAGATAGCGGAGCTGCTTGTCCTTGACGTTGATCACCGCGGGCACGGTATCGATCACCTGCTGCAGCAAACGGCGGCCTTCGGCGATCGCGTCCTCGGCCCGTTTTTGGTCGGTGATGTCGCGGACCGTTCCCTCGTAACGGACCAGTTCGCCATCCTCGTTGCGCACGGCGCTGGCGCTGTCCGAGAGCCAGAGCACCGTCCCGTCGCGCGCGCGAACCTGGTATTCGTACTCGCGTACCATGCCGTCGCGTTCCATCAGCCGCTCATATTCAACCCGCGCCTGCGGATCGACATAGACGGATTCGGAGACGTCGCCGAGGCCGTTGATCAGATCCTGCGGCGTGGCGTAACCCATCATCCGCGCCAGCGCCGGGTTGGCGTTGAGCAGTGCGCCTCCGGGCGTGGTTACGTAGATTCCGTCCACCGACGCCTCGAACAATTTTCGATAGCTTTCCTCGGCGAGACGCTGTTCGGCCAGCGCGCGTACCGCCGCCTCGCGCGCCGCGTCGGCATCGACCAGCGTCTGGCGAAACACTTCGGCGGCTCGCGCGATATCGCCGATTTCGTTGTCGACATCGGTCTGCGGGATCGAGGTGTTCTTTTCGCCGCCGGCCACCTTGCGGATCGAGGTTGCGATCGTCGCGAGCGGACGCACCGTGCGCCTGACCACCAGCAGCGAGGCGAACAGCCCGATCAGGACACCGGCGGTGCCGAGCACGATGCTCTGCCATTTTGCTTCCGTCAGCGTCCGGGCGAAATCGCGGGACAACACATGGCCGCGACGCGCGCTGACCTCGCGCAACAATTCGGTGACGCGCTGGATCAGGCGGCCCTCCGCGCCCAAGACCTCCTTGTCGATGTCGGATATCTGCCGCTCGCGGGTCGAGATGTTGATAATCGCGAGGGCATAATCATCGACGGCCGCGCGAAGCTTCGGCTCGGCCATCGTCATCGAGCGCATGCTTTGCGCCGCCAGTTCGGCGGCGGAGGGATTTCGCGCCAGCAAAGCCGAGGTAATCTGGCTTTGGGTCTGAAACAGGGCCGACGCGATCAGTGGATCGGGGGTGTCGGCGATCGCGGCATCGAATTTCTCGCGCAGCGGCGGCAGCCCGACAATCAGCTCCGCGCGGCGGTTGATCAGGGCAGAAATACGTTCGATGCCGCTGCGGTAGGTCGACAGGCGCTCGGTGACGCCGTCGATCATGTCCTGCTGTTCGGGAGCAAGCTCCAGCCGGGTTTTCTTCAGGACCTCGCCGAGCGAGGTCGCCGCCTCGCCGACCTGGACCGATTGGGTGCCGGGGTCGGTGACGAAATCCCGGGCCGCCAGACGCAACTCGTTCATGCGCCGGTCGATATCCTCGGCGAGGTCGCCGACGCTTTGCAGCCGCTGCAGCTCGCCGAAGGTCGCATCGATGTGGCGGATGGCTATGACGCTGGCGGTGGAGGTGATGATAATCACCGCCAGCACCAGCATGAAACTGCCGAATGTCAGCTGGCCGATCGACAACGAGAACGATCGCGTCATTGGCGAATTCGGCGGCAATTCAGAGGTCATGTTATTGAGGCCGGGCTCCTATCGGCCGCAATATACGACGTTATTCGGGTCGTGGGGAACATGCTGAAATAGCTCGCGAAGCCGGCCAGACCGGCCGGGCGGTGATCCGAGGCTCCCCGGGGGTCACGCCGGCGTCACACTCCCCGGTCCTGGCTGCTCCAATACGGGATTCCAGCCGCGGCGGGGGCTTTGGCCAGTGCGGCAAAATGGCCAGATCTCGAGCCTCGGTCGGCGTGATGCCGGCCTCCTTTGACCTCCTTGGCCCCTCCCTTAACCGTCCACGGGCCGCAAGGCTTTCAGCAGGTCGGACGGCATCATGCCGAACATGTCCCGAAAGGCGCTGCTGAAATGCGCCGAACTGGCAAAGCCGGCGGCGTGGGCGGCTTCCGTCAACGATGAGCCCTCGCCGCAGGCGCGCACCGCAGCGCCCATCCGGATCCAGATCCGGTAGCGCCGGAGCGGCACGCCGGTCTCCGCCTTGAACAGATGCAGGAATCGCGATGCTGACAGGCCCGCATGTTCCGCCAACTCCGTCAGGCGGTGCGCCCGGTGCGGCTCGTCCCGCATCAGCCGCAGCGCCGCCGAAATCCGTGCGTTGGCTTTGGTGCCCGTGCCCACGCCCAGCAGTTCGCTGAGCGACAAACATCCGTCGCGCGCCGCGATGCGGTCTTCGGCAAGGCCGGTCATGATCTCGATCACCGCGGATTCTTCCCGCAGTTCAAACGCCGCTCGCGCGCGCGTATCCGTCATTCGCGCCAGCAATGCCTTGAGGTCGCGTCCGAGCGGGTCGACATAGAGGAACGCCATGCGCCCGCGCGCGATCCGCAGATGATGCAGGCTGTTGGGCAATATCAATACGCTACGGGTGGAACGATAGTCGGTCGCGGTGTCCGTGGGGTCGTCGGCCACTTCCAGCGCCGCATCGAGGCCGATGGCAAGTACGGCGGTCGCATTGCGGTGCGGCGTCAATCCGAAGGCCGGGCCGAGATAGAGCACGCGGGCGCCCCACCCCAACAATTTCGCCTCGCCGATTGCGCGCATAGCCAGTTTCTGAAAGCCCGGATGGTTCAGGCGAATTTAGGGTGCCGGACCGCAACAGGACCCAGCACGATGACAGATAAGCCTGATGAGACCGACAGCCAAGCCGCGATCGAGCGCAACCGAGAGGCCGTGACGCGCTACGCGCGCGCCTGGCTTGCCGGCGACCGGGCGGCGTTGGCCGCCTGCTACCACGACGATTTCACGCTGCACTATTTCGGCCGCAACCCGCTCGCCGGCGACCACAGGGGCAAGATGGCCGCGCTCGCGATCCTGGCCGAGGTCACCCGCCGCACCAGCCGAAAATTGCTCGGCATCGTCGACATCATGGCCGGCCCCGAGCGCGGTGCGCTGCTGGTGCGCGAGCGCTTTGAGCGCGACGGCAAGGCGGCGGAATTCGAACGGCTGCTGGTCTATGCCGTGCGCGATGGGTTGCTGGGGGAATGCTGGGTCTGGGACCAGGACCAGGCGGCGGTCGACGCCTATCTCGCGTGAGCTACGCCGGCACCGGTTTCGTCCTCCGCGCCGGGATCGTCATCGCGGCAACGCCGACAACCACACATGCTAACCCGATCCATACCGTCGAGCTCAATTGCTCGCCGAGGAAGGTCACGCCGAACGCCACACCAATGGGCACGCGCAGATAGGCCTGCGCGGTGGCGCCGACTGATCCGAGCGTCTGGATCAGGCGGAAGTAAATGACGAACGCGAGCGCGGTCGAGAACACGGCGATTGCGAGCAGCGCCAGCAGCGAATGCATCGACGGCGCCAGCGTCCAGGGACGGTCGACAACGAGACTGAGTGGAATCAGGATCGCGGCGCCACAGAGCAGCGATCCCGCCGCCGGCGCCATCGGATCGAGCCCTTTGAAATTGCGGCCGAGAATCGCCGCGCCCGCGTAGCAGACCGCGGCAAGCACGCAGACGATCTGCGCGATCAGTTGCTGGCCAAGGCCGGCCAGCGCCTGCACGCCAACGATCAGGCAGATGCCCGCCATCCCTGCGATGACGCCGATCAGCTTGCGCGACGTCACCGGTTCATGACGGGTCACGGCAACTGTCAGGATGAACGTGAATATCGGCGCGGTCGAATTGAGGATGGTGGCGACGCCGGCGTCCAGCGCCTGCGAGCCCCAGGCCACCATGGTCCAGGG
This sequence comes from Bradyrhizobium sp. AUGA SZCCT0177, assembly GCF_018130125.1. Taxonomy (NCBI): domain Bacteria; kingdom Pseudomonadati; phylum Pseudomonadota; class Alphaproteobacteria; order Hyphomicrobiales; family Nitrobacteraceae; genus Bradyrhizobium; species Bradyrhizobium sp. AUGA SZCCT0177. Next base: position 19,680 of record NZ_JAFCMA010000018.1, on the reverse strand, counting down.
AATGACGCTGTTGAGGCAGGCCTGGAACAGGAAGCGGCGCCAGTTCGCAGCGTCGGTCGGCAATTTCACTCCGCGCCAGTGCATGATCGCAACCAGCAGCAGCCCCGCAATCAACGTACGGCCCGCGATCAGCGTGATCGGCGGGATCGTCTCCACGGCTACTTTCAGGAACGTGTACGACGCGCCCCATAGCGTCGCGAGCAGGAGAAGCAGCCCCAGTTCGCCCACGATCCCCCGGTGCTGCGGTTGGCTTTCGCCCATGTCGGTGATTCCGGTCCTGATCCATGCCAGGGCCGGACATTACAGACTGCAGACCTTACGATACTTCGTTCATCACCGAAGTGTGCATGCGTGCCTCAACCGACCGAGCCGACCTCGAACACGTCGCCGTCATAGCCGGCCTCGAGCGGGATACGCAGCTGACGGCCACCATTGTTCCTGGTCATGATCGGCGTCACCGTGACGACGGACTTGCCTCTGGAATCCTCGAGCGCGGCCTGCACGCTGTCCTGTTTGCCGAGCTTGATCAGGTTGCGCGTGGTCGGAAACGGCAGCTTGAAGCGGCCGGTCTCGCCGCCTTCCAGCGCCTCGCGCGGCGACACCCAGATTGAATCGGTGGATTCCTTGCCGTCATGGGCGCCGACCTGTTCGGGCGGTGCGGCGGCGAGGAAGAACCAGGTATCAAAACGCTTCGGCATGCCTTCCGGGGTGATCCAGTGCGCATAGGGCACGAGTTCATCGAGCGCCAGCACCATGCCGTTGTCGGTCAGAACTTTCAGGAAGCTGATCTTGCTGTCGCAGAGATCGGCGCGATGTGCGGTCTCGATCTCGCTGGCCCTGACGGCGTCGACCAGCGTCTTCGATCCCTTCGGCCGCGCCAGCAGGATGCCGCTCTCCTCAAAGGTCTCGCGGATCGCCGCGATGCGGAAGCTGAGCGTGGCCTCGTCGAGCCCCTCGCCGCCCGAATATAGTTCAGGCGCCGCGATGATCTCCTGGTCGCCCTTGTCGACGCTGCCGCCGGGAAACACCAGCGCGCCGGAATTGAAGTCGATCTCATAATGGCGAACCATCATGAAGACCTCGATTTCGGCGCGGCTCTTGCCGTCGCCCTTCTGCGCCGTGGCGTCGCGCAGCAACAGGATGGTGGACGCAGGGCGCGGTGCTTTGGCGGGTTCGGTCATCGGATCAACCCGCCGCGCTGGATTGCGGTTGCAGATTGGCGCGGCGATCGACCCGCGCCACCCGCGACAGCAGATATTCGACTTCGGCCTTTGCCGTCGCGGTGATGGTCGCTCCCGGCTTGCGCTGCGCGCTGGAGGCAATCACGCCGCGCTTCTGCAGCACATATTTGCGCACGGCGAGACCGGCGCCCGGCTGCTGCTCGTAACGGATCAGCGGCAGATGCGCGTCGAACAGATCGTGCGCGGCGTCGCGCTTGCCCGCCTTTTGCAGTTTGACGACATCGATCAGCAATTCCGGGAAGGCGTAGCCGGTCATCGCGCCATCGGCGCCGCGCTCCATCTCGAAATCGAGGAACATGCCGCCATTGCCGACGAGAATGGACATCGGCTTCAGCGAGCCGTCCTTCTGGAAGCCGCGCAGCGTCGAAATCTTCTCCAGCCCCGGCCAGTCCTCATGCTTGAGCATCACGCAGGACGGCGAATCCATCACGATCTTGCGGATCACAGCGGGCGTGAACACGACGTTGAGCGTCAGCGGATAATCCTGCAGCACCCAGGGAATGTCATCGCCGATGGCTTCCTGCGCCTGCTTGAAATAGCCCGTGATCTGGTCGTCGGTCCGCAAATGGGGCGGCGGCGCGATCATCACGCCGGCAGCGCCCGCATCCATCGACGCCTTCGCCAGCGAGCGCATGGTAGCAAAGCCCGGCGCGGAGACGCCGACGATGATCTGCATGTTCTTGGCGCGCTTGACGAAGCGGATCGCGACCTGCTCGGCTTCATCAGCGTCGAGCTTCGGCGCTTCGCCCAAAATGCCGAGCACGGTGACGCCGTCGCAGCCGACTTCGGCATAGAAGTCGGTCAGGCGGTCGATCGATTTCTCGTCGATGCGGCCGTCATCGTGAAACGGGGTCGGCGCAATCGCAAAGGTGCCTGCGGCCTGGGCGGTGAGCTTCATGGTCAATTTCCGTAGTTAGGAGTGAGCGAGCGGTATCCCTTGATCCAGTGATACCACCTACTGGCTGATGTCTCAAAGCGAGAGATTGAGCCTGGGAATGAACCTGCCGGGGATCGAGCCGGATGGAACAACGCCATCGTCGACCGCCCCCATGCGGCGGTAGAACGGGGCCGCGTCCGGATCGGCCTCGATCAGCATTGTCGTGGCCCCGGCGGCGCGTGCCGTGGCCTTGGCCCAATCGAGCAGCTGTCGGCCGGTGCCGGCGCGAAGCATGCCCGGTTCGACAAACAGCCTTTCGAGCTGCGCGACATCGCCTTCGGATTTTACCTCGGCAACGCCGGCGAGACGGCCATCGACTTCAGCGACCTGCACACGGGATGACATGATGGCCGCAGGCGTCATCGTCAGCTCCCTTCGGCAAGCCTGCATGAAGGCCGCGTCATAGCCCCAGACGGCCTTCGAGCGCAGGCACAATTCGGTAAGTGCCGGCGCTTCCTCGGGACGGGCGGGCCGAAGTGCGAGCATAGCGCCTCCTTCGGGGATGGGACGAGCGTCAGAAGCGACGCGCGCCCATCTTGATCTGTTCCTCGGAGAAGAAGATCTCCTTGGCGTGCTCGACGATATCCTGCGCCTTCCAGGCCTCGCCCGGCGGCTTCCAGCCTTCCATTTCCATCATCCGCATCTCGCGGACGCCGCGGGGACCGGAAACACCGAGCGTCTTGCCGGTCTGGTCGCCCGACAAATCGCTGACCATGTAGAGCACCGCCGGCGCGATGCCGTCGGGCCCAAGGGCCGCCTTTGGGTTCTCGATGTAGCGCGGCAGGTCCGCGGTCATGCGGGTTAGCGCACCCGGAGCGAGCGTCCAGATCCGGATATTGTATTTGCGGCCCTCGATCGCCAGCACATTCGACAGTCCCCAGATACCGCCCTTGGCGGCGCCGTAATTGGTCTGGCCGAAATTGCCGATCAGGCCCGAGGTCGAGGACGTGTTGACGATGACGCCGCCGCCGTTCTCGCGCATCCATTTGAACACCGGCTGGGTGCAGCAGAAGGTGCCTTTGAGGTGCACCCTCAGCACCTTGTCCCAGTTGGCCTCGTTGGCCTTGGCGAAAGTCTCGTCGAGCAGAATGCCGGCGTTGTTCACCAGGATGTCGGCGCGGCCGAAATTCTTGATGGCGTCGTCGAACACCGACTGACCACCAGCCATGGTCGAGATGTCGGCACCGTTGGCGACCGCGCGGCCGCCCTCGGCCTTGATCGCCTCGACCACCTTCTGCGCCATGGACTGGTCGCCGCCGGAGCCGTCGCGGGGACCGCCGAGATCGTTGACCACGACCGCCGCCCCTTCGCGCGCGAACAATTTGGCGTAGGCCTCACCCAGCCCGCCGCCCGCACCGGTGATGAGCGCGACCTTGCCGTCGAGTAATCCCATGGTGGTTCTCCTTTTTGTTTCTCGTGTCCCGGACGCGGTGCGGCACGAAGTGACGCTCCGCAGAGCCGGGACCTATGGATGCATGGGCTCCGGCTCTGCAGCGCACCGCTTTCGCGCTGCGCTGCGTCCGGGGCACGAGACCTCTTATCCCAGCACCGTCTTGCCGCTCTTGATGACGGTCACGCCCCGCGCTTTCACCTTGGCTTCGAACGAAACGACGTTGCCGTCCTTCCACAATTCCATCGTCACGGTCTCGCCGGGATAGACCGGCGAGGAGAATCGCGCCGCGTGCTGCCGGAAGGCGGACGAGTCATAATCGGCATAGGTCTGCAGCACGCCGCGGCAGGTGATGCCGTAGGTGCACATGCCGTGCAGGATCGGTTTTGGGAAACCGGCCTTCCTGGCGAATTCGGGATCGCTGTGCAGCGGGTTGCGGTCACCACACAGACGATAGACCAGCGCCTGATCCGGGCGCGTGGAAATATCGACGATCTTGTCGGGCGCTCGGCTTGGCACCTTGTGCGGCTCGGGCTGGCCTTCGGACGGCCCGCCGAACCCGCCATCGCCGCGCGCGAAACGCGAGGCGACCAGTGTCGCAAGCTTCTCGCCCTTCTCGTCCCTAAGCACGGTCTGGTGGCGGATCACCGCGCCCTTGTCCTTGCCCTTGTCGAACACGTCGAGCACGGTCGAGTCGGCCGTGATATGCGCCGCGCCGGGCAGCGGCTTGTGGAAGGTGATGTCGCGCTCGCCGTCGACCACCATCACGCGATTGAGATTCATCTCGCCGGGACCCGCCCCCCAGGCCGCCACCGAGGCGAACGTCGGCACCACCTTCAGCGGACGCGGCGTCAGCGTGCCCTCGTTGACGAAGGCCAGCTCCTTCTCGTCCATCGGATCGGCGCCCATCCCGATGCCATAGGCGTAGAGCATCACCTCGCGGTCGGTGTAGGCGTATTTCTGGCCGAGATTTTTCAGGGCCATCAGCTCTTCATACTTGATCGGCATCTTCGCGCGTCCTTCCCGAATTCTTTCTTTTCACCGGCGCCCGTTAATGCGCCCTCTCCCCTTGTCGGAGAGGGCAGCACCGGCGCTCGTTACAAACTCACTTGGGTGAGGGGTTGCTTCACCAGGCACATATGCCCGCGGATAGAACCCCTCATCCGGCGCTTCGCGCCACCTTCTCCCACATCCGCCTTCGCCAAGGCTTCGGCGGACACGAGGGGAGAAGGGAAGAATTAAGCCGGCGTGAAGAACGGCAATGGCGCGCCGTCGGTCGGCTTGAACACCACTTTGACCTTCTGGCCGATCTTGAGCTTGTCCATGTCGCAATCGACGATGTTGGTCTGCAGCGACGGGCCTTCTTTCAACGTGACATAGGCGATCGCGTAAGGCCCGGTCGGGGATTTGCGCATCAGGCTGAAGGTGTAGATCGTCGCCTCGCCGGAGCTCTCCTCCCATTCGGTCTTGTCGGAGAAGCAGAACGGGCAGATCGAGCGCGGGAAGAAATGCGGCTCGCCGCAGGCGGTGCATCGCTTGATCATGAACTTGCCCTGCTTGGCGGCTTCCCAGAACGGCGCGGTTTCGGGATTGCCTTGCGGCACGGGGAGTTTCTTTGCTTCGGCCATCACGCACGCTCCAGAATGCAGGTTGAGGCGGCATGGCGCACGCCGAGAAGTCCGCCGGTGCCATGGGCCACCGCGAGATCGCAGTTTTGCACCTGCACCTTGGGATGCGCTTCGCCGCGCAGCTGACGCACCGCTTCGATGATTTTTGTCATGCCGCCTCGGTTGACGGGATGGTTGCTGCAGAGGCCGCCGCCATCGGTGTTGAACGGCAGTTTGCCGACGCCGGAAATCAGATTGCCGTCGGCGACGAACTTGCCGCCCTCGCCCTTCTTGCAGAAGCCGAGATCCTCGAGCTGCATCAAGACCGTGATGGTGAAGCTGTCATAGATCGAGGCGTATTTGATATCCTTCGGCGTGACGCCCGCTTCCTCGAAGGCGCGCGGGCCGGACCAGACGCCGGCAGAATAAGTGAGATCGAGATCCTTGCCGCCGCGCGGGCCCTTCATCGCCTCGCCGTGTCCGATCAGGCGCACCAGCGGCTTCTTCAGGCTCTTGGCGATTTCCGGCGTGGTGACGATCAGCGCGCCGCCGCCATCGGTGACGACGCAGCAATCCATCCGATGCAGCGGATCGGAGATCATCGGCGAGTTCAAGACGTCCTCGACGGTGACGACTTCCTTGAGCATCGCGTGCGGGTTGTACTGGGCGTGATGCGAGGCCGCGACCTTGATCCAGGCGAGCTGTTCGCTTGTCGTGCCGTAGTCGTGCATATGGCGCATGGCACACATGCCGTAGGCATTGTGGGTGGTCGCGCCATAGGCGGCCTCGAAATCGGCCTCGGCGCCGGCGGCGCGCGGCGGCATCGGGCCGGTGCGCGGCTTGCCGGCCAAAGTGATCAGCGCGATCGAGCACTTGCCGGCAGCGATCGCCTCGGCGGCGTGGCCGAGATGGATCAGATAGGAACAGCCACCGGTATCGGTGGAATCCATGTGGCGCACTTTGAGGCCGAGATAGTCGACCATCGGCCAGAGGCCGCCGGGGGCATCGCCGGCGCAGAAATAGCCGTCGATGTCGGCCTTGGTGAGCCCGGCGTCCTCGATCGCGCCCTTGGCGACCTCGGCGTGCAACTGCGCGGTGGATTTATCGGGTGCGTGCCGGGTGGGATGCTCGTAGATCCCGGCAATGTAGGCTTTGCCCTTGATGGTCAAATCATTCTCCGCTGGCGTTTCTTATTTCCAAGGTTTTTCTGGCCTGTCGGGAGGGCCTTGGCAAGCGAGGAAATATTCCGTCAGGCGAGACGGTAGCGACTGGACTCAAGTCGGGATGATTATGGGCGAACATCGTATCAGGTCGGGATGCCGACGCTGGCGAAATATCCAGATCGTCGTCCCGGCCTAGTGCGCATTTGCGCACGGGGGCCGGGACCCATACCGCGTGATCTCTCAATGCAGGCTCGGTAGCAGAGACCTTCCGCAAAACTATTCCCTGTGGTTATGGGTCCCGGCCCCGGAGCGCAATTGCGCCCTAGGCCGGGACGACGTGGACGTGGTTTCGCATTCTCGCGGCGCTGATCGCCCGAAGTTTTACAAATCGTTTCGCCCTTCAAAACAGAGGGCGCAGGGAATGCCGGATGCGCGCTGCACCCGCGGTCTCATGTGCAGTGTGCACAAAAGAGTGCGCACATGAGCATACAGGGCAGCGGAGGCGATCCGACATTCCCTGCGCAATGGCTTTACGGCTTATGCCGTGCTCTCCCCGGAGACGAGTTCCTGGTTGACTCCGTCACTGCCGTTTCCGCTCACGCTTCTCCGACAGCTTGACGCCTGCAACAGGCGCCAGGACCACACGGTTTTGCCGTACGCTTAATCCACGCCGTCGTCAGACGTGAACCATGCGTCCACCGCGACCCGCCCCTCGTTGTGACGATGGCCAACGCCCCTCTGAGTGGGACGGGATGGGCAGAATGTGCCGGTGATTTGGATCGAAGGAAAGGGGAATATTTTTGATTTTCGGAAATTTTGGACTTGACACGATTTCGATAAATCAGAACTGATTTGCCCGTCGGGTTGATTTGTCGCACCCGCTCTCTCACGCCGTCATTGCCCCGGCTCGTCAGGTAAATCAGTTGGAGCGATCGCGCAAACCGAACCAACTGCCGGCGGTCAAATCGGGTTGAGCCACTCGGAAATCCGCTGACGATCCCGGCGTCCACGGAAACTCCCCGCCTCGATCCGGGAACACCAGCTGAAGACACTCGAAATTGTCGTTTCCATAAAACCATCTGCTCCAACCGAGATGGGCTTGATAGTGCTCAAGCGACACGGGAAGAAGCACGGCCGCGGCATTTTCAAATATCTCACCGGTTGTTTCGCCAACGGGAAAACGCCGTCCCGCTTCGAGTTCGCGATAAATGGTCCAGAACGTATCCTGAGCGTTCTCTTTTGACATTGAGAACAGGATCACCTCCGGAAAGCCGAACTTCAGCCAGAAGCCGGTCGTGTAGGAGAACCCGGGTCCCTCATCGTCTGGCATGACATGCGTAGCGCACCAGCCATGTTCGCGAACTCGCTGAGCGAACTTCTGCTCATGCTGATCCAGCCGCTCAGGGTTGGCATCAAGGGCTGTGGGCATGGTCTGCACCTTTGTTCATGACGAGCGGGCGATTGGGATTGGCACTGGCTTAGCCACCATGCCACGATTCATAAAAAATGGTGGGCTAGCCGCTCTGGCCGTTGGGAACCAAGACATGCTACCTAGCTTCGCTATCTTTAGTTGAAACGGGAGTCGCGGCATGACGCGAGCACGGACGATGTTCGCCATGGCCGGGGCGATCGCGATGATGGGCTTGGCGCAGGCAACCGACGCACTTGCGCAGCAGGCGCGCCCGGACCTCGTCGATCCCGTGCATCGTGGCTATTATAAACGTCCGGGACCCGGCTTTGCCTGCGTGATCGGACCGTCGGAAAAATTGTCTCCCGAGCAGATCAAGGCGCTGTCGGAACACGCATGCATGCGCATCGGCCCGCTGGTCGTCGGCATGGCAGCGGCTGCAGTCAAATCCGCGCTGGGACAACCCAGCCGCCAGATCGAGGGGCCGAAGGGCACAACGGTCTGGGTCCATTTCCTGGGCAACGCAAATGAAGAACCGTATCTGCTCGCCTCGATCTGGAAGGACAGGCTGGTGGCCATCCAGGTAACGGGCCGCTCGCCGGCCGACAAATACGGTTTCAACGGCCTCACCCTTGGGGCGACGGCCGATAATGTGACCAAGCAACTCGGCAAGCCGATGCTCGTTGGGCCCAGCTCTCAACCGAACACCGATGTGTGGTCCTATAAGCCCTGGACGTTTTCAATCGAAATGAGCGGCGGCCGGGTGACGTCGATCCGGGTTGCTGATCCACAGTTTGATTAGCAGGCGCCATCAACGTCATAAAACGTTGACGGTCATGGATTATGACTATCAACCATAGCGCAGCAATGCGCGCCAGTAGTGTCGCGAAGGGCGGATGTACCCCTCGTGACAGTGAAGGCCTCCAGCTTCGGCTCGGAGGTCTTTTGCGTTTTAGGCATGCTGGAGCTCCAGCATTCGCAAAACTGCGATCGGTGGCTATGGGTCCCCCGATGCGCAATTGCGCATCTGAGCTCAAGGCCGGGACGACGATGTCGTGAGGGCTCGCCCTACTCCGCCGCGATCTGCCTTGGCGCCGGCGGCGGGTTGACGAGGTCGGCGGCGAGTTGGGTATAGCGGGCCTTGGCGTCGTGCACGGCCTTTTCCTTCACCGGGCCGTAGCCGCGGATGCGGTCGGGCAGCGAGAGGATTTCGATCGCGGTGTCGAGCGTGAGCGGCGACAGCAGGCCGAGCACGGTTGCGATGTCCTTCTCGTAGCCTGCGATCAGGTCGCGTTCCATCTTGCGGTCGGCGCTGTGGCCGAAGATGTCGAACGCGGTGCCGCGCAGGCCCTTCATCTTCGCCAGCATCCGGAACACCGGCATCATCCACGCCCCGAACGCGCGCTTCTTCGGCCGGCCCAGCGCATCGAGGCCGCCACCGAGGATCGGCGGCGCGAGGTTGAAGCTGAACTTGAAGTCGCCCTCGAACTGGTCGCGAAGCTGCTTTTCGAAGCGGCCGTCGGTGTAGAGCCGTGCGACTTCGTACTCGTCCTTGTAGGCCAGCAGCTTGGCATAGTTGATCGCGACCGCACGCGGCAAGGCCTCGTCGTAACCGCCATCGATGGCGGCGTCGCAGACCTTCTTGACCAGCGCCTGATAGCGGGCGGCGAGTTTTGCGTCCTGATACTCAGTCAGGAGGCTGCTGCGGTGGGCGATGATCTCGTCGAGCGACATCGCGTCCAGCGTCTTGGGGGCGAGGCTCCCGTCCTGATCCTTCATCATCGCGATCAGCTTTGCGGGGTCGTGTGCGGCCAGCCGTCCGAGCTGGAACGCCTGGATGTTCAGCTTGATTGCGACGCCGTTGACCTCGATCGCCTGCTCGATGGCCTTGGCCGACAGCGGCAACAGGCCCTTCTGATAGGCAAAGCCCATCATCATCATGTTGGTGGCGATGGAATCGCCGAGCAGCATTTCGGCAGGCTTGGTGAAATCGAAGAACGACGAATCCTTGCGTAGCGCGGTCTCCAGCACGTGGTTGACCTTGCGGGCCTGGAAATTGAAATCGCGGTTGAGGATGAAATCGGCGATCGGAATGAGGTGGGTGTTGATGATGCCGGTGGTGCGGCTGGATTCGCAGAGCGTGATGGTTTCCTTGGAGACGGCCACCACCTCGTCGGCCGCAAGCACGAGATCGGCGGTGCCGGTGACGATGCGCGAACAGGTGACGTCGGCGGTGTGTTCTGACAGACGCACATGGCTCAGCACCGCACCACCCTTTTGGGCGAGGCCGGACATGTCGAGGATCATGCTGGCCTTGCCCTCGATATGCGCGGCCATGCCGAGCAATGCACCGATGGTCAGCACGCCGGTGCCGCCGACGCCGCCGACGGCGACGTTATAGGGACGGTCCAGCGCCGGCCTTGAGGCAGGCTCCGGCAGCTCGCCGATGTCGCCAACGCCCGCCGCCGCGCGTTTGCGCATCTTGCCGCCGTCGATGGTGACGAAGGACGGGCAAAAGCCCTTTACGCAGGAATAATCCTTGTTGCAGGTCGACTGGTTGATGGTGCGCTTGCGCCCCAGTTCAGTCTCCAACGGCTCGACCGAGATGCAGTTCGACTGCACCGAGCAATCGCCGCAGCCTTCGCAGACGGCCGGATTGATCATAACGCGACGCGCCGGGTCTTCCAGCGTGCCACGCTTGCGGCGGCGACGCTTTTCGGCGGCGCAGGTCTGCACGAACACGATCGCGGAGGCGCCCTTTACCTTGCGCAGCGTCTTCTGGACCGTGTCGAGTTCGTCGCGATGCGCGGTCTTGACGCCGGGCGCGATCTCGGAGGCCGGATAGGCGTCGGGATTTTCCGAGACCAGATAGATTTCGCGGATGCCTTCGGCGTGAAGTTGGAAGGTGATCTGCTGCGGCGACAATTCGCCGTCGACATGCTGGCCGCCGGTCATCGCGGTCGCGTCGTTATAGAGGATCTTGTAGGTGATGTTGGCGCCGGAGGCGACCGCCTGGCGGATCGCGAGGCTGCCGGAATGGAAATACGTGCCGTCGCCGAGATTGGCGAACACGTGCTCTTCCTTGGTGAAGGGCGCGACACCGACCCAGGGCACGCCCTCGCCGCCCATATGGGTGAACGTCTCGGTCGAGCGGTCCATCCACAGCGCCATGAAGTGGCAACCGATGCCGGCAAAGGCGCGGCTGCCTTCCGGCACCTTGGTGGACGTGTTGTGCGGGCAGCCCGAACAGAAATACGGGGTGCGGGTGATCGGCGCCACCGCCTGCATCTGCGTTGCCTGCCGGCCGTTGAACCAGTCGGCCTTGGCGCGGAGCTGCGCTGCGATTTCGGGGTTGAGATTAAGTCGAAGCAGTCGCTCGGTCAGCGAGCTCGCAAGCGAGGCGACGCTGAGCTCTTCGGCAAACGGCAGGAAGCGCTTGTCGTGATCGTCCATCTTGCCGATGATGCGGGGACGGACATCGTCGCGCCAGTTGAACAGCTCCTGCTTGACCTGGTTCTCGACGATCTCGCGGCGCTCTTCGATGATGAAGATTTCTTCGAGACCCACCGCGAACTGCCTGACCCCTTCCGGCTCCAGTGGCCAGGGCATGCCGATCTTGTAAAGCCTGAGACCAATCTTGGCGGCGATTTCAGGCGTGATGCCGAGTTCGCGCAGCGCCTGGCGGATATCCTCGTAGCTTTTGCCGGACGCCATGATGCCGTAGCGGGCGTTCGGCGAATCCATGGTGACGCGGTTGACCTTGTTGGCGCGGGCAAAGGCGATCGCGGCGAAGCCCTTGTAGTCCTGCAGGCGGCGGTCCTGCGCAAAGCGGTCATCGGGCCAGCGCAGATTGAGGCCGCCCTCCGGCAGTTCGAAATCGGTCGGGATCACGAACGGCGTCATCTCGTCGGTGAGGTCGATCTCGGCGGTGGTTTCCACCGTCTCGGTGATCACCTTCATGCCGACCCAGCAGCCGGAGTAGCGCGACATCGCGATACCCAGCAAACCCATCTCGATCATTTCATGGATGCTGGAGGGATAGAGATAGGGCATCAGCGCCGACATGAAGGCATGGTCCGACTGATGCGGCACGGTGGAGGATTTGGCGCCGTGGTCGTCGCCCGCGAGAACCAGCACGCCGCCGTTCTTGGCCGAGCCTGCCGCATTGCCGTGACGGAACACGTCGCCGCAGCGATCGACGCCGGGGCCCTTGCCGTACCAGATACCGACCACGCCATCATAGTTGGCGCCGGGCGACAGATTGAGCTGCTGCGAGCCCCAGACCGCGGTGGCCGCGAGATCCTCGTTCACGCCGGGCTGGAATTTGATGTTGTATTGCTCGAGATGCTTGCGGGCGGCGAACAGCTGCTGGTCGTAACCGCCAAGGGGCGAGCCGCGATAGCCTGAAATGAAGCCAGCGGTGTTGAGCCCCGCGGCGCGGTCGCGGCGGATCTGCGCCATCGGCAGCCGCACCAGCGCCTGGATGCCGGTCAGGAAGATATGGCCGCTTCCTTGGGTGTATTTCTGATCGAGACTGATCGGACCCTGGTTGATTCCCATTTAAGCCCTCTTTTGCCAGCCGCTTTGATCGCCAAGACGATTTCTGAGCAAGGCTGTGTTTTATGTAGGCGTCAGAACTTCTTAGAACCAGTCTATGTCGGATTTTCCGCTTCCCGCACCACAAATCTCGGCAAGTCAGCCGCGCGATCAAAGATCGCAATTTCGTGCCGGGAAGAACGCCGGCCGGTTTCGCTTTGTGTCGCCGGACCGCCCCGGCACGAAACGGCATGACGTCGCCGGCTGCCCTGCGTTTGGGGATAACGCCCCAGGCGGCCTTTGGCTGCAGGCGATTCTGGCTAAAGCGTTATGGTGCGCTGCGTTCGTCGGTCAGCGCTGATCGCCGCCGAAGACGAATTTCGGCATTTCCCATTTGTAGCGGATCGCGAGCAGCCGCAGCGTCAGCCCGAGCACGAACGTCAATCCGGTCCAGAGCTCGTGATTCAACTGCAATCCGAAGGCGGTGACGTAGAACAGCCCGGTGACGACGGAAACGCTGGCGTAGAGTTCGGAGCGAAACAGCAGCGGCACGTCGTTGCAGAGGATATCGCGCAGCACGCCGCCGGCGCAGCCCGTGATCATGCCGGCGACGATCACGATCGGCAGCGGCGCGCCGACTTGCCGGGCGACGTCGCAGCCGGCCATCGTGAACACCACGAGGCCGATCGCATCGAGCACCAGGAATGCGAGGTTGAGCCGGTGCACATGGCGCGCAATTAGGATGGTCACGAAAGCCGCAATCGCGGTCAGCGCCAGGTAGGACGGGTTCTTCACCCAGACCAACGGGTAGTGCCCGAGCAGCACGTCACGGATGGTTCCGCCGCCGAGCGCGGTAATGCAACCCAGCATGCATACGCCGGCCCAATCCATGCTGCGGCGCCCGGCGGCCAGGGCGGCCGTCATCGCCTGCGCGGTCAGGGCCACGTAAGACAGCAGGTGCAGCACGGTATCGCTGGGCGGCAGGGCCCACATGGCAACCTCTTATGCAGCCTCTTCGCAACCTCGTGATCCTATGGAACCTGCGAATCACGGGTTCCATCATTAACCGGTTGCAAGATTGACGCGGAACATCCGGTCGCGCCAGCCATTGTATCTCCGCTAAACACTTTGGGGTTCTAACGGAGGAACTGATTGATGACCTACAATCCGAACGACCCGTATCGTGCCAATCTGAGTGATGACGAGATCCGCCGTCAGGCACGTATGAACAGTCTCGACAACGAGATACAGGCCGACCCGCAGCTCGCCGAGGCTCCGGCCAACGGCACCAAGATCGCGATGTTCGCGATTGCCATCGCCGTGGTGATGGGTGCGTTGTTCTATGGTCTGAACAATACCAGCGTCAACGAGGCCGGCACCACGCCGTCCAGCCAGACCGCGCAAACACAGCCGGCTACCCCCGCGGCGCCTCCGGGCATGCGTGACGTAACGCCGAAGTCCAACAACCTGCCCGGCACGACCACCGGTGCTGCGCCGCCGCGTCCGGCAGCGCCCTCGCCGGCGGCGCCGCCCGCTCCGGCCGACGCACCGGCCAAGCAGTAACGGCTGAGGCAAGCGTAATCTGACGAGTGATATGAAACGACAGCGCAGCGGGCATTTCGCCCGCTGCGTTTTTCTTTGAAGGTGTTAGCTGAACATCTTGTTGAGTTCGCCGCCAGGATAGCCGTTCGCGAACTCCGTGAACGTGCCCTGCTCCGCCATCTCCTTCGACGCCTTCATGAAGCCGGCCCACGCCATCCGCGCGAGCGCACCGCCGACGCTGATACGGCGGACGCCGAGATCGCCGGCAATTTTCAGCGAAGGCCCGGCCGCGCCGACCAAAAGATTGACCGGTCTTGGCGCGACCGCTTTCACGACCGCCGAAATTTCTTCCGGCGTCGAGATGCCGGGCGCATAGAGAACGTCGGCGCCGGCCTCAGCATACGCGGTGAGCCGGTCGATCACGAGCTTCATGTCCTTCACCCCGCGCAGGAATGCCTCGCAGCGGCCGGTGAGCAGCACGCCGCTATTGTCGGCGTCGATCGCCTGGCGCGCCGCCCTGATGCGATCGATAGCGAGCTCACGATCGAACAGCGGCTTGGCATTGTCGCCGGTGAAATCCTCGATCGAAAGGCCGGCGATGCCGGTCTTGACCGCGCGCGCGACGTTGACGCCGACCTTGTCCGCCTCATGCGCAAAGCCGTCCTCGAAATCGGCATTGACGGGAATGTCGACCGCAGCAGAGATCGCGGCGAGATGATCGCAGACGTCGTCGACGGTGACGGCATTGTCGGCCTTGGCGATGGCCCAGGCAAAACCGGCGCTGGTGGACGCCAGCGCCTTGAAGCCGAGATGCTGCAACGCCTTCGCGCTGCCGGCGTCGAACGGATTGGGGATGATGAAGCAGCCGCTCTCGTGCAACTTCTTGAAGGCGGCGCGTTTGTCAGCAGTTGTCAGCATGGTCACTCCCCGAATTGTTTGTTGGCGCGGCCAACATAGGTACGCGACACCGCCTCCGCCAGACGCTCACGCCACGACCTTGCGCAGGAACGTGCGCTCTTCGGCGAGGATGAACTGGTTCTCCTCGGCGAAGCTGAAATTGGCCATGCCTTCCTTGTCGGCGCGCAGCCGCGCCCGGTAGCTCTCGTAGGCCGCGAGGCTGTCGAACGAGATCAGCGCGAAGGCGATGTTGTTGGTGCCTTCATGCGGCATCCAGTAGCCGATCAGGTCGCCGCCGCATCGGGGAATGATGGTGAGCCAGTTTTTCGAGTATTCCTCGAACATCGCACGCTTAAACGGATCGAGCTGGTAACGGATGAAGACGGTGATGGTCATGTGGGACTCCGGTCTTTGTTGTCGTCATTGCGAGCACAGCGACTAAGCAATCCATTCCTCCGCGTGTGGCGCGATGGATTGCTTCGCTTCCCTCGCAATGACGTTCGAGGCGACACTACCCGCTTGATCGTCGTCGATGCTTCGGCTATCATCGAACTATGAAAGCAGGCCCCGACATCGCAATGGTTGCCTCCCTGGTCGGCGATCCCGCGCGCGCGAACATGCTGACCGGGCTGATGACCGGGCGCGCGCTGACCGCGACCGAGCTGGCGCACGAGGCCGGGATCACGCCGCAGACGGCGAGTTCGCATCTGGCCAAACTGGAAGCCGGCGGGCTGATCGAGCAGGAGAAGCAGGGCCGTCACCGCTACTACCGCCTCGCCGACCCCGATGTCGCCGGCGTGCTCGAGGGCCTGGCGGGGCTTGCCGCCCGTGCCGGCCACATGCGCGTGCGCACCGGGCCAAAGGATCCGGCGCTGCGCCGGGCGCGGATTTGCTACGACCACCTCGCCGGCGATCTCGGCGTGCAAATGCTCGACAGCATGAAGAAGCAGAAGCTGGTCCGGCAAAGCAAGGAGACCATCGAACTCACCGGTGAAGGCAAGCGCTTCATGGCGAAGTCGCTGCAGATCGACGCCGACACGCTGGCGCATCCGCGCCGGCCGGTTTGCAAGGCCTGCCTCGACTGGAGCGAACGGCGGCACCACCTCGCCGGCACGTTGGGTGCGGCGGTCATGAGCCGGTTCACCGAATTGAACTGGGCCGCGCGCGATACCGCGCCGGGCAGCCGCGTCGTCAATTTCACGCGCAACGGCGAGAAGCGGTTCGCGGCGCTGTTCGGCCCGAGCGAAGCTTAATTCGTGCAGCGCGTTTGTTTACGAATTGGCCGCAAATGAGGCGCGGCAACGGGAATGTGACAGCCGCTCAACCGGCAATTTCTTGCTGCTGTTTCACGAATCGACAACATTCATTTTCTATTCAGGTCTCCGTGACTAGGTTCGGAACCGCGCCGCATGGCGGCTTAAAATCGGGAGAAAACATGAAGTACCTTTTCGCTGCAGTCTTGGTCGCAGCCTCGTTTGCGAGCTTCAGCGCGGCCAACGCCGCGGGCGGATGCGGCCCTGGCTATTATCGCGGTCCCTATGGCGGCTGCCAGCCCAAGCGCGCCGTTGTGGTGGCGCCGCGCGCCGTCTACGTCGCGCCGCGTGCAGTTGTGCGGCCCCCGGTTGTGGTGGTGCGGCCCGGCGGCCGGGTTTGCCCTTACGGCATGGTCTGGGCCTACGGGCGCTGCCGCGTTCGGTAACATGATTTAATTCGGCAAAAGGCCCCGCTCCGGCGGGGCTTTTTTATGGTCAGGACCAAATTGAACGTGGCGGCTTGTCACGCAGACGAAGCGGGGTGCACGTTTCCAGGCAAGCAGCCATGAATTCCCTCCGCTCTGTCGCCATTGCGCTCGCGCTGGCCTGCCTCACCCTATCGGCGCATGCCGAAGGACCACCCAAATTCGCGGACCATCCGGCCAAGGTCTACGCCGGAAAAGTCGCAAAACCGCGCCTGGTGACGCCGGATTTGCGCGCCCGCCGCGAGACTTTTCTCGCCGCGGCCGACGACGGGAAGATCGATGCGGCGGGCCGTTACATCGTGGTCAAGCTGCCCTGCGGCTCGACCTGCGTCGCGCCCACATTGCTCGATGCGCGCACCGGCAACATCATCGAGCTGTTCACGATCTCGGGCTGGCACGAGGTGTCAGATGATTTCGATCCCGTCGTCAGCCGCGCCAACAGCCGCATGATCGTGTTTCGCGGCGCCCGCAACGAAAAGGGTATCGTCGGAAACCATTTTTATCTGATCGAGGATGGCGGAAGGCTGAAGCACCTTCACACGCAGGACACGCAGGCGAATTTCGAGACTTCGCCGAAAATCAGATAGCCGGATGGGATGAAGTCCACGCCGAGCCGAACAAGGCAGGGACGGCAAATGCCATCCCCGCCCCGGACCCGCGAACCTTACCAGTAGCGGCGACGCCAGTAACGACGGCGCCAGTAGCGGCGACGCCAGCCGTAATGCCTGCGGCGCCAGCCCCAGCGCCTGCGGCGCCAGCCCCAACGACGACGGCCCCAGCCCCAGCGACGACGGCCCCATCCGCGGCGTCGGCCCCAGCCACGGCCACGACCCCATCCGCGGCCACGGCCACGGCCTCGACCCCCGCGCACTTCCTCTGGCTGAAGCCGATCGACCTCATCGCCAGTCGTGACGGCGGGTTGCGCATCCGGATTGGCAGGGAGTTGGCCATCCGGAACCAGCGGCTGCGGCGTCAGCGGGGCGGCCTGTGCGCCGGCCGCAAGTGCGACACCACCTGCTACAAATCCAAAGGCGAGTTTCAGAAAGTGCCGGCGCTCCATGACATCTCCTCCTCTGCGATCGGTTGGATTGAGCAGGAGAGTTTCGGTGCGCCGAGATGAATGGCAGCTGAACTGCGCGTTCAGGTTTTGCCTGTCGCCACGAACGTCGTCCCGGCGAAGGCCGGGACCCATACGCCGCGGCCACTGTTGCTGGAAAAGGAAGATCACCACCAGCGTGCGCAACAACTGCCGCCGGTGGCTATGGGTCCCGGCCTTCGCCGGGACGACGGTGAGCTACTTCCCAAACTCCTCGGCCAGCACCAGCACCTCGCGCGTGCGCGTCACGTCGGGCCAGTCGCGGTTGAAATCGGCGATCAGCCGGGTCATGTCAAGACCTTTGGTCGCGCGGTCGAGCGCGGCCTCGTCGGAAAACTGATACATCGCGTGATGCAGTTCGGGATCGCTGAGGCTCCAGTAGCGCCACGCTTTCTCGGCGCCGAACGATTTGACCGCGTCCGGCAGATGCTCGCGCGAATACCAGGCATCGAACGCCTGACGCTTTGCGGCATCCGTCACGGTGGCGCGGACGACGAACAGGGCTTTCGGCATTTCGGTTCCTCCCGATTGTTATTTTGCGTAAGATCGCCACCGTGCGACCGCGCGAACTGTAGATAAACGCCAAGCGAGCGCAACCCCACACGCAGACGTCATAATGTCGTGGTGATATCCGTTTTTTACTCCGCCACTTCCGAGGTTCGTTCATGCACTCTCGCCGCCTTCTGGTTCTATTCTCCGCGGTCGCGCTGTTTGCGCCCGCCGCCCCCGCCGCGGCGCAAAGCGTGCCCCTGCCCCGCGAGGCGCAGATCGGCCCGCGCCCGTTCTACCTCGTCGACAAGATGAAGGATGGCCCGCTCAAGGAAAAGCTCAGCCAGTGCACCGGCCCGTTCCACAAGACCGACTTTTCGATCGGCCATCGCGGCGCGGCCATGCAATTTCCCGAACATACCAGGGAATCCTATACCGCCGCAGCCCGGATGGGCGCCGGCATCATCGAATGCGACGTGACCTTCACCAAAGACCGCCAGCTGGTCTGCCGGCATGCACAATGCGATTTGCACACCACCACCAACATCCTGTCGGTGCCGGCGCTCGCTGCCAAATGCACGCAAGGTTTCAGCCCGTCCGACCCGGCCGCCGGCAAGAAGGCCTCCGCCAAGTGCTGCACCAGCGACATCACGCTCGCCGAGTTCAAGTCGCTGACCGCGAAGATGGACAGCTTCAATCCTGATGCCACCAACGTGGCCGATTACCAGAACGGCACGCCGCGCTGGCGCACGGATCTCTACGCCGCTTCCGGCACGCTGATGACGCATGACGAAAGTATCGCGCTGATCAAGAGCCTCGGCGCCAAGTTCACGCCCGAGCTGAAGTCGCCCGAAGTGCCGATGCCGTTCGACGGCGACTACACCCAGGAGAAGTATGCCGCGCAAATGCTGCAGGCCTACAAGGCCGCGGGCGTTCCGGCGAGCGACGTGTTCGCGCAAAGCTTTAATCTTTCCGACGTGCTGTTCTGGGTAAAGGCCGAACCCGACTTTGGTGCGCAGGCGGTCTATCTCGAGGACCGCTACGAGAAGCAGGGTCTTGATCCCGGCAAGCCCGAGACCTGGAAGCCGTCGATGGCCGAGCTGAAGGCATCGGGCGTCAGAATCCTGGCGCCGCCGATCTGGACCATGCTGACGCTGAACGACAAAAAGGAAATCATCCCGTCCGAATACGCCAAGGCCGCGAAGGCCGCCGGCCTCGATCTGATCGGCTGGTCGCTGGAGCGCGACGGGCCGCTCAACAAGGGCGGCGGCTTCTATCATCGCTCCATCAAGCCAGCCATCGACCGCGACGGCGATACGCTGACGGTGCTCGATGTCCTCGCAAAACAGGTCGGCATCCGCGGCATGTTCTCGGACTGGCCGGCGACCACCACGTTCTATGCGAGTTGCATGGGGATGAAGTAACGGCACTCGCCGGAATCATAGGGTGGGTTAGACGCAAGCCGTAACCCACCGATGCGATGCGGCGAACAAAATTGGTGGCCACCCTACGGACCTGATCTGAGTCTCGTCGTTCCGGCGAACGCCGGGATCTACCGTGTTAGCTGTCAAGAGGCGTTAGCGCCTTTCCAAGGCTGTCCGGACCTGATTACGGCATTGGCGAAGACGACAAGGCG